>JBAUUG010000100.1:0-26257 GCA_049582585.1 Bryobacteraceae bacterium | reverse complement strand
CCTATGATCAACTCTCACAGGATCAGCGCCAGCAAGCAACTACGCTCAGTTCCGCTCTCGGCTACCAACATACGTTCAGCCCGGCAACTCTTCTTTCGATTAATCCGTTCTGGCGCCAGGACCACATCGAGTACTACCCGAGTGGAGATCCATTCAATGACACCCCGGCTACTATCAATCAAGATCGCCATCTCACGAATTGGGGGACGCGACTCGATCTGTCATACGCGAACGGCGTCCAGAATATTAAAGTCGGCACTCAATTGATGCAGACGCGGCTGAACGAGAACTTCGGGCTTGGCATTACCGACCCGTCCTTCAATCCGGTTTGCTTAACTTCGACCGGCGGCGCGATGATCGCGCCTTTCCCTACGCAACCGGCCGCTTGCGCGGCGCTGGGGTACGTTGCTAATCCGAATTTGTCTGCCGGTCTGGTTCCCTACGACCTGACCCGCGGCGGTAGCTTATTCCATTTCCGCGGCGCCGCAAACATCGACGAGGAAGCGGTCTACGCCCAAGATCAAATTACTATCAAGAACCTGACGCTTACGCTTGGCGCGCGTTTTGACAATTACGCCGGAATCTCGACCGACAAGCTTCTGGAGCCCCGGATCGGGTTCTCCTATCTTTTCAAGGCGACAGGGACAGTGATTCGCGGTTCTTACGACAGAACCATGGAAACGCCATACAACGAAAACCTGGTTCTTTCGAGCACTACGGGATCAGGCGGTTTGGCCTCCAATGTCTTCGGAGCGTTCGGCAGCGCGGCGCTTCGGCCCGGCCATCGCAGTGAGTACGACACGGGCTTGCAGCAAGCATTCAGTAAGTATGTGCGTGTGGAAGGCGATTATTTTTGGAAATACACGAAGAACGCGTTCGATTTCGACACGCTCTTCGACACACCAATCGCCTTCCCCATCGAATGGCGTCAATCGAAGATTGATGGAGTCTCAGCCCGAGTCTCTACTTCTAACTTGCATGGATTCCAAGCCTACACGACGATCGGGCATACGCGAGCGCGCTTTTTCGGTCCTGAGATTGGCGGTCTCATCTTCAACTCACCGCTCGATACCGGCGTCTTTCGGATCGATCATGACCAAGCCTTCCAGCAGACGTCTTATCTTCGTTATCAATACAAAAAAGATGGCCCCTGGATAGCCTTCACATGGCGATACGATAGCGGCGAAGTGGCAGGATCCGTGACGGACCTTGCTGACGCGCTTGCCCTGAATGCGGACGAGCAAGCGGCAATCGGTTTTTACTGCGGCAGTGAGGTCGCGACGCTGGAGCATCCCATCACTTCTTGTTCCGCGAATTATGGCGCTACACGCCTCGTGATTCCCGCTCCCGGCACGTACAATCCCGATCATAATCCACCACGCATTGCGCCGAGAAATTTGTTTGATGTTGCGCTCGGAACTGACAATCTCTTCCATAAAGAGAAAGTGAAAACGAGCTTGAAGCTCACTGCGATCAACGTCACCAATGACGAAGCGTTATACAACTTCCTCTCTACTTTCAGCGGTACCCATTTCGTGACGCCCAGGAGTTACCAAGTGACTCTGGGATGGGCTTATTGATTCCCGCCGCCTAACGAAACTGAATCGCGATGGGCGCTCGCTACGTCAGAAGCTTGACGGCTCGCAATGGAAGTTCGGAATATCTTTCAATCGTGGGGAAAAGTACTGACAGGCAAGATCCCCATGTTGTCCATCGAAGTAACGCGTGAGTGCCCGCTTCGGTGTCCCGGTTGCTACGCATACGGCGACTCACACCTTGGAGAAGGCGGACCGAATCTAAGGAGCCTTAGCGATCTCCGCGGCGATGATCTTGTCAATAGCATTCTGCGGCTTGTAGCCGAACATGAACCGCTGCAAGTGTCACTGGTAGGCGGTGAACCTCTCATTCGTCATCGTGAGTTGAGCCGCGTCATTCCGGAGCTGAGCCGGCGCGGTATTTACACCATGGTTGTGACCAGCGCGGTGGTTCCTATTCCTCAGGATTGGACGAAGCTGCCGAAGATCACTGTCGCTGTTTCGGTCG
The DNA here is from genome assembly GCA_049582585.1 of Bryobacteraceae bacterium. Classification (GTDB taxonomy): domain Bacteria; phylum Acidobacteriota; class Terriglobia; order Bryobacterales; family Bryobacteraceae; genus Bog-105. The sequence goes on along the minus strand of JBAUUG010000100.1, from coordinate 24,214 downwards.
ACGGTAATCCCGAGGATCACGATGTTCGGCGGAAACCCGCAACGTATGAGCGAATTCTGAATAACATCAAAGATCGCAAGGTCAACATCCATTGGACCGTTGTCCGAAAGAACGTCGAAGCATCCGGTTATATGGACCGGTATCTGGAGTTCTGGAATGCTCGGCCGGAAGTACACCACATTTGGGTCAGCGTGTACACGCCTCAGTTGAATGAAGATTCGCCCGAGCGGCTGACTGAAGAGAACCGGCGTGATTTGGCCGCTTATTTCAAGACGGTTGCCGGCCGCTATCCAAAGCTCACCATGCACAAGGGATTGATGGATGCATTTCTCTCGCCTCCGAAAAATCCATCGACGTGTCTCTTTTCGAAGCTTTCCGTCAACTATACGGCCGATATGGCGACTCGCGTTGAGCCTTGCGTATTCGGGGGCGAGCCCAACTGCGCCGAGTGCGGCTGCTCGATGAGCATGGGCATGCACTGGCTGGGCGACTTGAGAGTTGCCGGTCCATTGCGGGCGCGTCATTTGATCGGTGGATCGCTCGCGATAGGAAGAACCGTCAATCGAGCGTCGCGCCGGCGGGAAGGCTTGCGCTGGGATGTCCAGCCGCCTGCTCGATCATCAAACGAGCTGGTTCAAATCCAAGAGTAGCGGCCCGTTCGTCTGCAAAAATAAGAGCGATGCGGAACACCGTGACGTTGATCGCGAGCGGCGATCTGCGCCTTTCGGCGAACCGCGTGTGTTGGCCCGCGCAGGAACGTGTTGAACAAGCGGTTACAAAAGCAGTTGAGGGCTTCGGCTTTCAGGTGCAGCGCGGACATCCGCTTGACGCCGTCAAGCAGCACGGGTTCATCGATTCCCAGAAGTACGGGATGGAAGTGTTCCGTGCGATCCCGGAAGAGCAGCCCATCCTGGTGGTGGAAGCCGTTTGGCAATATAGCCACCATGTTTTGCACGGCTTGATCACGCACCAAGCGCCGATACTCACGGTTGCGAATTGGAGCGGCCAATGGCCCGGCTTGGTAGGCATGCTCAATTTGAACGGATCACTGACCAAGGCGGGAGTCGAGTATTCCACGCTCTGGTCAGAGGATTTTACCGACGATTACTTTTTATCGCGGCTTAAGTCGTGGCTCGGCACGGGAACAGTAGAGCATGACACCAGCCATGTTCGCGCTTTGGACGAATTAAACCTGGCACCCGAGGCGGAATCCCTGGGCATTTCGCTCGCTCGCCGGCTCAAGCGCGAGAAGGCAATTATGGGCGTGTTCGATGAGGGGTGCATGGGCATGTTCAACGCGATTGTGCCCGATCATCTATTGAATCCGACCGGCGTGTACAAGGAGCGCCTCAGCCAATCCGCTTTGTACGCCGCGATGCGGTCGATACCGCAGTCAGAGGCTCAAGCGGTTCGCCAGTGGCTCGACGACAAAGGCCTGACGTTTAAGACGGGCCCGAATCCTGAAATCGACCTCACTGACGATCAGATTCTGGATCAGTGCCGTATGTACATCGCGGCGGTGCGGATCGCCGCCGAGTTTGGGTGTTCGGCTCTAGGTATCCAATATCAGCAAGGGCTAAAAGACCTGACTCCGGCTTCAGATCTTGCCGAGGGTTTGCTCAACAACAGCGACAGGCCGCCGGTGCGATCAGCGGATGGTCGCATTCTCTACGAAGGACAGCCACTTCCGCATTTCAACGAAGTAGATGAGTGTTCGGGCCTGGATGCGCTGGTCACCAATCGCGTTTGGAACGCGCTCGGATATCCGCCGGAAACTACGCTGCACGATTTGCGCTTCGGCGAGCAGTTTGAGGATCAATTCGTTTGGGTCTTCGAAATCTCCGGCGCCGTGCCTGCGGAGCACAATGCCGGCGGATACAAGGGCTCGGTGAGCGAGCGTCAGCCTTCCATGTATTTCGGTCTGGGCGGCGGCTCACTCAAAGGAGTAAGCAAGCCTGGCGAGATTGTCTGGAGCCGTATCTTCATTGAAGATGGCAAGTTGAAGGCAGACTTGGGCCGTGCACGGGCGATAGAACTCCCCTTAGAAGAGACAGAGCGACGGTGGCGCATCACGACTCCGCAGTGGCCTATCATGCATGCGGTTCTCTATGGGATTTCACGAGACCAGATGATGGCGCGTCACAAGGCGAATCATATTCAGGTGGCCTACGGAGCGGATGCAGAAGGCGCAAAACACGCTTTGGCCGTGAAAGCGGCGTTTTTCCGCGAAGCAGGTCTCGAGGTCAGCATCTGCGGAACCGAAACCGGTCTCTGACCAATGAGGCTCGGGATTCTCGGGACGGGCGCTATCGCGAATAAGCACGCGCAGGCCTACAAGAACATCGGCTTTGAGATCGTTGCCTGCTCAAACAAAACAGAGTCGCGGGGGCGCGGCTTCGCGGCTCAATGGGGCGCGGAGTTCATCGCCGATTACCGGGACCTATGCCGATACCCCGGTCTCGATTTCATTGACGTCTGTACGTTTCCCGATTTCCACCTGCAGCCTCTCGAGATCTGCGCCGAAATCGGGAGACCAGTTCAGGTCCAAAAGCCGATCGCCACGAATTTAGAAATCGCGAGACGGATGCTCGAGATCGCGCGAAAGGCGGGCATCCCTCTGGGAGTGATGAGCCAGCATCGGTTCGACGACGCCACTGTGTTCCTTAAGCGCGCCATTCCGGCTGGACGGCTGGGCAAGATCCTCGAAGCAGATGCGTATGTGAAGTGGTTCCGTAACGATGAATACTACGCGCGGCCCATCAAAGGAAGCTGGGAAACGGAAGGCGGCGGAGCGCTCATCAATCAAGGCATCCATCAAGTGGACATTCTGCTCCACCTCATCGGTCCGGTGGCGGCTGTGGATGGAATGTGGCAACTGGGCGCGCGGCATCGAATCGAATCGGAAGATATCGTCAACGCATTGCTCTCCTATGAATCGGGGGCGGCCGGCGTTATCCAGGCGTCGACGGCCTTCTGGCCGGGTTACACCGAAAGAATCGAAATCCATGGGACGAAGGGAACGGCAGTGATTTCGGGCGATCGTTTGACCACCTGGGATGTGCGCCACGATGAGCAGGCTAACGCCGTCGATCCGGCGCCCGTGGAGCATACTGTTTCTTCCGGATCGTCCGATCCGATGGCGATCAGCCTCACCTCGTTCGAACGCCAGTTTCAGGATTTCGCGGACGCGATCCGCAGCGGCCGCGAGCCTCTGGTCAATGGCGAAGAGGGATATCGCGCTCTTGAAGTGGTAACTGCGATTTATCAGTCGTGCCGTGAGCGGAAACGTGTCAGCGTAACAGGCTTCTAACCTGTTACGATGAGGGTTCCGAAGCCCTCCGCGATGATGTCCCGCACTGCATCCGGCATGCTTGCCGAGATCGTCCAGCACAAGCAGCAAGAAGTGGCCGAGCTGCATTCGCGGGCGGCGATTTTGGAACGCGAGGCGCACGCCCGAAAGTCCCCGGCGCGCCCTTTCGTGCAGGCGCTCCAAAGCTCTGAGCCGGCTCTTATCGGGGAAATCAAGAAGGCTTCGCCGAGCAAAGGCCTGCTGCAGCCGAATTTCCATCCAGCGTTCCTCGCACATGCTTACGAACAAGGCGGCGCCGCATGTCTTTCAGTGCTCACGGACAAAGAATATTTTCAGGGCTCGCTGCATGACCTGGAAGCGGCGCGCGCGGCTGCCGATCTGCCCGTGTTGAGGAAGGATTTCATCATAGACCGGGTCCAAATCTATGAAGCCGCGGCTCACGGAGCGGACGCTATTCTGCTTATCGCCGCCATCCTGGACGTGCTGGAACTTCAGAGCTTCCGGGAGCTCGCTTCGACGTTTGGAATGGCATCGCTGGTCGAGGTTCACAATCACGAAGAACTCACGAAGGCCATCGATTCCGGGGCTGAAATCATCGGAGTGAACAACCGCGATCTTGAGACCTTTGAAGTCTCGCTCGATACTTCTCTGCGCCTCAGTTTTCTCATGCCGGTAGATTCCATCCGTGTCAGCGAGAGCGGCATTCATACGCGCGCGGATATCGATCTTCTGCGGGGGGCAGGTTTTCACGCTTTCCTGATTGGCGAATTGCTGATGAGGTCGCGCGATCCGGCCGCGTTGCTCAAGACTCTCTTGAGACCAACGTCATGACCGGTATCATTAAAATCTGCGGCATCACGAACGAAGAGGACGCACGCGTTTCACTGGAGGCAGGAGCGAACGCGCTCGGGTTTAACTTCTATCGAAAGAGCCCTCGATACATCTCGCCGATTCGCGCTCGTGAAATCGTGGATGCAGTTTCGGGCGCATTTCTTAAGGTGGGGATCTTTGTCAATGCGGGCGAGAAAGAGCTCCTCGATATCGGGACTCAAGTGCCTCTCGACGTATTGCAGCTGCACGGCGATTGGCCCTCTTTGACGACGTCTCATCGCATCTGGAGAGCGACTCGACCGGATGCCGCTCTCAATGGGTCAGGGGTGGAAGCATATTTGATCGACACGCCTAACGATGAATTTGGCGGGTCCGGTAAGACGTTCGATTGGAGGCTTGCGGCGGGGCACAAGCATCGCATCATCATTGCAGGCGGGCTAGATTCGAGCAATGTTCGACAGGCGATCGAGACTGCCCAGCCGTGGGGTGTCGATGCCTGCTCGCGTTTGGAATCAGAGCCGGGCAAGAAAGATCCGCAACGAGTTCGGGATTTTGTTGAAGCGGCGCTCGCGGCAGGTCGTTTATGAATCCGACGGCAGTCCCGGACGCGCTCGGGCATTTCGGCCCCTATGGGGGCCGCTATGTTCCCGAAGTCCTGATGTCTCCCTTGGAGGAGCTCGAAGAGGCTTACGCTGTGGCACGGGAGGATCCTGCTTTTCAAGCCGAATTGGAATCGCTGCTTCACCATTACGCCGGCCGCCCGACTCCCCTTTATTTTGCGAAGCGGCTCACCGAAAAACTTGGCGGCGCCCAAATCTGGCTCAAGCGAGAAGACCTGCTTCATACCGGCGCGCACAAGATCAATAACTGCCTGGGTCAGATTCTGGTCGCGCGGCGCATGGGGAAAAAGCGAATCGTCGCGGAGACGGGCGCCGGGCAGCACGGCGTCGCCACCGCAACCGTGTGCGCGCTTTTCGGCATGGAATGCGTGGTCTACATGGGCGAGGAAGATATGCGGCGGCAGCGCTTGAATGTCTTCCGCATGCGCCTGTTGGGGGCCAAGGTAAACGGCGTAACGAATGGCAGTAGAACTCTGAAAGACGCGATCAGCGAAGCCATGCGCGATTGGGTGACCAATATCGCGACCACGCATTACCTGCTTGGGTCGGCTCTTGGCGCCCACCCCTATCCGATGATGGTGCGAGATTTCCATAAAGTGATCGGCGAAGAAGCCCGCGCGCAATCATTGGAACAAATCGGGCGCTTGCCCGACACGATTCTCGCCTGCGTCGGTGGTGGAAGCAATGCGATTGGAATTTTCTATCCATTCGTGACTGACACAAGCGTGCGGCTGATTGGAGTGGAAGCCGGTGGCCGGGGACATCGGTTGGGAGATCATGCCGCGCGCTTCAGCGGCGGATCTCCGGGCGTGCTGCACGGCGCGTTCAGCTATCTTTTGCAAGACGAAGAAGGGCAAGTGGGATTGACGCATTCGGTCTCGGCCGGTCTGGATTATGCGCTGATCGGGCCTGAACATGCATGGCTGCACGATGAGAGCCGGGCGGAATATGTCTCAATCAGCGATGGCGACGCGCTCGAGGCGGCGAAGACCTTGGCTCGAATGGAAGGCATCATTCCTGCGCTCGAATCTTCGCACGCGATTGCTGAAGCGATCCGGCGCGCCCCTTCGGAAGCAAATGCGATTTACATTGTCAATGTCTCGGGACGCGGAGATAAAGACGTCGATATCTATCGGGAGAACATGCCGGAGCTGGACGAGGGTGACTGAGACGGCAACGACGCGTATCGGCAGCGCCTTCGATTCCTGCAAGGAAGCCGGCCGGAAGGCATTTATCGCTTACATCACGGGAGGCGATCCGAATCCCGCCCAGACGGTGTCACTGGCGCTCGCGCTCGAGCGCGGCGGCGCCGACCTGATTGAACTGGGTGTTGCTTTCTCCGATCCGATTGCGGACGGCCCGGTCATCCAGCGCGCATCCGAACGAGCCTTGCGCGGGGGCATCACGCTTGCCCGGCTGCTTGATATTGTTCGCGAAATTCGGCGGCAGTCGAGTATTCCGCTGGTGCTGTTCAGCTACATGAATCCGCTGCTGCGCTACGGCTTTGACAATCTGGCCAGAGACGCCGCGGATGCGGGCATTGACGGCGTGCTTCTGACGGATCTGTGCGTAGAAGAAGCGGGCGAGCCGGTGCGCCGTCTTCGCGAACACGGCCTGGATACGGTGTTTCTCGCCGCGCCGACCAGTACCGAGCGCCGCCTTCGGCTGGCCGCGCGGCATTCCTCAGGATTCATCTACCTGGTCTCACGAACAGGCGTGACGGGCGAACAAGCCTCGGTTTCGGAAGCCGCCGCGCCGCTCACCCGGCGCATGCGCGAGCTGACCGATCTTCCTTTAGCGATCGGATTCGGAATCAGCACGCCGGAACAGGTCGCGGAGGTTGCCGAAATCGCCGATGGCGTGGTGGTGGGCAGCGCCATCGTAAAGTTCATCGAGAGCAATGCCGCATCACCGGAGCTTCCCGCAAAACTCGAGAGCTTTACCAGGCGGCTTACCAATTCCCTCCGCGCATCATGAGCCGGTGGACCATGGACGATCTGGAGCGTTGCCGGGTACACATCGACGATTTGGATCTCCGCCTTCTGGACCTGATAAACCAGCGCACTACGATTGTGGAAGAAATTGGCCGCATCAAGCAGGATCTTCACCTCGCCATTTACGAGCCGAAGCGCGAAGATCAGGTTTTTGCGAACGTCGTGGGCCACAATCATGGGCCGCTGCCTCATGATGCAGTAAAGCGCATATTTGAGCGGATCATCGATGAGATGAGAAACGTGCAAAAGCTGAAAATGCTGGAGCGTGATCACTAATGTTGGTGGTGATGCAAGAGGGCGCGACGGAAGCCCAAACCGAAGCTGTGATCAGCCGCCTGGTCGAGATGGGCTTCACGGTTCATCGATCCACTGGCGTGCGCCATACGGTGCTTGGAGGCGTCGGACCTCTCGATGACTTCGATCCGGCAATTCTCGAGGTGATGGATGGGGTTAAAGAATGCCATCGCATCGTCTCGCCCTACAAGCTGGCCAGCCGGCATTTCCGGCCGGCGGGCACGATGATCAAAATCGGCAATGTCGAGATCGGCGGCTCAAAGATTGTTTCGATGGCCGGGCCGTGCAGCATCGAGAGCGCGGACCAGATCGAGCTGTGCGCGGAGATTGTCGCCTTGAGCGGCGCCCAGGTGATTCGCGGCGGAGCGTTTAAGCCGCGCAGCTCACCTTATAGTTTCCAGGGAATGGGCGAACAAGGCCTTAGACTATTGCGCTCCGCCGCCGACCGGCACGCATTGCTGGTGGTCAGCGAAGTGATGGACCAGACGCAAATCCCATTGCTGGTCGAATACGCAGATATCCTGCAGGTCGGCGCGAGAAACATGCAGAACTTCAACCTGCTTCGCGAGCTGGGCAAGACACGGAAACCGATTCTGCTCAAGCGCGGCATCGCGGCGACTATCGAGGAACTTCTGCTCTCGGCTGAATACATCATGTCCGGCGGCAATTATGAGGTGATCCTGTGCGAGCGCGGCATTCGGACGTTCGAAACCAGCACACGCAACACCATGGATATCGCGGCCATCCCGGTGCTGAGGCGTCTGACGCACCTCCCGGTGATTGCCGATCCTTCGCACGGCACAGGGAAACGCGACTATGTGCTTGCGATGGCGCGCGCGGCGGTTGCGGCGGGAGCGGACGGACTCCTGGTGGAAGTGCATCCCGATCCGGATAAAGCGCTGAGCGACGGCGCGCAAACACTTCGCCCAGGCCAATTTTCGGAGCTGATGCAGCAGGTCCGCGCGATTGCCGCCGCAATCGGCCGAACGGCTTGAGCGAGCCCTAAGCACTCATGAACCAGCACCCATGAAAACGGTTGCGATTGTCGGAGTCGGCTTGATCGGCGGCTCTTTCGGCCTGGCGCTGAGGAAAGCGGGCTTCACGGGCGAGCTGCTGGGCGTGAGCTCACCTGCGGCCATCGAGGCAGCCATTCAACGCGGCGCCATTTCGCGAAGCGCGAGGTTAGACGAAGCCGCGAGCGCGGCAGAGCTGATCTACCTGGCGCAACCAGTCGATCGCATTCTGCAGACGCTGGAAGCGCTCGGCCGGCTCACGCGCTCAGACACGTTAATTACAGACGCGGGAAGCACGAAAGCGGCGATCGTTCAAAAGGCGTCCGAGTCTCTCCGTTCCGGAACCTTCCTGGGCGGTCACCCGATGGCGGGGAAGGAGCAGCGTGGAGTCGAAGCTGCCGAGGCGGATCTGTTCCGAGGCCGACCTTACGTTCTCACGCCGACCAGCGCTGAAACCGCCTTAGCGACAGAATTTCGCGAGTGGCTCGCACGCATGGGCGCCGAGATCATAGAAATGTCGCCTGCCGAACATGACGCGACGGTCGCGTTTACTTCTCATCTGCCCCAGATCCTCTCAACCGCATTAGCGCGAACGTTGGCCGAGCAGCACAATCGCCATTTAACGAGGGCTTTTGGGCCGGGGTTGCTCGACATGACCCGTCTGGCGCTGAGCCCTCCAGACCTCTGGCTCAGCATTCTCGCCACAAACCAGTCCAACGTGCTATTCGCGATGGACGAGCTTCTCACGGCATTAGCCAGTATCCGCCGGAGAATTGCTTCTTCGGGCGATCCTCGACCAATTTTGGATTCAGCGGCCGGGTTCGCCGCGAGTCTTCGTAAGACGGATTACACGACTTAGCCTTATCTGCGAGAATATTTGCTAAACCTGGGAGTTGTTCTTGGGATTGCAGTGTATTACTGCATATAATCGGAGTCAGCCCCCTTGAGGAGGGCGAACGTGACCTCTCTTGCATCCGTAGTAAGAACCTCACTGCTTTCCGCCCCTGAAGTAAGCCGCATGGCATCGCTTCGCCGATCCACATCTCTCTTTACGCAAGGCCAAGCGGCCGATTCCCTGTATTTCATAGAAGACGGAATGATCAAGCTGACGCGAACGAATAACAGCGGAGACCGGATCATCCTTACGATCTGTGGCCCCGGACATCTGATTGGGGAAGAGGTATTGGCGGATGAAGAACAGCCCTACTCTGCCGAGGCGGAAGTGCTGACCACGGCTACGCTCTTTCGAATTCCTCGGGAGGTGCTGAAACGCACCGTCTCGGACGGTTCCGAATTGGCTACCGCGCTGATAGGGTATCTGCTGCAGCGGAAAATGGTTTTGGCGGAAAAAGTGGAACTCTTGTGCCTACACGATGTGGAGTATAGGATTTTACACTACCTCGCGGAGCTTTCCGCGCTCGTTAAACCGCTTGACGACGGTGAAGGGTACCAGCTCCCCATTACGCAATTGGAATTGGCGGATCTGATCGGAGCCACTCGAGAGACCACTTCCACCACTCTGAATCAACTGGAACGGCGCGGTCTGGTGAAGTTATCGAGACGACTATTGACAATTCCCTCACCCGTTACGCTTCGCAATGCGGCTATGGCCAAGAGCGCGTCTCCAGCTGCCGGCGTGACCACGTAGGGAATCGGTGCACGATCCGGCGTAATTGCGCAGGGCGGCATACGCAGGGTGCCTCGCCAGTGTAGTATTCAGAAAATAGATGGACAGAGGGAACGGGATCTATCCCGCGGCGGGCCCTGCCTCAATCGGCTCGGGAACCTGAAAGCCGTGGACGATTCGCTTCCATTCGACTTTTGGTTTCTGGAAGTTGACGAGAAGACACAGGGTCCGGCCGGAAGCTTTCAAATAGTTGAGACATTGCGCGGTGTGTTCGTTAGAGAGACGCTCCGCACATTTCAACTCGATAACCAGCACATCTTCCACGAGCAGATCGGCGAAGTATTGTCCCACTGATTGGCCCTTGTAAGTTACTGTAAATGACGCTTCGGCAGTGGTCCGGATGCCACGCACGTGGAGTTCTGTGACTAGCGGCGCCGGTAGACTTTCTTGAGGAATCCGGCGCCTAGAGTGTTGGAAACCTCGAAAATCGCTCCGAGCACGTGCTCGGTCAAGTCGAAGTATCCATGTTCATCAGTGTTCATCAGCGGCGATAACGACTTGGTGCCGTTCCCACGCAACGCCTCTCAAGTTTCTTATTGGCCACAGATTAACGCCTTATTGGCCACCGATTAACGCCGATGAACGCTGATGGTTGGTAAACCGTCTGTAGGAGTTCGAAGATTTCATGCTGCTTGGGAGTGCTGCGCGAACTCTCCAGGATCGGCGGGCGGGGCGGCTGAGACGATGGAAGGCGCGGTTGAAAATTCGAACCCATTTTTGGCCGAGGTGATTGGAGTGCTCACGGGGGCGTCCAACGATTCGGCCTCTTTCGCCTTGCGCTCGGTCTGGAGGCGGTGGAGTTCGGCTAAATCCTTTTCGTGACGGCGGTACAGGCGAGCTTCCTGAATGTTGAGGTTGCGCAACTGCTTCTCGTAAGTGACATGCGTCTGCAACTGAATCATAGCGGGGCGGATGTCTTCGGGATAGTGATTGAGGGCTTCTTCGAATTGCAAATGGCCTTGCGTGTACAGGGCGAATTCGAGAGAGCGAATGCGATGAAGACGCCAGTCGGTGTCGGCGACGGATTGGACGAGCTCACATTCAGCGCGGCCGATGGGAGCAAACTCGTTTTGGTAAGCGGCGATTAGAGCGGCGTATTCGGCGGCATCGTCGGTGGGAAGCAGGACGGTGCGACCGGTGAGCCCCGACTTTACAGCGTTCACGGAGGCTTTCGCTTTACCATCGGGTGTACGCGGGCCGGTGGATAGCTGCGCATTTTCTCGATTGGCGATGAGCTGGGCGGGGGACAAGTTGGTTGCTTTGCGCTCGGCGGCGCGGCGGATGGATCGAGCGGACATGCGTTTTGGCCTCCTGAAATAGGAATGGCCCGCGAGAGGGAAGCCTCTTGGGAGCCTGCTCGAAGCTAGCACACGAATGGGCGAAAACGAACTATGTAGAAAAAGTTTGGCTGTAAGTGGGTGATTCGAGGGGAAATCGAGAGATGGAGCTTTTGTGAACGGGCCAGGGCGGTTGACGAGAACGGGGGTGGAAACAACTTCGCAGGGCGAAAGCAGGTGTCGCTTGCGCGCGGTGCTTTGCGATTGGTGCTTTGTTCTCAAATGTTCAGCCGAGGCTGTTTTCCAAGGAACGGGGCGGCAACGTTTCACATCCGGTCATACAGGGCTCCAGTCGCTCTCAGAAATTGAATGTCGCCCCGGCGGACGTGACGCTGAGCGGATTAGCGTGAAGTTGGCAGAGCAGCGGCCTTACGTTTTTCTGGAACACAAAGATTATTGAATCGGTGTGTCTTTTCCGTGGGCTTGAGTTCCGGCGATGCTGCGAATACTTCCCGAGAGGAAGGCCCAAATGCTGGAGCACCTACGTAACGTCCGACCATGGCCGCCCACGCGGCCCTCATAAAATGGCCGCATGAACGATGTTTGTGGGCGCTGCGAATTTTGGCCTGGAATCCCGGCACCGCCGGGTTGATTCTTTTCCTTCTTGGGCTGTGCACAGCCGCCAGCACGACCATATTCAGCGTGTTCGACCATCCTGCTTCGGCCACTGTCGTCGGGCATCCGGAGTAGTTGGTGCGCGATGGTACAGCGGCTTCCGAAGCCGCTAGGCGTTGCTGCGAATAACGGGATCCGGGTTTTCCGTCAAGTGACAACCAATTAGCAGACGGAATGATCTGAGTTCGTGTTCCATTCCATATCGTGATCGATGGTCCATCGGGCGACTAGCGCACGATTATAGCTTCCGCACCACCGGCGACCACAGGAGAATCCGAGCGGATGGCGCTTTGTACTAGCAGTGTGGGAACACGGCAAAAGCAGGTCACGCCAAAAAAGACAGTCGAGACTCACGCGACTTCATATAGAATATCTGTACAGATAGAATGCCGATATGAAAAAGCCTGCATCGGCAAGTACCGCGCTCCTACAGGGCACGCTTGACGTGCTCATCCTGAAAGTCCTTGCGCTTGAACCACTCCACGGACTCGGTATTTCCCGGCGTATCGCCCAAGTGACTGGCAACACCTTCCAAGTCAAGCCTGGATCGCTCTTTCCAGCACTGCATCGGATGGAGCAGGCGGGCTGGCTGAGTTCCAGTTGGGGGGAATCGGAGAACACCCGCCGAGCCAAGTTTTACCGGCTCACCAAGACTGGAACTCGGCAGCTCAAACAAGAAACCGATCAGTGGACGCGCATCTCGGCGGCAATGGCAAGCGCCCTCGAAATGGCGTAAGGGAAGGAGCGAGGAATCACATGTGGCACCGGCTCAGGACACTATGGCGCAACCTCACGAAGAAGCAAGTTGTGGACGACGATCTCAACCAGGAACTCCATTCCTACCAAGCGATGCTCGCAGACGAGAAGTCGCGCGCCGGAATAGATCCAAGCACAGCGGTACGCGCCGCTCGACTCGAAATGGAAGGCCTGGAGGTAATCAAGGAAAACGTTCGCGACGTTCGCCTCGGCGTCATGATTGAGACATTCTGCACAGAATTGCGCCAGTCCTTGCGTAGCCTGAGTCGCAACAAAGATCTATGGATTCTTGGCAGCACGATGCTCGCTCTAGGCATTGGCGCCACGACTGTCGTCTTCAGCATCTTCTACGCAGCTCTTCTTCAACCTCTGCCCTTTCGCGACCCGGACCACCTAGTTGAGCTGAAAGAGTCGCGGCTGAGCCTTGGCATTGATAAGGCGGCTTTTAGCGAGGCCAATTTCTGGGACGTTCGCGCGCAGAATCATTCGTTTGAAGAAGTCGCGGCCTTCCACTACGACGAGGCCAACCTGACGGGCGACGGCCCGGCAGAGAAGGTCACCGACCGATCAGTTACCGCTGGTTTCTTTCGCACTCTTGGCGTATCTCCCGTGTTGGGTCGAGACTTTTCCTACACCGACGATCGAAATGGCTTTCACAACGGGGTGGTCATTCTCGGCAATAAATTTTGGCGAAGCCGCTTTGGTGCTGATCCGAAGATCATTGGCAAAACGCTGCGCCTGAACGATCGCGCCTGCATCGTCGTGGGTGTCCTCCCACCCGGCGAGCCTTGGATTAACGATCAGGTTTATCAGCCGTTCGGTTACCGTGCAAATGCCGACCGCGCAAGTTGGGAATTCTCTGTGATCGGCCGGCTCGCGCCCGGTGTGTCCGTGCAAGCCGCCCAAGCGGATTTGAAACGGCTCGCGGCCAGGCTTGACAAAACGCACCCTGGGCCGGACAAAGGCATCGGGTTTTCTTTGTTGCCCGCGAGCAGTTGGATCGCCGGCGACAAGGCGCGTCGCGCGCTCTGGGTTCTTGTGGGCGCCGTCGGCTTCCTTCTCCTCATTGCCTGCCAGAACATTGCCAACTTGTTGTTGGCGCGCGGCACCGCCCGCCAGCGGGAAATCGCTGTCCGCATCGCTCTCGGTGCAGGACGCGCACGCCTCATTCGCTTCGTAATGATGGAATCGCTTCTCCTCAGTCTCTTCGGTACCTTGCTAGGCTTGGTGCTGGCTTTCGGCACATTGCGCGGGCTCCAGGCAGTGCAGGTCGAAGGAATACCGCGTCTGGCCGATGCGACCCTCAATCCATGGGTGCTCGGATTCGCCGTCCTGATTGCCATTCTGACCGGTGTGTTCTCCGGCCTCGCGCCTGCATTGCAAACTCCCGCGAGTAGCACAGCGAATGCCATGCGCGATGCCGATCACCAAACGGGCAGCCGCGAACAAGGCCGTTTGCGAGCACTACTGGTAACCGCCGAGGTTGCAATTTCCTTTCTCCTGCTGGTCGGGGCCGGTCTGCTCATCCGCAGCTTTAGCGAACTTATGAACGCGGACCGTGGCTTCCAAACCGAAAGCCGCCTTGTCTTCTCGGTAAACATGCCCCAGTCGTACTATCACGAGGGAGTCGGCAAGCAGTTTTTGGACCGCTTCTTTCAGCGTCTTTCTACAGTCGCGCAGGTGATCGCGGCCGGTGCTATCAGCAGCCGGCCGGTGGAAGGACCGGATACGGGCATGGGGATCACCGCTGTTTCCGCTAAAAACGGCGGCACTCAAGGACCACCACCTTGGGCCGGTTGGCGTATCGTTTCGCCCGGCTACTTTCATGCCGTGGGTCTACCGCTGCTGCGCGGTAGAGCATTCGACGAGCGCGATAAGCCCATCGAGGCTGATCGCGGTCAACCTGCGCCGCCCCGCCGTGTTGTTCTCAGTCAACGTCTGGCCAGATTGCTTTTTGGCAATGAAGAGGCCGTCGGCAAACGCGTCGATCTTTGGGCCAACAGCAACTTCGATGCAGAAGTCGTCGGCATAGTGGCGGACAGCCGTGAACGCGGACCTGCCTACGGCCCTACTCTCACTGCCTATCTCCCATACGGCCAGAACGCCATGGTTTCGGAGTTCGTTCTGCACACGCGCGGCAACCCGCTCGCCGTCGCCAATACTGTACGCGCCATCGTCACCGAGCTCGACCCCAATCTCCCAGTGACAGACCTTCGCTCCTTCGAGGAAGTGGTGCACCGTTCTCTCTCGCCTCAGCGGTTCAACGTAATCCTCTTGACGTCCTTCGGGGGTATTGCACTGCTCCTGGCCACGACCGGTATCTATGGCGTGCTTGCTTACACGATGAACCGTCGCACTGCCGAGATCGGCCTGCGAGTCGCCTTGGGCGCCAGCCGTACTGACGTTTTCGCTATAGTTCTCGGCCAAGGTATGCGACCGGCTCTTGCCGGCATGCTGCTTGGCGCACTCGGCGCATGGTGGTTATCGCGTTATCTTGAGACGCTACTGTTCGGGATTAGGCCCTTTGACGTTTTCACCTACGTCACGGTAGCGGCGCTCCTATTGGCAACTGCTCTCATAGCCTGTATATTGCCCGGCCGCCGTGCCATGCGTATCGATCCAGCGGTCGCGCTACGGACTGAGTAGGGCATTCTGGCGGTTTCGCGCGGCACCTTGCGCCCGTAGCACGACAATGTGAACGAAAACGGCCGCATCGCCGTTTCTCGACGAAGCACGGCGACCGTCTGCGGTAGCTTTGCTCAGTCATCTATGTTCGGGCTCTTGCCGCTCGATGAGTTCATCCAATGCCATCCTATTGGTCCGTTCACTCATAAATCCCTCATGAACAAAGACCGTCGATACACCATTATTGGAAAGTGGCAGCTCCGCGGTAGATCACCGGTGACGGCCCAGGGTAGAGTAATCGATTCCTGGCGGGAAATCCCTTCCCACTAGTAAACGATCCGCATGGCGCCGGCGCCAAGCGGATCGGTCGCGAAAAACGACGCTAGTAAGCTCACCCATGTTTCCGGGTTTGTCGGGGTTGCTTCCCGGGCTTTGGTTCGATGATCTGAAATCAAAATGACGCAATGCGCGTTAACCGGTTTTGAGGGCATTGACATGTGGGCCGACAGATCGCGCTGTAGTTCGTGCTCCACCTGGATTGACAAGCGCTAGAACGCGTGCAATCACGCGATTCGGCATATCATTGGAGTGCCATGAAGAAATGGATTAGCGCGACGTTGCTCATTGCTACGGCGGCGCTCGCGCAGCAAACCCACAATCAATATGAGCCGCCAAACGCGGCGGGCGCCGGTCAGAGGCTACTCGCGCAATTTGCGGGCGAGTGGGACGTCATCAAGAGTTTCTTCCCGATGAACGGGAACCCAATCGTGACGAAAGGCGCGTGTAAGCAGTACATGATTCAGGACGGCAAGTTTCTGCAGTCGGATTTTACCTTCTTCAATTCTGACGGAACGAAGAGCACGGGCACCGGAATCTCCGGCTTCGATCCAAAAACGAATCGCTTCACCACCGTGTGGTATGACTCGCGGCAGACGACGATGTCAATCCGCCAGAGCGACGGCACGTTTGACGGCAAGAACATCGTCCTTTGGGCTACGCCACTCGATCCCGACCATCCTGGGCGCAAGACCGTCGCGCGCGCGCACCTTGAGGAAGACGGCCGCCTTCTCCTGCATCGCCACTTCATGATCAATGATAAAGGCGAGGAGCGGATGATGATCGAGCTGCGGATGAAGCGGAAGTAGTTTCCCGACAGGTATTTCGCCGTAAAGAAAAATCAAGTTACAACCAAGACGCGGCCGCCTTTGGTTGGCAGTACTCGTAGGCCTATCCATTACCCGCGTTAACGTAGGGATTCCAACGTTTTAGCTTGTCCAGAGCACAGTGATTTTGGTACAGTGTATTCCAGATTTTTCGATGCTAGCTGGTTGTATTCCTGCAAGCCCAGACGGGCGATCGGGCATTCATCTCGCATCCATTTCAGCAGATCAGCAATAGGAGATTAGTAGTGAGAGAAAAAGGTGTTGTCAAATGGTTTAACGCCGCAAAAGGCTATGGATTCATCCAGCGCTCTAACGGCGACGACGTGTTTGTGCATTTCTCGGCAATCAATATGAATGGTTACCGGACGCTCGATGAAGGTACGGAGGTGGAGTTCGAAGTCAAGCGCGGCCCCAAGGGTCTGCAGGCTGAGAACGTCGCTCGGCCGTAAAAGAATAAACCAGCATAGTCCAGGCCGCCCGCTTGTAGCTTAAGCGCGGCGGCCTTTCTGTTTTAATCTGGAGACGGCATGCATTATCGAAAATTGGGCGCAACGGAAGCTGAGGTCAGCGAGCTTGGCTTTGGAGCTTGGGGCATCGGCGGCAATCAGTGGCAAGGCGGCAGAGACGACGAATCGATGCGAGCGCTTAAGCGATCGTTCGAGCTGGGAGTCAATTTCATCGACACCGCGCTCGCCTATGGCGATGGACACAGTGAGCAACTGGTCGGACAGGCAGTGAAGAGCGCGTTTCATCGTGTCCTGGTGGCCACCAAGATTCCGCCCAAGAACCGCATCTGGCCCGCTTCGCCCACTACGCCCATTTCAGAGGTTTTTCCTTACGACTACATCATTCAATCGACGGAAGAAAGCCTGAGAAACCTCGGGGTTGAGCAGATCTATCTTCAGCAATTCCATGTCTGGACGGATGCCTGGGTGAATACGGAAGAGTGGCGGCGAGCCATCGAAGATCTGCGGAGGTCAGGCAAGGTTCGATACTTCGGCATCTCGATTACAGAACACGATCCGGATTCCGCATTGGAAGCGGTCAAAACCGGCGCGATTACTGCTGTCCAAGTCATTTACAACGTTTTCGATCAGAGCGCGGAAGAGAACCTGTTTCCGCTGTGCCAGCAAATGAAGATTGGAGTTCTGGCGCGGGTGCCGCTCGATGAAGGCGGGCTGACCGGAACTATTACCGAAGACACGAAGTTCGAGCCGGGCGAATTCCGGGAGAGCTATTTTCGCGGCGATCGAAAGCGTGAAGTGGTTGAGCGCGTCGAGGCGTTGAAGCGAGATCTCGAGGGAGTGCCGGGGACACTCCCCGAGATTGCCCTGCGTTTCTGCCTTTCTCATCGCGCGGTGACAAGCGTTATTCCGGGGATGCGGAGGGTGGCGACGGTTGAAAGCAGCTGTCGCGCCGCGGTCGCGGGCATGCTAGATGACAAGACTTTGGCGATTCTGAAACGGCATGCGTGGGATCGCAATTTCTATCAATGAGACATGCGGATCGCGATCCTATCAGACATTCACGACAATCTGTGGAACCTGTCGGCAGCAATCGACGGCATTGAAGATGCGGACGCGCTAATCTGCTGCGGAGATCTCTGTTCACCCTTCGTGATTGATGAACTCGCGAAATTCGAGCGGGACATCCATATTGTTTTCGGAAACAATGACGCCGATCTTTACCGCATCACCGCTAAGGCGCTCAAGAGGCCGAATTGCCACATTTATGGCGAGCTATTCCAAGGAACTTTGGACGGCAAGCGTTTCGCGGTGAATCATTTCGATTACCTGGCGAGACCAATGGCGAAATCCGGCGATTACGATGTCGTCTGCTTCGGACACAATCATGAACTGGAGATCTCGCGCGAGGGTTCTTGCCTGTTGATCAATCCGGGCCCCATCATGGGCGCGAAATTCACGAGCGGCAAGTGGGAGGACACGAATGCAACGTTCGTGATTTACGACACGGTGTCGAATACTGCAGAAACGTTCGCGGTACAGAGTGAACCAAGAGCCGTTACCAGACGCGGCACGCTTTAGCGCTAACCATCGGCTGACCCACTTTGCAGCCGAAGGCTTCTCCAAACTGCGGCAAATTCGCGACCACTCCGTTAATGCGGTATTCCTCGGGCGAGTGCGGGTCCGTTATGGCGTGCATGCGTTTCGATTCCATACGCTCATCGCCGCAGGCCCACTGAGCCATTCCGACGAAGAATCGCTGATCTGGCGTCAGGCCCTCTGCAGGCGTCAATTCCTGTCCTTCCGTCGCGTGCTTCCAGGCGATATAGGCAAGGAGCGTGCCGCCTAAATCTGCGACATCCTCGCCCAGAGTGAGGCTGCTGTTGATGTGAATATCGTCTACGGCGATGTATTGCGCATACTGACTTCTAACGCACGCGACGCGGCTTTCGAAGGCCTTCGCGTCAGCCTCGGTCCACCAGTCCTTGAGATTGCCTTGGGCATCAAATTGCCTCCCTTCATCATCGAATCCATGCGTCAGCTCATGGCCGATGGTTGCGCCGGTGTTGCCGTAATTCGGAGCAGCATCCATCTCTGGGTCAAACAGCGGCGGCTGCAAAACGCCAGCCGGGAAATTGATGTCGTTCATCTGTCCGTTGTAGTATGCGTTCACCGTCGGCGGGGTCATGTCCCACTCGGTGCGATCCACGGGCCTTCCGATTTTCTCGAGTTGCCGGTGGACTTCGAAGGCCGAGACGTGCGTCACATCGGTGAGAAAATCATCGGGGCTGACTTGCACGGAGCTGTAGTCGCGCCATTTATCCGGGTAGCCAATCTTATTAACTACGGCGTGGAGCTTCTCAAGCGCCTGGTGCTTGGTTGCATCGCTCATCCAAGTCAGATCTTCGATATCCCGGCCCATTTCCGCTTCAATCTGCCGGGTCATCTTAAGGGCGTCCTGCTTGGTTTGCGGCGAAAAAGTTTTCGCGACAAATACCTGCCCAAGCGCCTCTCCTAAATCTCTATCTACCAGGCGCGTGCATTTTTTCCAGCGCGGAGGCAGTTGCTTCACGCCTTGCAAATATTTGCTGAAGAACTCGAAATTCTCCTGCTCGAAATTGGATGAGAGGTAAGGCGCTTCCGAATGCACCAGACGCCAGCGCAAGTAAGCTCGCCAAGCCGCGATATCGCGCTGCTTCAGCTCCTTATTGAGCTCATCGAAGAACTTCGGCTCGGTTACGTTGACGGTCTGGAATTCCGGAAGGCCGAGCTTGCTCAGGTAGGCGTCCCAATCAAACGCAGGAACCATTCCGGTCAAATCCTCGCGCGAGTACTTATGCTTGAGGTTATATGGATTCCGCTTCTCAACCCGAGTAAGCGAAGCCTGCGCAAGAGCGGTTTCAATTTCCATGACGGTTTGCGCATCTGCTTGCGCGTCCGGCGCGGATTCGCCTATCATCTGGAGCATTCGCTGGACATGCTGCACGTACTTCTGCCTGGTGTCCTGCGATTTGGCATCGGTCTTGGTGTAATAATCGCGGTCGGGTAAACCCAATCCGCCGGCGAACGCGAACGCGATCTCCTGAGAGGAGTTATCGTAGTCCTGATCCGAAGAGAATCCGAACAGCGCGCCCCGATCAATCCCATTCCTGTGCTCGACGCCTGCGTACGCCGCCATATCGTTCACGGATTTCAGAGCGGCGATCTGCGCGAGCATGGACTGCAGAGGTTTCGCACCCGCACGCTCCACCGCATCCTGGTCCATGCACGCATGGAAGAAGTCACCGATCCTCTGCTCGTTGGCGGTGCGAGAGGCGCTCGGATGCGAGGCTTGCTGCAGAATGCCCCACAGGAAGCGCTGGTTTTCGTTGGCCAGCTTCGAATAAACACTCCACCGCGCCTGATCCGGCGGAATCGGATTGAGCTTGTTCCAGTTTCCACACGAGTACTTGTAGAAGTCCGTACACGGGTCGGCAGTCTTGTCCATGAACTCGGTGTCAAGAGCCGGAGTATACGGCAAAGTAGTGAGCGGTGTTTCCTGGGCAAGAAGCACGCGGGCCGCTGCGGCAACCAGAACCATCCAAGGAGTTCGCATGAACCTGATTCTGGCACGACCGGTCGAGAGGGCGGCGTTAGGATAGGGCAGTGCTGCTGCTTGAGACTCTCTATCAAGACCTTCGCTGGGCGTCTCGAAGCTTGCGGAAATCGCCAGGCTTGGTGAGCGTTGTAGTTCTCTCGCTGGCATTGGGGATCGCGGCTAACAGCACGATGTTCAGCGTGATCAATGCCGAACTGTACCGTCCGTTGCCTTACCCGGACCCCGACAGGCTTATGTGAACTTGATTTCGCGGCGCCTGGAGCAGGCCTATCCAACAATCAACAAAGGAATGCGCGCGAAAGTGACGCCGTTGCATGAAGCCGTTTCGGGCTGGGCGCGAGCTCTCTACCCGCTGATGGGAGCGGTCGCGTTTGTTTTGCTGATCGCTTGCCTCAATGTTGCAAACCTGCTGCAGTCCCGAACAGAAAGCCGTCGGAAGGAGCACGCCGTGCGAGCGTCTCTCGGGGCGGGCAGGCGGCGAATGATGCAGCAATTACTGGTTGAGAGTGGAGTGCTGGCATTCTTGGGAGGCGTCCTTGGCATCGGGCTCACAGTCGCCGGTATTCAACTGTTTCTTAAACTCGCCGGAGATTTTCCCAATCCCGGCAGCATCTCCATCGATGGCCGAGTACTTTTGTTCACGATTGGGCTTTCAGGTATCACGGCGATCTTGTTCGGCTCCGCGCCGGCCTTGCGCGCGTCCCGTCCAGACTTAAATACCGTGATTCGGGAAGGTGACCGCAGCAGGGTTGCCGGGTCGCGTGGGTGGACACGTCACGGGTTCGCCGTATCAGAGGTAGCGCTGGCGATGGTGCTGCTGGTGGGCGCGGGTCTCATGATCGATACTGTTCTTCGTTTGAAGCAGGTCAACCCGGGCTTTGATTCCAGGAATGTCATGACTGCTCAAATCGCTTTGCCGGAAGGGGGCAAGTACGTCGAAAGAGTTCCGGGCGGCGACATGGAGAAAGTTTCTCCGCTGACAACTACTTTGTATCAGCGGTTGCTCGAAAGCGTGGATGCGTTTCCGGGTGTGGAATCGGCCGGGATCGTGAGTCAGGGGCTGAGAGGGATTACGTTTTCCATCATGGGACGACCGGTCCCAGCGCCGGACCACAGACCCGAAGCTGGATCTGCCGAGATGAGTCCGGCTTACTTTCACACCTTGCGGATTCCCTTAAAGAAGGGCCGGTACTTGACTGAATCCGACCGCA
Source organism: Bryobacteraceae bacterium (assembly GCA_049582585.1). GTDB lineage: Bacteria > Acidobacteriota > Terriglobia > Bryobacterales > Bryobacteraceae > Bog-105. Next base: position 2,696 of record JBAUUG010000100.1, on the reverse strand, counting down.
AAAATACGCCGTGGGCGGCTGTGATCAACGAAACCTTTGCGCGACGCTATTTTCCGAATGAAGACCCCATTGGGCAGCGGCTGTTATTGCGGTATGAGTCGTATCACATAGACGAAGAGCGCCCGCGTGAAATCGTTGGGATCGTGGGAGACGTAAAACAGTATGGGTTGGCGGAAAAAGCTCCGCCAGTGGTGTACTCGTCCTTTTTTCAGCAGGCCGAGGTTTATCCCGGCGGCTGCATTTCTGTCTCACATCGCGCAGATGATTGTAGTGCGGATGGGCTCCGGGCCTGGTTGGCAGAGCGGTTTCGATTCCAACATTAAAAGAGCCGTCGCGAAAATAGACCCGGACCAACCTGTGACGGACATCATGACCATGGATCGGAACCTTGCCGGCTCGATTGACGAAAAGCGATTCGTAATGCGATTGCTTGAGATCTTCGCCGGTATGGCGCTGCTTTTGGCCGCAGTGGGGATTTACGGAGTGATGTCGTATTTTGTGACCGAACGTACTCACGAAATCGGCATTCGAATGGCGTTGGGAGCTGAGCGAGGGAACGTTCTGAGCCTGGTGACCAGACTCGGCCTCAAACTTACAATGATCGGCATTGCCGGCGGCGCGGTATTGGCGATCGGGCTCACTCGATTGATCGCTCGATTCCTGTTCGGAGTGAGCCCGGCGGATCCCGCCACCCTTGCAGCCGTTGCGCTGGTTTTGGCGAGCGTTGCCTTACTTGCTTGTTACGTGCCTGCTCGCCGCGCGACGAGAGTCGATCCCATGGTCGCTTTGCGCCATGAGTAACGCTGGGCAGGCAATAGCCTACTTGCTACTCGCCTCAGCATCAGTCTTGAGTTTTTGGAAGAAGATGTTTCCAGGTTGATCTTTCACCGTGTAATCCGACGGCACTTGGAAGAGCGAGGGCGATGGCTCGCCGCGCTGGATATCGGTGAGCTTGTAAGTCGTTTCACCAATACGCGGATCGCTGCTCTTGCTCATGACCAGCGCTTTCAACTCCGGCGAGTACCAGGTCTCTGTCGTGATCATGATCGGCTGTTCATTCCCGATGCTGCCGGCTGGAATGGTGTTCGTGATGCGCGTACCTTGCGCAACGACGCCTTCCATCGTCTGGGACCCCAGATCCACTTTTGCCGCACTGTCACTGGATAAGGGTTCCTTGCCGATCGTTTGGACCGTTAGCACTTTGCCCGGCGCCCCTTGAAACGTGTTTGTGCTGAGGACAAGGTTCTTTGCAGGGTCCTTCATGGGCGGGTGTTTGAAAACCGTTTTGGTTCGCGGGTCGAGAGTGTAGTTATAGCCCGCCACAGGATCTTCTATGGTGATCAATCGAGGAGCATTCGGATCTCCCATTTGGGGCTCGCCCCTCTCCATCCTTACGCGGCCTTCGCTGTCCCGGGCGATGGTTGAGGAGGTTGTCTGCACGATTCGGTTTCCATCGGCCAGGACCTGGACTCGCTCGGTTACGGATTGTGCTGAGTACGGCGCACCGGTGACACGAGAGTTACTGCCTAGTAGGACAGGGAACCCGATGGGAGCAACCATGCCCGGGTCACCGAGTTGAAGGATCAGGGGTTTGCCGTTCGGCGCCTGGCTTTCCTGGGCAAGCGCGCAGAAGACACAAAAAATCGAAACCAACATAGACTTGAACATAAATTGCACTTTCTCCTTTAACAGAATCGTTTATTGAACAAAACGCACCGCGCGGGCAACGCCGTCCTGGCCTACCAGTACATCGGCGGTGATCGTCTCGCCTGCTATTCGGGGTTGGACCGGAACGCCCAGCGAGCTGAATGCGGAAACCTGCAGCTCGACGCGCATAATGATTGCTTCTCCCAATGGCACGCCGCTTTGGGCATAAGGCAGCGGCACGAAATTCGCCAGAACGTCAGTATGAATGTCGGCGGGAGCAGTCGCGGAGGAGTACGCCGCGCCGCCTCGCGACAAAGGACCATGCGGGTTGAAAGCATGCCGAATAAAAGCGATATACAAGGAGAAGGCTGCGATCAGCAATACCGCAGCTTGCGCGGCCCAAGCCCACATGCGCCTTCGCCGGTGATGGGCACGAAAGTCAGCCAATATTCGCCGTTCTACAACATCGCCGGGCTGTTGAGGAACAGATTCAGCCAGCTCTCGGAATTGCCTTCGCAGCTCATCCGGCTCATTCATACGGAACACTTCTCCCGAATGCGCAATTTTGCTCCTAGAAGGTTGCGCGCTCTGTGTAGTCGTGATTTTACAGTTCCGGCAACGCAGCCGAGCAGCCGCCCTGCTTCGGCGCAATCCATCTCCTCGAGATCACAGAGTACAATTATTTCCCGGTAACGGGGCGGCAGAGTTAGTATCGCGGCGTGAAGCGCGCGAGCTTCATCTTTCTTGGAATAGCTGTCAAAGGGATCAGGCACGGACACGCGTGTCTCCACTTGGTCCAATCCGGAAGCGCGCCTTCCCAAATGACGGCGCATCTTGTTTCTCGCTATGCCGATCAGAAATCCCTGCAGCGAACCGCGCTGCGGACGATACTGACGCGGCTCACGGATGAGCGCCAGAAATACTTCTTGCGTCACTTCTTCGGCCAATTCCTTCCGTCCCGACATATGCAACGCGAACCGAAACACCGATCCCCGATGCCGCTGATACAAAATCCCAAAGGCTCTCTCATTTCCTCTCCCTGAGAGCCG
>JBAUUG010000099.1:0-24831 GCA_049582585.1 Bryobacteraceae bacterium | reverse complement strand
CGGTGGAGAGCTGGTTGCCCATTCGAGCGTCCAGGCATCCCACGGATCATCGCCTGCCGGCTCGCCGGATCGAAGCGATTGAATGACATTCCATAGAAAGAAGAGCATTCCCGCCGCCTGGAAGAGGACGCCGATACTGGCGATCATGTTGATGGCTTCCCAACCCCGGCCGGGCGCGTAAGTATAGATCCGCCTCGGCATGCCGAGAAATCCCGCGAAGTGCAGGGTGATGAAAGTCATGTTGAATCCGATGCAAAACAGCCAGAAGTGCCACTTCCCGAGCTTTTCGTTCAGCATCTTGCCGAGCGCTTTGGGAAACCAATAATAGATGCCCGCGAAGACGGCGAACACCAACCCGCCGACTAACGTGAAATGGAAATGCGCAACCACGAAATAGGAGTCATGGAGCTGCCAATCGAAGGGCGTTACGGCCAGCATGATTCCGGTCAGGCCGGCGACTAGAAACTGCAGGAGGAACGCGCAACAGAAGAGCATGGGAGTGGCGAATCGAATTTTTCCGCCATACATGGTGGCCGTCCAGTTGAAGATCTTGATGCCAGTCGGGACCCCGACGAGCATGCTTGATGCGGCGAAAAACGTATTGGACCAGGAGGTCATGCCGACGGCGAACATGTGGTGCGCCCAAACACCTAGACTGATGAATCCTATGGCGACCACCGCGCCGACCATGGCCGGCCTGCCGAACAGCGGCTTTCGTGAAAAAACGGGAATGACTTCGGACAGAACTGCGAATGCGGGAAAAATCAAGATGTAAACTTCCGGATGGCCGAAGATCCAGAACATGTGTTGCCAAAGCACGGCCGATCCGCCGTTCTGGGTATTGAAGAAGTTGGCGCCCAGAAAACGGTCGAGAAGCAGCATGATCTGTGCGGCCGATAGCGGCGGCAGAGCCACCAGAACCAGCCAGGCGTCGACCAGCATCACCCACACAAACATGGGCATTCTGCTGAGGGTCATTCCCGGCGCGCGCAGGGAGATGGTTGTGGCGATGACGTTGATAGCGCTGGCGATGCTGCCGAACCCGGAGACCAGGACGCCGAGGATCCAAAAATCGGTGCTTGCCCCTCGCGAAAACGCCTTTTCGGTCAGCGGCGCGTAGGCGAACCAACCCACATCGGGAGCTGAGCCGGCGCCGGATAATCCGCTTCCTCCGATGTAGCTGTAGTAGAGCAGCAGGCCGCCGAAAAGAAAGATCCAAAAGCCGAACGCATTCAACCGCGGGAACGCCATATCACGCGCCCCTATCATCAGCGGCACAAGGTAATTCGACAGACCGGCGACGATGGGCATGCCGACCAGAAAAACCATGGTGGTCCCGTGCATGGTGAACAGGCGGTTGAAAGTGTCTGGCCCGACAAAATGATTGTTCGGAATAGCCAGCTGAATCCGAATCACCGACGCCATGATGCCCGCGATCAGCAGGAACGCCAAGGCGGAGACGATGTACATCAGTCCTAAGCGCTTGTGATCGACCGTGGCAACCCACTTGTAAAGCGTCTCCGAGAAAGAGAACTCGCTCTCCTGAAGCTTGGGATGTTGGAGTGGATAATCTATGGTTGCCATAGCAGGATTGCCGCCCTATTTCAGCGACTCCAGGTACGAAACAACTTGATCCAATTCTTTGTCCGTCAGTTTCATGCTGGGCATGAAGCAGCCCGGCTTCGGGATCTGCGGATCGTTGACCCAGGCGCGCAGATTCTCCGGCGTGTTCGTCAAAACGCCCGATCCGATGGTTTGGCGGCTCATCAAGTGGGTGAGATCGGGGCCAAATTTGCCCACTGCGGGCGTTCCCCGAACGACGTGGCAGCTTACGCAAGACAGCGACTCGAAGACCGCCTTGCCCTCGCTGGCCTGGGCGTTCTGCTCAGCCGGTTTTTGCTGCTCGGCCGCCCACTTTTCGAAGTCACCGGGCGGGTGCGCGATGACTCGGAGCAGCATGTTGGCGTGCTGCGTCCCGCAGTATTCGGCGCAGTTGCCGAGATAAACTCCGGGCTCCCGCGGATCAATCCAGATGTAATTCGTGCGATTTGGAATCAGATCGGTCTTTCCGGAGAGTTGCGGCACCCAAAAGCTATGGATGACATCCACGCTGTGGAGCTGTATATAGGTAGCAGTCTTGCCATCCGGCGATGCGGGGACATGAATTTCGTTCGCGGTGGTCAGCCCGTAATCGGGATAGACGACTTCCCACCACCATTGATGCCCGATCAGATTGACTTTCAGAGTCGAGGCCGGAGGGCTCGCATTTTGCACGCCCGCTATCACCCGGGCGGAGACGCCTATCAACACGAAAACGATCAGAATCGGAATCACCGTCCAGGCAGCCTCTATTTGATTGCTGCCGTAGACCTGAGGCGGTTCCTCGCAAGTGTCATCCCCGGCCCGGCGGCGAAAGCGCATCATCGTGTAGACGATGAGTGAGGCCACCATCACAAAAATGGCGCCCGTTATCGCAAACGTGAACAGAGCAATTTCGTATTCCGATGCAGCCGGGCTGGCCAAGGGCTTGAAGATGTTCGCGACGCGGTGTTCAGGAAGTGCAGGAATTTGGGCCTGCAATAAAGCCGCTAAAGCATGCACAAACAATAGAGGTTCCCTCCCTCCCACTTTGTACTCTCCACTTTACGCTCGCGATTCGGTATCGACTGCCCGCATTTCTACTAATCCTTCGCAAGACTCCAAACAGTATATAGTGAGAGGACCATGCCTCTTGAGGTTCATCGAAGAGAAGTCGAGGGCATCGTGATTCTCGATTTGGATGGACGGCTTGTGATGGGCCCAGAGGCAACCGATCTGCGCCGCCGCCTAAGTCAGCTGGTGGATCAAGGCAGTAAGAAAATCATCCTAAACCTGAAAGACGTCAGCTTCGTGGACAGCACGGGACTTGGAATGCTCGTGATTGGCCACTCGACCGTTCAACAGGCGGCTGGAGCGATGAAGCTGTTGCACCTTACGAAACGCAACGTTCAGCTGCTGCTCTTAACCAAGCTTTCGACGGTCTTTGAGATCTTCGATGACGAACAAGCGGCGATTAACAGCTTTTTTCCCGATCGCGAGGTCAAGCGCTTCGACATCCTGGAATTCGTACAGAGCCACGAAGGCGAAAAACAGACGCTAGGTGACCTGCAGGGAGAAGTAAAGCCGAGCGAGGCTTAGGGCCTCAGAGCTCATCGACCGATCTAACTGCGAGAGGCTGCCCCGCCCCGCCGTTCGTGATGATTGAGCGTTCCAAGCCACAGGGAAGAACTGATTACTAGAATGGGCACAGCGTCTGCAGGCCAGGTATGCCGGAGCTTAAGAACATCAAAACGTGGAGCGAGCACCTAGGGCATTCCCGCTTGCGCTCCTTCACGGATCGAGAAGGCCATTTTTGGCTTGAGCAGAATGCATCCAAAGCTTCGAAATGGGCCAAGCTGGCGAGAGAAGGACACGAAGTCGCTTGGGAGTTCGCGAATTCCGGCGGATCCTACACAGGCCGCCTGCTCATTGACGGCGAGATCTATACCACGTCCGAGGCTACGAAGAAGTTTCTCTAAGGAATGGCTCGTCATGCTGGCAGAAAGAGGCGCCGCAACAATGGAACGCCTGCTGGCTTGGCCGTGAGGGCCGCGCAGTTGACCGCGTCCTGTCTGCTGGCTGCTTTTCTGGCAGCAGCGCCGCGATTGGGATTGGCACAGACGAAAATGCCGGGCCACGCGATGGAAACCCAGGACGAGACGCCTCCCGGCGAATTGCCTGCGCCGCGGAAGATGACCGGCATAGGGAACGCTCACATGCCGATCACCGCGTCGCCCGAAGCGCAGATGTGGTTCGACCAGGGATTGAACCTGCTGAATGATTTCTGGGATTACGAGTCGGCTCGCGCGTTTGAACAGAGCGTTCGCGTGGATCCGCAATGCGCCATGTGCTACTGGGGACTGTACGAGGCCGAATCGTTCTATCACAGTACCGCTAAAGGTTATGCAGATCAGGCGCTGGCTAAGGCTGTCAGTCTTAAAGGGCACGCAAGCAAGCGCGAACGCCTTTACATCGAGGCGAGCGCCGCTTCCGGCGAGCTGAAGCTCTGGCGCAAGCTCGTCAAGGAGTACCCGAAAGATACTCAGGCGCGGATTTTCCTGGCGCAACTAGTCGATCACCAGGAATGTTTGGCGCTCTTGCAATCCGTTCTTAAAATTAAGCCCGGCGATTCGGCTGCGAATCACTATTACATTCATGCCCTGGAGGGGAGTGACCACCCCGAGCAGGCCCTCGACAGCGCGGAGATCCTGGCAAGCCTGGCGCCAGCCTCGGGACACATGGTCCACATGCCGGGGCACATTTTCTTTCGCTTGGGCGATTACGCCCGTGCAGAGCAGGCGTTTACGGCATCGATGCAGGTGGACGAGCGCTACATGCAAGAGCAGCACGTCCAGCCGGATAACGATTGGAACTACGTCCACAACTTGATGTATGCGATCGCGAACCTGATGGAGGAAGGCAAACTGAAAGACGCGACCGCGCTTTCTGTGAAGCTCGCCGGCGCGCGGGGCAAGCTGGAATCCACGCTTTACATTTTTTCGACGCGCGATTCCATTACACGGCTCGATCCACGTTTGCCCGTGGCGCTGCGAACGGCGGATTCGGCACAGATTACCGAGCTGTTGAAGCGGAGCGCGCCTCCCGGCGGTCGGCCCAACCTTGATTTTCTTGCGCGGCAGCTTGCCTGTTTTGCTGCTGGGATGCAGGCCATCGAAACTCACGATCTCTCGAAGGCGGAAGAGTCATCGGCACGATTCGATGCCGAGCTATGGCGAATGTCTCAGCAATGGAAGGACTCGCCGGGGATGCAAACGACGGCCGCAAATAAGAGGGCCGCCGGGGATGTGCCGAAGCTGCAAGTCATGCCCGATGCGCTGCTGCATCCACTTTTAAGCAGCTTGTCGATTATGTCGCTGGAATTGCGGGCCTCGCTGCTGACGGTCCGGGGAAAGATCGGCGAGGCGAAGAGCCTCTTCGTGAAGGCTGCGCAAGAGGAGAAAGCTCTGGGATATCGTGAGCCTCCCAATTACATTCGGCCGGTCGGTGAGACGGAGGGAGCGGCGATGATGTCTGCCGGAGATTGGGCCGACGCCAAAACCGCCTACGAACAAGCTTTGCTGGAGCGGCCACGATCCGGGCTCGCGCTCTACGGTATCGCGATGACTAGCGAGAAGGCCGGCGATTCCGGAGCTGCCGCGAAGGAGTATGCGGACTTTCTCGCGGCATGGAAGGACGCCGATCCGGCCCTCGCCCAAGTGACGCACGCGCAAAGCTACCTCACTGAACATTCAGCACACTGAAAATCCAGCGACCCGTACTATACGTACCAAACTCTCGCGTACCTGGCTGCCTGTAGTGATTTCTGCCCGCGGGTTGTATTATATGCTCAACCCCGCGCCACTGCAGTAAGTCGCCACAAAGCGTCACTACGCTCTCGCTGGAATTTATCTTGGAGGACAACTACTTTGCGGAAGCTACGCTTCTTAACGATCTGTGCTGTGCTTGTGCCTTGCTTTGCGAGTGCAATTTCTGCTGAAGACCGGGGCGGAGAGACCGCGGTACTGACTGGCCAGTATGGGAACGGCAGAACTGCAGCCAATCTAAATGAACGGTTGCTAAACACCTCAAATGTAAACGTCGCCAGTTTCGGCAAGATTGGGTCGTATGAGCTGGATGGTCAGGTTTTCGCCCAGCCGCTTTATGTTCCCGGCGTTAGAATTGGCCGCAAAACAGTCAACGTACTATATGTTGCAACTCTGCACAACAGTGTATATGCGCTGGATGCCGACGATGTTACTCAGCCGCCGTTATGGCGCGTCAATTTAGGACCTTCTGTGCCGGCGGGGTGGGCCGGTGCTTGTCCTAGTGCTCCATACATCGGGAGCGAATTGGGCATCCTGGGCACACCAGTCATCCATTCCGAGACAAACACGATCTACGTGGTTTCCGCGACTCCTAATTCAACCGGCGCAACCTACGTGCATAAGCTCTTCGCGCTGGACATCAGAACCGGCGCTGCGAAGTTCGGGGATTCCGTTGTGATCTCCGCTTCCGTGCCGGGGACCGGCACTGAATCGCAGAACGGCATCGTGCAAATGAACGAAACCAAAATGATTCAGCGGCCGGCATTGCTGCTTTCACAAGGAGTCGTGTATGCAGGATTTGGTGGATGCGGCCCCGACCCATCGCCTTATCACGGCTGGCTGCTGGGTTACAGCGCTGATAATGTGCAGAAACAAGTCGCAGTGTTCAATGTGACAGCTAACGCCGACATGGGCGCTATTTGGCAGTCCGGACGAGGCCCCGTTGCGGATTCGAATGGTCACGTCTACTTTATGACCGGCAACAGCCCGCAATGGGACGACACCGACTTCGGGGAAAGCTTTGTAAAGCTATCACATCACGGAGAACTATTGGACTGGTTTACACCCGGGGACAAGCCCGAATTGGATGCTTATGATTTGGACCTGGGCTCAAGCGGGCCTATCCTAACGCCCGATTCAAACCTTTTGGTCGGGGGTGGAAAGGAAGGCGTCGTGTATGTTCTTAATCCGGATGCTCTAGGGAAATCGGGATCGCCTGTGCAGAGCTTTCAAGCGACAGAGTTGTGCGGCACATTCACTTTCAGCGGATGCCAGCAGATCCATTATCCGGCCTATTGGGCGAAAAGCGGCGGGTCCTTGCTCTATGTTTGGGGAAATAACGATTACCTTCGAGCTTACCGTTCAGTGGGTGATCGTTTCGATACGTTGCCCGATTCCCAAGGCAGCATGCTCGCGCCCGGCGCCAATCTCACGATCTCGGCGCACGATTCGAGAGCCGCAAGCGGAATCTTGTGGGCCAGAGTTTCGTCGGCATTGTACGCTTACGAGGCAACGAATGTGGCGAACGAGTTATGGGATAGCAATGAAAATGTCTTGCGCGACGGGCTCGGATCTACCTATGCGCTCGCGCTCTTCACGGTCGCAAACGGGAGGGTGTACGTGCCGAACAAGTCGAATGCCGTCGTTGTTTATGGATTGTTGAGGCGCACGGCTCCCGAGTAACTAAGCCAGCTCATTTACTAGAAAGGGGAGTCCTTGCACTCCGTGGAAGGTGTGCTCGCCTTCAAAAATCTCCTGGCCCGCGCGGTCGGGCACTCCGAAGATTTCGTAAACTTTTTTAACTCTGGCGAAGGCCTCGCGGGTGGCATGGACCGGGAAGATGGGGTCGCGGTCGCCTCCCTCGGAGAAGAATGGACGAGGCGCGATCAGGCTGGCCACATCGTAGTTTTCGGCCCAATTCAGGATGCCGGGCACGTAGTTATCAATGCAATGCGACACGCTCATGATGCTGTCGCGAAACGTATTGAGATAGCCGCTGACAAATGCGGCCTTGATTCGCAGATCGAGCGCAGCTGCGAATTGCGTACATGTGCCGCCGCCGGAAATTCCCATGCAGCCGATACGCGTGGCATCCAGGTCGGGGCGCGTCTGTATCCAGTCGAGGGTGCGCATGACATCCCACACGCGCCAGCCGATCATGGTCTGACCGAGCAATAGAGCCGAGCCGGCGGAGGGCTGGCAGGCGGTTGCTGAAGACCCCTTCGCCCGGGTGATCGCATCGCGCCTGCAGCCGAAAGCCATAGGTTCAATGGCGACTGCGGCCAAGCCGTGCTCGACCGCCTGGATGGCGAAATCGTGCTGATACCCGGGCTTGCCCCCGCGGTCATTGCCATTCTCGTCAATGCCGACGATATCCTCGACGCCTCGACCGTGACCTGGGATGCAGATGACAGGCACATACGGCGGCTTTGCACGAGAAGGTGTTAGTAGATAGCCGACCACATTCACTCCCGGACGGCTTTTGAAGACGAACTTCTCGCTGCGGTAAGCCGGGAGCTCGCGAGATTCGAGCGTCTGGGAATCGAGAGGAGTTCGCTCGGGAAAACCTCCGAGCAATTCGGTCAGCTTGGCGCGTAGCTCTCTCTGCCACGCTTCGGCATCAGAGCGGTTGGTGGCGCGGAAAGTCAGCTTCAGCGGCGCGGATTTATATAGCTCGAGGGTCCAATGCACCGGGTCGAGATCATTCACATCGATCCTGCCATTCACGTTAGCGAGCGCGGCTGCGGCGAATCCAGAGATGCCGAACTGGCGGCGCGTCAAATCAGCCATATGGAGGTGATTATATGGCGACCAGATACATCTATCGCGGCTGCGCGTCTAGGTTAGTATGACCAAACTAGGTTTCCTCACTTTCCTCACCGCCGCAGCCCTGCTTGCGCAGGAGACCACGCCGGACAAGCGCTTGCGAAATGCAGCTACCGCATTCCATGAGGTGATGGCCAGTCCGGATAAAGGAATACCGCGAGATTTGTTGGATAAATCCCAGTGCATCGTAATCGTGCCCGGGTTGCTGAAAGGCGCCTTTGGAGTAGGCGGCAAATATGGACGCGGATTCGCTTCCTGCCGCAGGTGTGGAGGCGGTTGGAGCGCGCCGGGAGCGGTGGCAATCGAAGGCGGCAGCTTCGGGCTGCAACTTGGGGGCTCATCCACCGATGTGATCATGCTGGTGATGAAAGAAAGCGGCATGAAGAGGCTGCTGGGCGACAAATTCACGATCGGCGGGGAAGCTGCTGCCGCGGCGGGTCCGGTGGGACGGGACGCGAGCGCCAATACGGACGTTATGCTGCGCGCGGAGATTCTTTCCTGGTCGCGCTCGCGCGGCCTGTTTGCGGGCCTGTCGCTGGAAGGCGCCACGCTGCGGCCCGACAACGGCGAAAACAGAAAAATATATGGACGGGAGATCACGAACAGGGAGATATTAGATAGCGGCGTGAGCACGCCGCGCGCCGCCCGTCCGTTCGTGGTTGCCTTGGACCGTTATCGCGGCGCGCCCATGGCCGGAAACTGCATTTCGTTGGGAGAAAACGCGGTCCATTTCGCGACCGGTCAATCCACGATCCCAGCCAGCGCCGACGCGATCTTGTCGCAGGTGGTCAAGCGATTGAACGAGATTCCGGATTCGAAGTGGGAAGTTAACGGGTACACGGACAATGTTGGAGACAAAGCGGCAAACGAGAAGCTGTCGCAAGACCGCGCAAACGCAGTAGTGGGCTGGCTGAGCAATCACGGAGTGGACCGGAGCCGGCTGGTCGCAAAAGGTTACGGGGAATCGCGGCCGGTGGCGAGCAATTCGACCGCGAGAGGCCGCTCCGAAAATCGCAGGGTGGAATTGGTGAGGGAATAGGAGAAGATATGGCAAGCAATCGAGGCGTGGTTTATCTTGGACCTGGCAAAGTCGAGGTTCAGAGCATTGATTATCCCAAGATGAGGAACCCGCAGGGGAAAGAGATTCAGCATGGCGTGATTCTCAAAATCGTATCGACGAATATTTGCGGCTCCGATCAGCACATGGTGCGAGGACGCACTACCGCTCCAAGCGGATTGGTGCTAGGGCACGAGATCACAGGCGAAGTGATTGAAAAGGGCAAGGACGTGGAATTCATCGACATCGGAGACTTGGTTTCCGTGCCGTTCAACGTGGCCTGCGGGCGATGCCGCACGTGCCGTGAACAGCAGAGCGGTGTATGCCTGAATGTGAATCCGTCGCGAGCGGGCGGCGCTTATGGATATGTCGATATGGGCGGCTGGGTTGGCGGGCAGGCGGAGTATGTGCTGGTTCCGTACGCCGATTTCAATCTGCTCAAGTTTCCGGACAAGGAGCAGGCTTTGTCGAAGATCCGCGACTTGACCATGCTTTCCGATATTCTGCCGACGGGGTTTCATGGCGCGGTGAGCGCGGGAGTGGGCGTAGGATCTATTGTTTACGTGGCGGGCGCGGGTCCGGTTGGATTGGCGGCGGCGGCTTCGGCTCAGATCCTGGGCGCGGCGGTGGTGATGATCGGGGACCTCGTCGATGAACGGCTTAATCATGCAAAGAGCGTTGGTTTCGAGCCGATTGATTTGAAGAAGAGCGACAAGCTGGAGGAGCTGATCGAGCAGGTGGTTGGCATCCCTGAAGTGGACGCGTCGATTGATGCGGTCGGCTTCGAAGCGCGCGGGCACGGCGGGCAGCACACGAAGGAAGCACCTGCCACAGTGCTGAACGCGTTGATGACCATCACGCGAGCCGGCGGCGCGATCGGCATCCCGGGATTGTATGTGACGGAAGATCCGGGATCGAAGGATGAAGCCGCTCAGCAGGGTAATTTGCGCATGCGCTTCGGGCTGGGATGGGCGAAATCACATCGGTTCTCGACGGGTCAGACACCCGTGCTGAGGTATAACCGGCAGTTGATGCAGGCGATTCTGCATGACCGGCTGCCGATCGCGAAGATCGTAAATGCGGCCATCATCAGCCTCAATGAAGCGCCTGAAGGGTATGAAAACTTCGATAAAGGCGCGGCGAAGAAGTTTGTTCTGGATCCGCATGGAACGTTGCGGAAAGCGGCCTAGGTCGCACCGGCTCTTTTAGGGTCGCGGCTCAGAAGATCAGTTTCAAAGAGAACTGGATTTGGCGCGATGTGCCGGAGGTGCGGCTGATCTCGCCGAATCCGGAACCTTTGATAATGTTCGTGGGCAGTCCGAAGTTGACGATATTGAAGATGTTGAAGAACTCTGCACGGAATTGAAGATTTACCAGCTCACCGCCGCTCCTTCGTGTTCCGAGCGGCGTATCTTTGATGAGCGCGAAGTCCAAATTGTGGAAGTCCGGGCCACGAAATGTATCTCTGCCCAGTGCTCCAAAAGTTCCGATGGGGATCGCGAAGAACGCAGCGTTGTTGGCGCCGAGTCCAAAATAGTCTTCCCGAATCGTGCGGCTCGTCGAGAGGTCAGGTACGCCGAGCTGATCCGGGCGGTCGACGCCGTTCGATCCGGCTCCGGTTTGTTGTACTCCCGAGTAGACGGTGAACGGCGCTCCGCTGGTCAGGGTTGAGATAGCCAACAGCTGGAACCCGGCGAAGTGGAGATCCTGTATCACGCTCGCGGTGAATGCGTGTGCCACATCGAACGTGGACGGACCCTTATCGGCTGCCGTGTTAAACGGATCTTGCGGCCACGCCGGCGCAAAATTGCCGGCGGCTCCACCAGCCATTGCACCGATGACCGAGCTTGTATCATCGAGCGATTTCGACCAGGTATAGCTCGCCTGGATGCCGGGTCCGCGAGCGCCAAGATTGCCTTGCACCGACGTCTGGAGAGCGTGATAAGTGGAATGAGATCGATTGGTCATCAGCATTTCAGTGCCGAATCCGCCGGTCACATTTCCTGAAGCATCAAATTGGGTGTAGGGCGCGAAGGCCGGATCCGCTCCGGGATAGCCGTTTGGAAAATTTATGGCGGGAAGGTGCACGCCCGCAGTTCCCACGTATGCCGCGTTCGCATCCAGGCCGGCGAAGTGACGCTCAAGCCCGAAGGTCCAGCTGGCCAGATAAGCATTTCTGAAGTCCGGCGAGATAGTGGCGACATTCAGGGGCGTGATCTGATGGCTGGGACTAAGCGCCGCAATATCCTGCTCGAAGCGATTTACGTCCATGACTGTGTTTGGAGGCACGGCTTTGGTATTTCCCGATGCAAAGATATTTCCGCCGGAAGGAGTGAATACCGCGGGCAACTCGTCAGGTGTGATCGGAACGCCGAAGGGTATGGGCGATCCCGGCGCGGCGGTCAGGCGGGGATAATCCACGAACGGAGCTCCTCCGGTCAGTAAGTTGTCTTGCCAGATGTTGGGCGGTATGGTCGTTATGCCTCCACCAGCGGTGATCGTCAGATTATTCGCGGTCCGCCATGCAAGTTTCACGCGCGGTCCCCAGCCATTCAAATCCAGCTTGTATCCGGGTTGGGGATTAATGACGTATTCCTGCTGTGGACCGTTTGGCCCATTTACGTCGAGCACCGCGGATGCGCGCTTTGCTCTTTCGCTGATGGGCCAGTACACCTCGTATCGCACGCCGTAATCTAAAACCAGGCGATCCGAGATTTTCCAGGTGTCCTGGATGAAAGAATTAATCGCGTATCTCGAGATAGCCGCGACGCCGATCTGATCGCCCTGTGGGAAGAAAGGAGGGGCGACGGCGAGCGTGTAGGCGAAGGGGCTCGCGGTCAGCAGCGCGGAAAGCGTGTCCGGTAACGGCGCACCGGCAGCTATGTCATGCGTTCCGCTGATCGAACCTATCGCGACCGGCGAGTACGCGATGCCTCCCCCGAACGTGTAAGCGCCATTCGGGTCCGTACCGAAGTAAGTGGTATCGCGATTAGCGCGAAATTCTACCCCGATTTTCACGGCGTGTTTGTTCGTGGTCCAGGAGAAGTTCTGACGGCCTTCGAAGAGATTGCCGAAGGAACTCGTCACTGAACCGCCTGCGGAGTTAAAAGGCTCGTAAAGCCCATCGCTGAAGGTAAGCGCCGGATCGGTTCGGTTGGGAGTCGGGAAAGATGGCGTGGTACGGGTAAAACTGATTGAGGATTCGAGAACAAACCGCGCCGAGGCGGTTCGAGTATACGTAATCACCGCGTTCCGCTGGCGATCGATGTAGCGGATACCAAAGCTCGGGTCGATGGCGGTTTGATCCGGATTGGTGGTTGGCCCGGAGAGGTTATCGAGCGTGAAGCGGCCGAACAGTTGAGCCTTGTCCGACAACTTGTGATCAATGCGACTTGAGAACTGATCGGCATCCGTGGTCACCTTTGAGGAAGTAGCGTAAGTGCGTGGTCCGTAGGGGCCTTCGATGTCGTTCGGCAGAGGATAGCGATTCAGTATTTTCGCAATGCGCGGATCGACGGGCACGAACAAGGTATCGCCTGGGAATGCAGTCGTGTCCAGGCCGCGGCGCTCGGCCAGAGTGGGTACCGGGAGAACTTGCGTGGTTCCCAGCACTTGGCGAAAACCTTGGTATTCCGCAAAGTAAAAAGTCTTTCCGCGTCCGTCATAGAGCCCCGGAATGATGACGGGGCCCCCATTGGTAAAGCCGAATTCGTTGCGGCGGAACGGGGGAATGCGTCCTGGATTGGCAATGGATCTTCGGTCAAAGAAATTGCGCGCATCGAAGGCTGAGTTGCGAACGAACTCGAACACGGATCCATGAAAGCCGGCGCTGCCGGAACGGGTGACGATGTTGGTGAAGCCCGCTGCGCCGCGGCCGATTTCAGCCGGCATCCAACCCGAGGCCGATTGAATCTCCTGCACGGCATCTACATTGAAATTCGAGAAAGTAGCGCCGCCCATTTCGGGGTCACTGATATCAGCGCTGTCCATCGCAAACACCGCTTCCACGCCACGCTGGCCGTTGATTGCAAACTGCTGCGTGAAATTGGTCGCGCCATTCGTATCCGTCATGGTGCCGGCGGCTAAAAGGAGTAACTGGCTGAAATCGCGCTTGTTCAAGGGCAACTCAGAGACAGCGCGGCTCGACAATTGCTCGCCGCCTGCATTTCCCGATTCAGCGGCCGGTGACTCAATTGCTACCGTTTGGCCGGCAAGCGTGAGTTTTGCCGGGTTGCCGTTCGAAGGCAAATCGACAGGTTGCGGGTAAACGGCTCGATGACCGTTCCATTCAATGGAAAGGTGGTAATGTCCTGATGGAAGATCGGCAAAATGAAATTCTCCGTGGGCGGCAGTTACGGCAGTCAGGTCGATCGTCTCGGAAGTAAGTCGCACGGCCGCTCCACTGATGGCATTGCCGGAAGCATCCTGCAGCATGCCGGTCCACGATTGGGCGCCCAAAGCGGCCGCAAATAAGATCAGTAAGCCGGTCACTTCGTTCGCGGCTCCGAACGCAGTAGCGCGGATGCAAAGGCGGCCAGCCCGATCACTTCACCGGTAAAGAAGACGCCCCAGTGAAACGCGTTCGGGTTCCCGCCTTTTGATGTGTTGCGGAAATCGGCAATGAATGCGGCGAAAACGATCACAGCTCCGAGGCCGATCAAGACCCAGCGCAGAGCGTCGATGTGAACTGGTTTCTCGAGATGCTCCCGCCAAAGGACGAGCAGCCCGGCGACGATCATCGAAGCGGAGACTAGTATCGGCGCGATTACGGGTCCGACCCATGGAACGGGCAGTAGAAAGAGGATATCCCAAGTCAGCAGCGACGCAGGCCAGTTGAGCAACAACTTCAGGAATATGTAGAAGGTGATGTCCCAAATTCCGAAGCAGACCAGAAAGGCTGGGAGCCACTCGCGGCTCTTGCGTGTTGCGGCCAGCGCGGCTCCGGTTAACATAAGCAGCGTTCCAAATTCACGGCCAAGCTCGATTTTGATGCGTTGGATGTGCTCGGTTCCCAGTACACGCAGTTGATCGAGCGAGAGCAGCGGGAACAATTCGCCGGACGGGACAGCGGGAAGAAGATGCGCGCGCAGAGGCGCATAGATGGAGCGCAGATAGACCACCACGGCGGCTTCCACGTAGCCGAAAGCGGCGCTGAACACCACCAGACCGGCGATCATGCGCCACAAGGGGCGGTTCATTGCCTAACAGGATATACGGCGTGAAGGACAACAACTAAAAGCGCCAGCCATACTGGACTAATGGCGCGGACATGGCAAGATGCCCGCTTTGCGATTCGAGCGCTCGGGAAGACTAGCGGCTCGACCGTGATTGCGCTCCTTTCCTTGACGCTCGGGATCGGCGCTAACACGGCGATCTTCAGCTTGTTGAATGCCCTCCTGCTGCGTCCGCTTCCGGTGCCGCACCCCGAAAAATTGGTGATGTTGACGACGAGTATCGCCGACAACGTGAACCAGGATCAATCGTTCACTTGGCCGATGTTCGAGGCGCTCAGCCGGGACCACCACGTCTTTTCGGATATTTTCTGCTGGAATGGCGGGTCTATGAGTAACTTTGAAGTTGGCGGCGCGCACTTCACCGCCGCCCTTGCGCAGGTATCGGCGAATTACTTCCAGGCGATGGAAACCGTGCCGCTGCTCGGGCGCTATATCGGAAGCGGGGATGTTGCAGGCGGAAATGGAGTGTCGAGCGCTGTTGCAGTCATCAGTTACCGCGCGTGGCGAGGCTGGTATCACGGCAGCGCGAATGTCATCGGTGAATTTATTCGAGTGGATGGACGGCCTTTTACTGTGATTGGAGTCGAGCCGGAAGGATTCTCGGGATTGATCATCGACGGCTCAACCGATGTCACAGTGCCATTGTTCGCGCCGGGCAGCTCGGGTGAGCGCCGTCCACAAATCCTCCGTTTTGATCTCTTCGGACGCTTGAAGGATAACGTCACTTTTTCGCAGGCGCGGACGAATTTTCAGGTTCTCTGGCCGCACATCCAGGAGGCCACAAAACCGCCCGGCTATGACGGCGAGCGGGCAGCGCGTTTCTTCGCACGGAAGATCAAGCTGGAATCCGCCGCAAACGGACTTTCTTTTCTGCGGAAGCGGTTTTCTTATGCGTTGCAGGTTCTGCTCACGCTAGTAGGCGCAGTGCTGTCGATCGCCTGCTTGAATTTAGCGAATCTGTCATTAGCGAAGAGCGCCGCACGGCGGCATCAATCGGCGGTCGAAGCCGCGCTGGGAGCAAATTTTTGGGATCTCGCGCGGCCGCCGCTCATCGAGAGTCTCGTGTTGTCGTCGACTGGCGCGCTACTCGGGCTTCTGCTTGCCTACTGGTTGAGCCGTGCGCTGCTGCACATTGCATGGACCGGATATGTCGAGACGCCACTGAGCACATCGCCCGATCTGCGGGTGCTTGCATTCACTGCTGCCGTGGCGGTCGGGACCGGCGTCGTTTTGGGAATCCTTCCGGCGTGGCACGCGGCGCGAACCGATCCTATAGAGGCGTTGAAGCTTCATGCGCGATCGATGCGCGGGGGAGCAACGCTTCTGGGCAAGATTTTGCTGGTGACGCAGGTGGCGTTGTCGCTCGTACTGGTGGTGGGGGCGCTGCTGTTTGCGCGGACATTGTCACACCTGCATACGGCGGATGTGGGATACCGGCGAGATCATCTCTTGACGCTGGCGCTCTTTCCGCAAGCAGGCACTTCGCGGCCGCAGAACTCCCCCGCCTATTACCGGGGACTCGCCGAGAAAGTGCGTGAGCTGCCTGGGGTCGAGAGCGTCAGCTACTCGAACATGGGTCCCGCGAGCGAATTCGAGTATCTCGAACCGGTATACCGCTCACTCGCGCAAGGTCCGGTCCAGGCGGTGGATGAAACGGTAGGCCCCGGCTTCTTTGACGCAGCAGGCATGCACGTGCTGGCGGGCCGTGAGTTTCGGTGGTCCGATGACGATCATGCGCCGCCTGTCGCGATTATCAGCCAGAGTCTTTCAGAACACCTCTTTGGCCATGAAGACCCGATCGGCCGAACGATCTATGCCGGTCCGCATGCCTATGCCAGTCCGCTGACGATCGTAGGCGTCGTGAACAGCGCGAGTCTGTGGAAGGTCGAGAGCGTGCGGCCGCTCGCGATTTATCGGCCGTTAGTGCAGGGATCTGACGAGGAGCCGTTGATGGATGTTCGGACCATTGTCGATCCGCGCAGCATCAAAGCGGCGGCCGAGCGGGTCATTCGTTCGATGGGCCGTCACTACTCGCTGCGAACCATGACGGTTGACGAGCGGCTCGATAGTTACATCACGGTGCAACAACTAACAGCGCTGCTGGCGGTGTTCTTCGGCGGAATCGCGTTAGTGATTGCGTCCGCGGGACTGTACGGGCTGATGTCATTCCACGTGGCGAGGCGAACGGCGGAACTGGGAATTCGATTAGCTTTGGGCGCGGAGCGGCGGCAGGTGATGATGATGATTTTGTGGGAGGTGCTGGTTTTGGCGAGTGCCGGATGTATGATCGGGATCGCCGTAAGCCTGGCGATGGGAAGGTTCATCAAAGGCATTCTATTCGGCGTGGTTCCGGCTGACCCGGCAAATCTCGCCGCAGCGCTCTTGATTCTGACGGGCGTAGCCTTACTGGCTGGTTTGCTTCCCGCGAGGAGAGCGGCAGCGGTTGACCCGATGACCGCCTTGCGCGTGGAGTAGTTTTGCATTCATCCCGGCTTTTCAGCTCATTTCTCGCGCCGGATAACGCGATTGGGTTCGGTGTAACCGATTTCATCGAGCTGATTCTTCTTGCTCTTCTCATCGCATTGCTGCAGCTTCGGCCGCGGATCGAGGGATTGATGAGGCGGGTTGCCCAAAGAACTACGCTCTGTTTCCTGATCGTGGCGGCGTTGCCGATCGCGCTCCGGCTTCTTCTTCTGCCGCACCATCCCGTCCCGACACCCGCCATCTATGACGAGTTCGGCCATCTCTTCGTCGCCGATACGGTTCGCCATTTCCGCCTGGCGAATCCGGCGCACCCGCTGCACCAATTCTTCGAGACCTTTTTTGTTCTCCAGGAGCCCACTTACAGCTCCATTTATCCTCTGGGTCAAGGTCTGGTGCTCGCGCTCGGGTGGGTGCTGTTCGGCCTCCCTTGGGCGGGTGTGGCGTTATCCGTTGCGGCGTTCTGCGCGCTCTGCTATTGGATGCTGCTTGGATGGACTACGCGCGTTTGGGCACTTACCGGCGCGCTGCTTGCGGTCATCGAGTTTGGGCCGCTGAACGAGTGGATGAACAGCTATTGGGGCGGCGCAGTTTCGGCCGTGGCGGGCTGCCTCGTCTTCGGGACGCTGCCACGCTTGCGTGAACACCCGCGCATGCGCGATGCAGCCATATTGGGCGCAGGCCTGGGCGTGCAACTTCTCACGCGGCCCTACGAATCTATTTTGCTCGTCTTGAGTGTCGCGGCGTTTTTCGTTCTAGTGATTTTGCGTGAACGAAGCGCGTGGCGCGGATTGGCGAGGGCCGCGCCCGTTGCACTTCTTGCTGTTTTGCCTGCAGTCGCTCTAACGCTGCTGCAGAACAAGCAGGTGACCGGCAGTTGGACCACGCTGCCGTATTTTGTCAGCCAGTATCAATATGGAGTTCCCACGACGCTGACCGTTCAGCCGAACCCAATCCCGCATGCGCCTCTCACTCGCGAGCAGGAGCTGGATTACAAAGCGCAGCGCTCCTTCCATGGAGAAGGTCCGGAGACTCTAAGCAAGTTTCTCTTACGCCTCGAGTATCGCGTCCGTTTTTATCGCTTTTTCTTGCTGCCGCCTCTGTATTTAGCGATTGGCGTCTTTCTTTTCACCACGCGAAAATGGATGTTCTTATGGATCGCCATCGCGCTCGCTTTATTTGCGCTCGGTTCCAATCTGTTTCCCTATCTCTATCCGCGCTATATCGCGGCGGTCACTTGTCTTTTCGTGCTGGCGAGCGTCACGGGACTTCGACAATTGGCGAGTTTTCGCATCCGTGACTCGCCGGCGGGCCATTACGCCGCGATGCTGATCCTCTTCTTGTGTGTTGCGGCTTTCTGCTTGTGGTACGGCGCCCACTTGTTCGAAACCCACGCACTCGCGGCTGAAATCGAAGCCTACGAGACATGGGACGAGGTCAATCACGGCAATCCCGAGCGCCGTATTTTTGTGAACCGGGAGCTGGAGCATTTTTCGGGGAAGCAGCTGGTTTTTGTGCGCTACTGGCCCAACCATATTTTCCAGGACGAATGGGTTTACAACGCCGCCGATATCGATGCGGCTCAGATCGTCTGGGCCCGCGATCTCGGCGCGGTTGAAAATGAGAACCTCGAGCGGTATTATCCCGACCGCACCGTTTGGCTTCTGGAGCCGGACGCCCGGCCTCCTAAACTCAGCCGCTATGGAGCGGAGCAAGCGCCGCAATTTCTGGACGTGAAGTAAGGAATAAGCGGCGCTCCCGAATGTATTTCTTCCATTTATTCCGCTCCTTCCTCCCGCTGCGGAATCCCATCGGGTTCGGCGCCGCCGATTTCATCATTTTCGCGATCTCAGCGCTGCTGGTCTCTGCCGTCCTGTCGTGGCCTGCCGTTCAGCCGTACGCGCAGCGGCTCGCTGGCCGCGCCGCTTGGTGCATGTTAGCGGTGGGGATGTTGCCGATCTTGCTTCGACTGGGCCTTCTTATTCACAACCCGGTTCCCGCGCCCAGCGGCTCAGACGATTTCGGCTATCTGCTGCTCGCCGATACGCTGGCGCACTTCCGTCTGGCTAATCCAGCGCATCCGATGCACCGATTTTTCGAGACCATTTTTGTGCCGCAGCAGCCCGCCTACTGCCCGATGTTCCCGCTGGGGCAAGGCCTTGTGCTCGCCCTCGGACAACTCGTTTTTCACAATCCGTGGGCCGGCGTTCTGCTATCTACCGGCGTCTTCTGCGCGCTTTGTTATTGGATGTTGCGAGGATGGATTCGCCCGGCGTGGGCCCTGCTTGGAGGCGTGCTGGCGGCGTTTGAATTTGGGCCGCTGAGCTATTGGATGAACAGCTACTGGGGCGGGGCGGTCTCAGCCTCGGCAGGTTGTCTCGTATTCGGCTCATTGCCTCGGCTGTGTGATAGCGGGCGCGTTTGCTACGCGGTGCTGCTGGGGATTGGCATTTCAATCCAACTTCTTACGCGTCCCTATGAACTGACGCTTATGTTGTTGAGCGTCATCCTATTTCTTCTGTTCGCGTTGCGTCTGACCGGCGAATGGCGCAAGCTCCTTCGAGCCGCTCCGGTTTTGGTTATGGCCGTGGTTCCCGCCGCGGTTCTCACTCTTCTCCAAAACAAAGCCGTGACGGGCAGCTGGACCACTCTGCCGTACATGCTGAACAGATATGAATACGGCATTCCGACCACGTTCACGTTCCAGCCCAACCCGGTGCCGCATCGCGAGCTCACTCCCGATCAGGATCTCGACTATCGGGCGGAAGCCGCCATTCATGGCGATGCGCCTGAAACGCTAAGCCGTTTTCTCAAACGTGTAGCGGAGCGCGCACGCTTCTATCGCTTCTTCCTTGTAGCGCCGTTGTATATCGGTTTCATCGCGTTTATCGTATCGGTTCGTACTCTGCGCCGGATTTGGATACTGGCGACGCTTTTGATATTTGTGTTGGGCTCGAATTTCTTTCCTTATTTCTACCCGCATTACATTGCCGCCGCCGCGTGCCTGTTTTTGCTTGCGTCAATCGAAGGCTTAGAACGCTTGAACCGCCTTACGCGTCCCTCTTGGCTGCAGGGCCGATATGTAGCCCGGATTGTGATCCTGTTGTGTACGGCTCATTTTCTGTTCTGGTATGGCGTGCATCTGCTTGGAGGTGATGATGTAGCCTCTGCCCTGAGCCAATATGAGAGTTGGGATTTCATTAATTACGGCGATCCCGAAGGGCGAATCGCAATCGACAATCGACTCGCGCATGCCCAGGGCAAACAGCTCGTCTTCGTCCGCTATGGGCCGCGTCACATGTTCCATAACTGGATTCACAACGCGGCTGATATTGATAACTCGCGCGTTATCTGGGCTCGCGATCTCGGGCCTGCAGAAGACGAGCAGCTCCGTCGCTATTATCCCGGCCGCACAGCTTGGCTGGTCGAGCCGGACGCGATGCCGCCCAAAATAACACCGTTTACATCCGGCAACGCGGCCTTCGAAGGAGTGCCGTAATTTCCGCCATGCCAACTATAGTCTCGATTTTGATTCCCCTATATAACGAGGAGGAATCGATCGGCAAACTTCTAGAGAGCATCTTTACCGCGCCTTCCGAATATTTTGCGAGCGCAGGCATTCGTCCGGAGGTCATTGTGGTCGACGACGCCTCGAGTGATCGTTCCTGTGACGTGGTGGAACAATATATCGGTTCTCACCAGGCTCGGAGCGTCCGGCTGATTCGGCTTGCGAAGAATCGCGGTAAGGGATTTGCCGTTCGCACCGCTCTCGCGCAAGCGCAAGGCGAGTTCTCTCTCATTCAGGATGCCGATCTCGAGTACGATCCCGCCGAGTATCCAAAGCTTCTTCACCCTCTGCTCGCGGGCGAGGCGGATTTCGTGATCGGGTCGCGCTTTCGCGCCGCGGACGCGCGGCCCGTGCCGCATTTCCGGCACACGCTTGTGAATCGCGTATTGACTACGTTCACCAACATCGCGGCGGATCTGATGCTCACGGACATGGCGTGCTGCTACAAAGCTTTCCGCACATCGCTGGCGCAGAGCATTCCTTTTCGGGAGGACAGATTCGGCTTCGATGCCGAACTTCCCATCAAATTCGCGCAGCGCCGGGCACGCATTTTCGAGGCGCCCATCGGCTATCGGCCCCGTACCTACGAGCAGGGCAAAAAGATTCGCGCTCGCGATGCACTTTCCTTGTCCTGGACAATTCTGCGTACCGGCTTAAGGCGAGATGTTTACGTCGATCGTGCGGCCTCCATGCTGCGCGCCATGGAAGGCGCCAAACGATTTAATCGCTGGATGGCGAGTGCTGTGTCGCCGTTCATGGGAGACCGCGTTCTCGAAATCGGCGCGGGCATCGGCAATCTGACACGTCTGCTCTCTCCTCAGGCGCGCGAATACATCGTCACCGATATCGCCCCCGAGTATTTGATGCATCTTGACGGGCTGATTCGCTATCGCCGCAATGTCAGCGCCGCAGTGTGCGATCTGGGCAAACCGGAAGATTTTCAAAGGTTCCGCGGGCGCGTGGACACGGTGGTTTGCCTGAACGTGCTTGAACATATCGAAGAAGATGTCACGGGATTACAGAATATCTATTCCGCACTGACGCCCGGCGGCCGCGCTGTTATTCTGGTTCCCCAAGGCGCGTCGGCTTTCGGAACGTTCGATGAGGTACTGGGCCACTTGCGCCGCTATTCGAGCGCCGAGCTGACGCAAAAAATGGCCGCTGCCGGCTTCCGGATCGATCATATCCGCGAGTTCAACCGCGCCGCGTACCCCGGTTGGCTGCTGAATGGCAAAATCCTGCGGCGCCGAACCTTGAGCCGTTTCCAGCTTGCGATCTTTGACCGGTTTGTGCCGCTGCTGCGCCGAATCGATCAATTTCTACCCTGGCCGCCGGCGTCCCTTATTGCGGTCGGCGTGCGAGAGAAATGACTGTCGCCGCGTTTCCCGTGACTTCTTTACAAACCAACTTTCGGGGTCGGCGACCTTGCGGAGACAGCACATAAGCGCTGGCCCGCTACGCAGGTTATATCGGCATCGCAGGGAACTTTGCAGACAACTGTTATCTAATGACGCTATGGTCCGCACTATTTTTGTCTGCATACTAGCGGGCTTTCTAGGAGCTACGTGTATGGCACAAACACCCCGGCCGCACGACCTTGAAGCGCAGCGGGCAGCCATGAGAAAGCTTGGGTTCCTCATCGGCGAGTGGTCCGGCGAAGCGTCAGTTCTTCGCGGACCCGGCCAATATGTAGAGCTGGCGCAGACTGAATCGGCACAGTTCAGACTGGATGGACTTGTTCTAGTGGTCGAAGGCATTGGAAAAACCAAGGCCGACGGCAAACTCGTTCTTCAAGCCTTGGGATTGATTTCCTTCGACGATGAAACAGGAACCTATACAATGCGCGCCTTCAATGAGGGACGGTGGCTTGAAACTGAGGTCAAACTGGCCGATGGTGGGAACTCGATCTCTTGGGGGTTTGCACTCGGCGAATTCAAGACGAGGACGGTGATGCGTATCAATGAAAAAGGTGAATGGACCGAGCTTGGGGAACTGGTCATCGGCGACCGCCCAGCGCAGAAAATGATCGATTTAAAGGTTCGGCGCAGTGCCGGCCAAAAATAGCTCGCGATCTGTTGTCAAGGATTGATCAAAGGTGATTTCCGGATTGCGGTAGAACGACTGGCGGCTCGGAGATTGGCCGCCCAGCGACTCGGATGTCAAGCCTGGACCAGAGTTTTTCAACTGCATCGGTGGTTTCTGCAACGCCGACCCGAGCACTTTACCGGGGCCAGGTTCTTGAACAAAAGCGATAATCCGGATATTGGCGGAATCCATTCCGGGCTTGAGTTTCATTTGAAAATCCTGACTGAACCCCTTTCCCGCCTCTAATTTTCCAATCTGTTTGAGGTATTCGACGACGGCCACATGTGTTAAGCGCTTGCCGCTATTTTCTCCGCGCAAAACCTGAGACTCCGCATGATCGAGAGCGATTGCCACGTAGACATCGGCGGGGTGATTTTCGGAATCCGCATCGGTTTCGATCCGTCCTCGCACGGTTGGCGGATTGTTACCTTCAACGCTTACCGACTCAATGCGGACGGGAACAGCAGGAGCGGCTGCGGCTTTCTGAAATATTTGGCTTGTCCGCTGAGCGTCACTTAGCTTTAATTCAGCGGTCCCATCGACAATTACTTGCGGAGTATACGCTTCGCTGATTCGAAGGGCCTGAGCATAAGCGCTCTGCCGTTGGGTTAACAAGGATGAAGAGTATGGATCTTTCCAGCCGTCATGGTTCCAGTAGTCGACATGCTCGCTGAGAACAATCAACTGCGCGCCGGGAACGGGTTGAGAGGCATCCATTCTTTGTACCCAGGCGTCCACCGGAGGACAACTGGAACAACCCTCCGACGTAAACAGCTCCACCAGGATGGGAGAAGCGGAGGGGTTGTCAGCGCCGCGGGCGCGAATTCCAGGAACTGTGCACGCAACCAGAATTGCAATAGTTAGTAACTTCATGTTCGTTCGCTCGAAGGGTTTCGAGTCCTTCCCTGAAGCCAGTGTAAATGAATTGGAGATCTGCGGGACAATATCAAGGTGCCGACCAACCAAGCCGAAATAACAAACACAGCCGCCATGGAGCAGTACAAAGCTCGGATCGCTGCTTATACCAAAGGCAAAGATCCGATAGAAATGCAGCGTGAAGCGCCCCGCACGCTCGCTCGCCTCATCGAAGGATTGCCCAAGGAGATACTCAAGCAATCGCCGGAGCCGGGCAAGTGGTCCATTGGCTCCATCCTTGCTCATCTTGCCGAGGACGAATTTGCCAGCAGCTGGCGCTACCGCCAAATGATCGAGAACAGCGGCACGAGCTTGCAAGGCTTTGATCAGGAGCTATGGGCAAGGTTGGGCGATTACGAATCATGGGAACCCGGAGAAGCGTTCGAGATGTTCCGCCTATTGCGCGAGGCCAATCTTCGAATGCTGGCGAATCTCACGCCTGAGGAATGGCAGCGGTTCGGGATGCACTCCGAACGTGGCAGGATGACGGTGAGAGACCTGGCGTCGCAAATGGCCGGCCACGATATGAACCACATCGAACAGGTGCGGAAGATCTTATCCGGTTACGCACAGGGCTCAGGTGCTGATTCTCTCCGAAGATGAGGTGGAGCGGCTGCTGGAGCTGACGGAGCTTCGTGCCGCGACGGAAAGAGCGCTGATCGAACTGTCGGCAGGTCGGGTAACGCAGCCCGCGCGCAGCATTGTTCGAGTAGCCGAGCACGATGGGTGGTTTGGACTCATGCCGGCGGTTTACGGCGGCGTAATGGGCTCGAAACTGGTGACAGTCTTTCCGGGGAATGCAGCGCGTAAATTGCCTACGCACAACGCGGTGATTCAGCTCTTCCGAACGGAAACAGGCGAGCCGCTCGCCGTGCTGGGCGGACGGGTGATCACAGCCTTGCGAACCGCCGCTGTTTCCGCGCTGGCCACGCGCGAATTGTCCGCGAATCGGGCGCATATCCTCGCGATCTTAGGAAGCGGGGTGCAGGCACGCGCGCATTATCGGGCGCTCAGCTTGGTGCGAACGTTTGACGAGACGCGCGTCTGGAGCCGGACTCCGCGGCATGCAGCACAATTCGCTGAAGAAATCGGAGCACGCGCGATGAGCGCTGAGGAGGCAGTTAGAGGAGCCGATGTGGTTGTCACGGCAACGAATTCCGCTGAGCCGGTCCTTCGCGGAGCGTGGCTGAAAGACGGCGCGCACGTGAATGCCGTCGGCGCAATTGGAGCGCAAGCTCGCGAGATCGACGACGAGGCGATGAC
>JBAUUG010000098.1:0-24940 GCA_049582585.1 Bryobacteraceae bacterium | reverse complement strand
CTGCAGGCGTTTGCGGTGGATAATATCGCCACCTGCTACTACAACATTGGCGATCTCGAGCCGGCGTTGAGGACCAAGCTCGAGGTGGTCGAGGCGTTTCAAAAGGCGCCAAATCTCAAAGCCTCGTTGAGGGACGCCTATCTCCAGCTTGGAAACGTCTATCTGCTCTTGAAAGACCTACCGCACGCGATTCGATGTTTTCGTCACGCGTTGGCTTTATCCAACGAGAGCGACTCTCCCGATACTTATGCCTCCAATGCAGGCAGTCTGGCGCAAGCGCTCGCATTATCGGGCGCACTGGATGAGGCCGAATACTACAACCAAAGGGCCGTAAAGGTGTGCGATAAAGAGGACCGAAGCGCGTTGGGATTGCTGATCCTAAATGAAGCGGACATCGCCAAAAGGCGGGGGAAGCAACACGACGCGATCGACGGATATCGCAGAACAATCGAAGTCGGCGCAGGAACCCCGTCCTTGCTTTGGCAGGCGTATGCCGGTCTAGGTTCCACCTATGCGGCTCTGAACGACGTACCGAACGCGGAGATCAGTTTCGAGCATGCTTTGCGAGTGATCGAACAGAATCGCTCGGAGCAGTCACTCACCGATTACAAAATCACGTTCTTGTCGGCGCTGATTCGTTTCTATCAGGATTACGTGGCATTGCTCATCTCGCAGAACGACGTCGAGAAAGCGCTCGCCGTCGCAGATTCCAGCCGGGCAAGCGTGCTCATGGAAGACATCAGCCGAGGAACAAGAACAGATCGTAGAAATCTGCTCGCCGGAATCGAAAACGCCGCGAAGCGTTCCAATACCGTCTTCCTTTTTTATTGGCTTGCGCCAAAGCAGTCCTATTTGTGGGTCATCACTCAAAAAGGGTTGAACACCATTCCGCTTCCGGAGGAAGGGCGCATCGCTCAGGATGTCGAATCCTACCGCAATGCGATTGAGGTAGAGAAGCAGGATCCGCTCCTGAGCTCAAATCCGGCTGGGCGGAGGCTTTATGAGACTTTGATAACGCCCGCGGCAGCGTGGATTGCGCCAAGCCGCAGGGCAGTGATCGTTCCTGACGGCTCGCTTCACAACTTGAACTTTGAAACCCTGCCGGTTGATAAGCCGAACCCGCATTATTGGCTGGAGAACGTCACCATTTCCATTGCGCCCTCGCTCAGTATTCTGGAAACAACCCAGCCGGGACAACCGAAAATTCCCGGATCTCTGTTGCTGTTAGGCGATCCTGACGCGGCGGAAACGGGATTCCAGAAATTGCCGCAAGCTGCCCGCGAAGTGCTGCAAGTTCAGCGTCACTTTCCGGCATCAGGTTCGGTGGTTTATACCGGAGCGGCCGCATCGCCGGAATCGTACCGCACAACCGCCAACAAACGCTTTTCGACTATCCATTTCGCCGCGCATGGTGAAGCGAACGAACGGAGTCCGTTGGATTCAGCCATTATCCTTTCTCCACGGCAGAGCGGCTACAAGCTGTACGCGCGCGACGTCATGGACATCCCGATTGCAGCGGATCTGGTTACGATCTCGGCTTGCCGCGGGGCTGGGGTGCGCGCCTTATCGGGCGAAGGGCTGGTTGGCTTCGCGTGGGCATTTTTTCAAGCCGGCGCCCGCAATGTGGTGACCAGTCTGTGGGATGTAAGCGACCGATCCACCGCAGACCTCATGGATCGCATGTACGGCGGCATTGAAGCCGGAACCTCTTACGCAGAGTCTCTCAGGCAAGCCAAGCTCGCCATGCTCGAAACCCAGTATCGAAAGCCGTATTACTGGGGCGCATTCCAACTATACAGCCGCTCAGAATATCGGTAGTTCTTCTGGTTTTGCAAGATCGC
Source organism: Bryobacteraceae bacterium (assembly GCA_049582585.1). Lineage (GTDB taxonomy): Bacteria > Acidobacteriota > Terriglobia > Bryobacterales > Bryobacteraceae > Bog-105. The sequence continues at coordinate 23,099 of JBAUUG010000098.1, read as the reverse complement.
GGCAGCGGGTTAGCATGAGAATGCCTTTAATATGGAGAAGCCAGGGTATTCGCGCAGACGTTTTATTAACAACGCCGCCGCTGTTTCCGCAGGCGTGGTGCTGGGCCAAAGGGCGCTGAATGAGCGGGCGAGCGCGCAACAGCCGGACGCAATTCCGCGCCGGAAATTCGGCCGGCATCCGGACCAGGTTTCGGTGCTGGGGATTGGCGGACATCATCTAGGAAATGCAGCGTCGGTAGAAGACGCGGCCGGTATTCTTCACGAGGCGGTCGATAACGGCATCAACTTCTGCGACAACGCCTGGGAATATAACGACCACCGCTCTGAGGAGTGGATGGGCCAGGCTCTGAAGGGCGGGTATCGCGACAAGGTGTTCCTCATGACGAAGGTCTGCACGCATGGGCGTGATGCGTCAGTCGCGATGCAGATGTTGGAAGAATCGCTAGGTCGATTGGGGACGGATCACCTCGATCTTTGGCAGATCCACGCGGTAGTCTATGACAACGATCCCGATCTGGCGTACCGGACCGGCGGCGTGATTGAGGCGCTCGATCGGGCGAAACAGCAAGGGAAGGTCCGTTACGTGGGATTCACCGGACACAAGGATCCGCGCATACATAAGCGGATGATCGACATGGGATACGCCTGGGATTCCGTGCAGTTTCCAATCAATGCGTTCGATGCGCAGTTTAGAAGTTTTCAGCAGGCTATTCTGCCGGAAGCGTTACAGCGCGGAATCGCGGTGCTCGGGATGAAGCCGCTCAGCGGTAACGGAGCTCCCTTCCATCACGCCGATGTAAAGCTCACTCCCGAGCAGGCGCTGCGCTACGCCATGAGCGTGCCGGGAGTTACCACCACGATCACAGGCATGGAATCGACGGCAGTTTTGCGACAGAATTTAGCGGTCGCCAAAGGCTTTCAGCCGATGAATGAAGGCGAGATGCAACAGCTAGTCGCGGCGGTTCAGCCGGTGGCGGGCGACGGCCGGTTCGAGGTGTATAAGACCTCATTGCAGTATGACGATGTCGTTACGCGCCAAATGCACGAGCAACCCATGAACGGGGCGCACGCATGAGAAGGAGATCACAGCCGTGCCGGTAGCACATCGTCAGCTTAAGGACGCCTCCGTCTCGATCATCGGCGTGGGCGGTTCCGCTCTAGGCGACATCAAGGATGGGTCGGAAGCTGGGCGCGTAGTGGCCGAAGCGCTTGAAAACGGCATCAATTTCTTCGATAACGCATGGGAATACCATGACGGGATGAGCGAGGAAGTCATGGGACGCGCGCTGAGCGGAAAGCGCGATCAGGCGTTCTTGATGACCAAAGTATGTTCGCACGGGCGGAAGCGGGAGGTTGCGATGCGAATGCTTGAAGATTCGCTGCGCCGCCTGCAAACCGACCACTTGGATCTTTGGCAGATTCACGAAGTTATCTACGACAACGATCCCGATCTCCACTTCGCCCCGGACGGCGCGGTAGAGGCGTTAACCCAGGCGAAGAAGCAGGGCAAGGTTCGGTTCGTCGGGTTTACCGGACACAAAGACCCGGATATCCATCTGAAGATGCTCTCGCACAATTATCCATTCGATACGGTGCAGATGCCGCTGAATCCCTTTGACAAAAATTATCGGAGTTTTCAGGAGCGTGTCATTCCGGAGGCGAAGCGTCAGGGGATTATGCCGATCGGAATGAAATCGATGGGCGGGGGCGGCGAGCCGATTAAACGCGGCGCCGCAACACCCCAGGAGCTCTTGCGCTATGCGATGAGCGTTCCCGGCATCTTGACGACCGTGAGCGGAATGGATTCCTACGACGTGTTCCGCCAAAACCTGCAGATTGCGCTGAATTTCACGCCCATGAACGGCCAAGAGATGAGCGCTCTGGAGAGCCGCGTCAAAGCGGTTTCCGGCGACGGGAGGCTGGAACACTACAAGGCGACGAAGCTGTACGATGCAGCGGTAGGACGGCACGAACACGGCTTTCCCAGCCCGAAGGAACTGCCCGCATGAGCGTTGTATTTATATCGGTCGCCCTGTTCCTGCAAGCCGGCCTTTCGCCGAAGCAGGCTCCGACAGTTGAGAATCGCGCGCCGGTTCCGATCCAGCCCGCGCCCATGAAATATCGACCGTTCCCGGATGTCGATCGCACGTTCGTTATAGTCGCGATGCAAGGAAATAGCGCTGAGCTGGACATGGCGCGCATGGCGATGCAGCATGGCAGAGCCAACGAAGTGAGAGGTTTTGCGGGCAAGATGATTGCCGAGCACGAGGGCATGATGCACGAAATGCAGCCAGTGCTGCTGCGCATTCTTGCCGCTCCCGGGCCGCCGGAACGCGTCTCCGGCGCGAGCCTGCTTGCGTTGCACCATCTGGAAGAGCTCGGCCCGGTCGATTTCGATCAAGCCTTCGCTATGCAACAAATTGGAGGGCACCTCGCAATGCTGACGGCCTTTCAGACCGAAGCCGACCAAGGTGTCGATCCGGAGCTGAAAGCGCTCGCCAGAAAGTGGCTGCCTTCCATTCAAGCGCATCTTGAGCTGGCGGTTGATCTGACGCAACACATCGCGGGCGCAAGTCCCTTCAAAAGCCACTAACGTAACTAACGTAGGGACAGTCCACCTGTTCACCACGTTTCCGTTGTTACGCTATTCATCAGTGCAGACCAACCTGACAGAGCCGCGGACGGGATCTCGGGAAAACACTGCGTCGAAGGCGGCCTTTTCCATCCTCGCCGCGATCAGTTTCTGCCATCTCTTGAACGACATGGTGCAATCGCTCATACCGGCGATCTACCCCATACTCAAGAGTTCGTTTCAACTCAGCTTTGCCCAACTCGGGCTGATCACCCTGACCTTTCAGCTCACGGCGTCTTTGCTTCAACCGCTGGTGGGTACGTATGCGGATCGCCGCCCCAAGCCTTACTCTCTGTCGGCAGGCATGGGATTCACACTCATTGGGCTGATCCTGTTATCGATCGCTTCGAGCTTTGCAATGCTCCTCATGGCCGCGGCGCTTGTAGGAATGGGATCGTCGATCTTTCACCCGGAGTCCTCGCGAGTCGCTCGCATGGCCTCGGGCGGACAGCATGGTCTGGCGCAATCGCTGTTCCAGGTTGGAGGGAACGCCGGATCCGCGCTGGGACCTTTATTGGCTGCATTCGTCGTGCTTCCAAGGGGACAACACAGCATCGCGTGGTTTTCGCTCGCAACGCTTCTTGCAATTATGCTTCTTGCGAACGTAGGCGGCTGGTACAAGGCGAACCTATGGGCTGCTTTAGGCTCACAAGCGAAGCGGGCAAAGCTTGCCCCGACGCTGAGCTCCAGGAAGATCGTGCTGTCGATTGCGATCTTGGCCGCTCTCGTATTTTCCAAATATTTCTATTTAGCCAGTCTGAGCAGCTATTACACGTTCTACCTGATGAGCAAGTTTCACATGTCCATCCAAAACGCGCAGATTCATCTGTTCGTTTTTTTGGGCGCGGTGGCCGCGGGAACCATTGCCGGTGGGCCCATTGGCGATCGCATCGGCCGAAAATACGTCATTTGGTGCTCCATCCTCGGCGCTCTTCCATTCACGTTGCTGCTGCCGTACGCGAACCTCTTCTGGACCGGCATTCTGAGCGTCCTGGTGGGCTTAATTCTGGCTTCCGCTTTTTCGGCAATTTTGGTTTATGCGCAGGAATTGGTCCCAGGAAAAATCGGGATGATCTCGGGACTTTTCTTCGGGTTCGCCTTCGGCATGGGAGGTATCGGAGCGGCTCTGCTGGGCGCGTTAGCCGATCGGACAAACATCAATTTCGTGTACCATGTCTGCTCATTCCTGCCCGCCATTGGGCTACTGACGGGGCTGCTGCCCAACATCGAGCGTCCTAAGGGCAAACGGAACTTCTTGTCCCGCGTTTCCGTATGAGTTGAACGTGAACAACAGCCGTCCGGATGTGCTTCTCGTTGTGGAGCCGAATGGAAAGCACATGTCGGCTTCATGGGCGCATCGTTTGCCTCAAGCTGTTTCCTTTCTATACGGCAGCAGGACTGAGCCGGGGCTTCAATAGGATCAGTAGCCGGGCTCATTCATACCGCAGGGCAACCAGCGGATCCACCTTGCTCGCCCGTCGAGCGGGGACGTAGCTGGCAACCAGCGCTACAAGCAGCAGCAGGACAGAAACGAGAGCGTAACTCAGAGGATCGGTTGCGCGGACACTGGAAAGCAAGCTCGATAAGAATCGTGCAAGAACAACCGCGCCCACAAGGCCGAATGCGATTCCGGCGGCGGCCAGGAATGCTCCCTGTTTCACCACCATAAAAAGCACGCTCGCCCGCTCCGCACCGAGCGCCATTCGGATTCCGATTTCCTGCGTGCGCCGCGCCACCTGGAAACTGAGCAGGCCATAAATGCCAACCGAGGTCAGAGCCAGGGCGAGGGCGGCGAATGTGCTCATCAGCGATGCGTTAAAGGTTGGGCGCGCCATGGAATGCGCCACCAGGTCGGACATCGATTGAAGATTCAATACGCGCTGGTCAGGTCTTACGGCTGTCACGGCCTTGCGAAGCGCCGCGCCAAGAGCAGCGTTGCCGCTTGCTCGAACAACCCAAGCGGTAGAACCGGGCGCTCTTGAGAGTTGTGGGGCCGGCACATAAACGGTAGTCGGATTAGCTTCATTTATCGCCAGATTTTTCACATCGGCGGCCACGCCTATCACTTGGCGAGGTTGTTCCAGAACCTCAGGAAACTGGCGTCCTTCATACTCACCCACCACAATCCGATCCCCGATCGGGCTCTTGCCGCTCCACCAGGCACGTGCTACGGTCTCGCTCACGATGGCTACAGGCGTTGAGGAAGCCGTGTCCGACTCTTGGAAAGCGCGGCCCTGCAGGATGGGAATGTGCATGGTTTGAAAATATTGTGAGCTGATAGCTCGGTGCTCCATCCCGCCGATGCTGTGCTCGGGATGTCCCTCTTGTTGGGTCGGAAGGTTATCCGGGCCTGCCAGCGGCAGGTTCGTGACCGCAGCAGCTGAGGTGACGCCGGGCATCGCCTTGATGCGCCGAAGCAGGTCTTGGTCAAAGCTCCATATCTCTGTCGGACTGAGCTTAGCGGTCGCACCAAAGGGAGTGGTCATCGTGTACACGTGAACAGGATCGAAGCCCAGCTTTTGTTGGTGCAGACGATAAATGCTCTCGATCAGTAGGCCCGCACCCACCAGGAGCATGAGCGAGAGCGCGATCTCGCCTATTACGAGCGCGCTGCGTGCTCCATTTCGAGCCGCGTTGCGCCAGCCGCCAGTCTTGCTCTCCTTCAGCGAGGCATTCAGATCCTGCCTGGCCGTTTGCCAATACGAAGTGAAGCCGAAAACGAAGCTGGTGCCGATGGCCACGAGGAACGTGAAGGCGAGTACGCGTATGTCGAGACCAACACGAGAGGTTAAGGGAATATTCCAGGGGACCCAGGCCATCAATCCTTTCAATGCCCAGCTGGCCGCCAGCAGGCCAGCCACGCCTCCGAGGAGCGCGATCAGCAAACTTTCGCCTAGAAACTGCTGGAGCAATCGCGAACGCCCCGCCCCGAGCGCCAATCGAATAGAGATTTCCCGCTGGCGCGCGCTGGCTCTCGCCATAAACAGACTGGCGACATTAGCGCACGCGATCAGCAGCAGAAGGCCGACGGCCCCAAACAGCATCAGAATGCTGGTGCGAAAATCGCCGGCCAGCCACTTCTGGTAGTTTTCAAGCTGGATGCCGCGCTGCCCTGACTGCGCGGAGCCCTCCTGGCGAAAATGCTCAAATACAAGGTTGATGTCAGCTTGCGCCTGGGCGAGAGTCGTTTTCGGCTTCAAACGGGCCATCACGCGCGTGTTCATTCCGGTATCCGCAATTCCCCGCCCCAGTTGCAGCGGCACAAAAACATCCGCGGGTTGCTCGAGAAACGTAAAACTCGGCGGCATGACTCCTACCACCGTGTAGAGGAGATCGTTGATTTCAATTTGACGGCCGATGACTGCAGCGTCTCCTCCGAATGCGTTTCGCCAAAGCGAATCGCTCAGGACGGCCACGTGAGGACCTCCGGGGCGTGTCTCCTCGCGCGCAATGCCGCGGCCGATACTTGGATGAACACCCAGCACACGAAAGAAGCCGTCGGTCGCCTGAAGAGATGTGACCCATTCCGGCGTTTCTCCTCGCTTAAGGACGACTGTTGAGCCACCGCGGAATCCGGCGATTGACTGAAAGGCGCCGTTGTGGTCGCGATAGAATTCAAACTCGGGAACAGTCAACGTATCGTTCAAGCGCCCGTCTTTCCAAGCCAAATTCAGATGGACGATTTGGTCTGATTGTGGGTAAGGCAGCGGGCGGAGAAGGACCGCGTTCACCACGCTGAAGATGGCCGTATTGGCTCCGATTCCGAGCGCGAATGTGGCGATCGCGACCGCGCTGAACACCGCATTTTTTCGCAGTGTTCGAGCTGCGAAACGCAGATCTTGCAGAAACCCTTCAATTAACATCCATCCCGGCATCCTCTGCTGACCTCCTGTAATAAGACGCTTGTTCTCCTTAAGGGCCGTGGCCTGTTCCGATTCTAAACATCTCTTTGATGTCCCGGCGCTCACCGGGTAACGCGCGAGACAAAGTCGGGCTTGCCTAGCTCGATATGTAAACGGATGGAATAGATCCAAACAGGGCCTCTATCCTCGTTGTAAGCCGGGTTGGCTACATGCTGTAAGTCGAATCCGGCAAAAAAGCCTTTGTAAACTTTGGCGTTGTAATAGCTCTCCCATACATACTCAGGCCCATAGCGCAGCCGGCCATCCCCAATCAGAAAATCAAGTCCGCCATCGGCAAGGTATTGAGCGTGCACGGCGGAAAGTCCAGCCACCGTCAACGCAGTGGCAGCTGTATCCAGGGACCTGCGCCAGCGCTGCCCAGTAATCGAGACGCCGCTGCTTGCAAGGCGATCGATAGCGGTAAAAACAAAACTCTCAGTCCTTCCGTCGTTCCAGCCAAGCCGCGTGAACACACCGACATCTTTCGCGATTTCCTGTTCCATGTTGATGCCGAAGCCGTACTTCAACGTGCCGATTTTTCGCGTGTCCACCACGCTGGGCGTAGCGCCGGTCTCTTTCGCAATCGCGATCGCCTCGGCATAATTGCCCATGTCGCCGTGATTCATGTATTCCAGCGTGCGGATCGCGCCTGGATGCTTCCGCATCGTCCAGCGCCGCTCCTGTTCCCACATGTCGCCGCGATCGCGCGATATCCTGCGATCGAATTGCTCTCCGTTTGCCACCTTTGGCATAAACGCGCTGCCGTAACGAAATGACCAGTTCGCAGTGTGGAATTCGTGCACCCAGCCCCAGGTGTAGCCGCGCGTATCGGCTGGATAATCCCAAGCGCCGTTGTACATGGTTCCCCAACTCATGAACTGGGTTCTCGGGTCGTGCGTATAACGGTTGTTGTCGAAGAAATCCGTGGCCGAAAACCGGCCGATGACGATTGTGTAACGCTTCACGGGACGTCTGCCGCCGAGTTGGTTTTCGTCGCTGTCGACAGATTCCATCTCCTTGCCGAAACCGAAGTCGTGCAGGATGTACAGGCGCGCTATATAAGGCTTCGGAGTTGCCACGGTCACACGCGGCATTTCCCCGTTCGGGAAGTCTGCTATCCCGTTTGTGCCGCTGAATCCTCTGCCGCCCGCGATCTCCGGGTCGAAGTACAACTGGGTATTCTGATCCAATCGTAAACCGAAAAATAGCGTGGTCGTAATCGACACGTCGCGCTCGGGATTGTCTTCTAAGCTGAACGGGCCCGAGTACGGCGAATGGAACGTACCGTGATAGTCGCCGATAGAAGTTGCCTGATAGAAGAGGTTCCACCGTTCATTGACTACCGGCTCTTGGGGAGTGGTATTCGCTTCCTGGCGCGGAATCTCGCCCTTCGGCGGCGGCGATTCAGGCGGCTGCGATTGCCCTGTGCACTGGTTCTGCTGCGGCTGACCATCGCCGCCGTCTTGCCGGGCGTACACATTTGTGACGAACGTGAGCAGCACCACGGCGGCCATGCTTATCTTTTGCGCGTTCATGACTTCCTCCGTATAGCCGCTTGGTATTGACCGACATAGATAAAGGCGCGTCGTGCGAGCGCCTGCCGATTGCAAGTAAGTAGTGCTTGCAAGGTGAAAAAAGCGCGATAACGAACGCTATTGAGTCAAATGAAGAACCCTGCGAAACGCGGAGGCTCTGCCTCAAATTTTGGTCGAGCAGCCGGTCTCCAGTCTTTACAATATACCCGCCGGGGTATTCTTGTAAAGTGATTTTATATGGCTCACACGGTTGAAGAGAAAAAAAGATTGTTAAACCGCGTCCGGCGGATCATGGGCCAGGTGGCGGCTATTGAAAAGAACTTAGATCAGGAAGCGGACTGCTCCGACGTGCTGCATAACATAGCAGCCTGCCGGGGCGCCATGGACGCCTTGATGGCCGAAGTGATTGAGGGCCACATTCGGTTCCATATTCTCGCTCCCGGCGGGGAGGCAAGCGATGAGCAAACACGCGCGGCTGACGATCTCGTGACCGCGCTGCGTTCATACCTCAAATAATGCGCAAGCGCGCTCGCGAGGTCTTTCACTGGCCGAGACTGACTCGCAACGCCGACTCCAGCTTCTTGGCATCAAATCCGAAAGGCCCGGGTTCGCTCTTGTATCGGAGCGTGCCATCTCGTCCCACTACGAACAGGCGGTCAGGCCAGGCCGTATATTGCTGCTCGACGCGATTATCGATCCCATCAATCAGCGCGGGGATCTTTATGTGGAGCTTGCGAACGCAAGAGGTTGCCACATCTTGCCGCTCTGCCGGGGTAGTCGGATTCCTGAAGATCACGCGCTCTTTGATATTGCTCTGCATCTGCCAGATGTCGCTTGGGTGAGCCTCGGCGATGTAGACCACATAGAACGCCGCCTGGTTGTTGTACCGCTCGTATAGTTTATTGAGCGCGGGAACCTCCCGGCGAAATGGCGGTCAAGTGTAGCTGCCAAAAATGAGCACCACCGGGCGATTCGCGCGGAAAGAGGAAAGCTCAACCGAACCCGAGCCGTCCATCAAAGGCAGCCGGAAATCAGGGGCCGGATTGCCTGTTTGTAAAGTACCCCCGCGCGCGTGTTTCCACATGGTTTCGAAAGGAAACAGCAGAAATGGCGCCGGGCCAACGTGCATCATCACCCGCGAGAAGGTCTCTGGAGGCTGCTTCATCGCATAATAGAAGCCCCCAAGCGTCAGCGAGTACAGAACCGCGAGCAAGGCGGCCGTCTTCGCAATCCGCGCCCTCCAGACATGGCGTCGACCGGGATGTGAGGCCGAATTCTGTATGGCAGGAATGGAACTCATACGAGACGGATCGAGTATACCGGAACCTCGCGCGCTTGCCTATCCACCGTTAGTTTGAGGCGAAGAAGCCGTTGCAGTGATAAATAGGTATGATGCCCGCCACGACCATCCCCACTGAACGCTTCGCGAGGTGACACAGAACGGACTGTCGCTCACAATAGACAAAGTCACCGGAGCCATACTGATGAATCGTCGCCGCTTCCTGCAAAGAACCAGCATTCTTTCGGGCGGACTCGCCCTAGCGCTTCCCGAAATCACAAAAGAGCAAGATCTCGCGTCGCGGGGCTGGCAAACGTTCGAAGTCACGACGCACATTGAGATTTTGAAACCGGCGGGCGTCACGCGTGTGTGGGCTCCGGTTTCGTTGCTGCAGGAGACATCTTTTCAGAGGACGATCACCAACACGCTTCACTGCGAAGCCGGAACGGCAAGCATCGTTAAGAGCGCGCGAGGATTGAATCTGATCGCTGCGGAATTTCCGCCAGGAGCGAAGCCAACTCTCACGCTCACCACACAGGTAGAGACAAGAAATTGGGTAGTGGATTTTTCAGTGCCCGGCAATCCAAGAAGGGCAACACAGGCTGAATTGAACGAATGGCTAAAACCGGCCAGAATGTTGCCCATCGACGGCATAGTCAAACAACGCGCCACAGAGATCACCCAAGCCGCGAAAACAGAGGTGGATAAGGCCCGCGCGATTTATGAGTGGATCGTGGAGAATACTTACCGCAATCCCAAAACGCGAGGCTGTGGCACGGGCGACATACGGTTCATGCTGGAGTCGGGAGATCTCGGGGGCAAGTGTGCCGATCTGAATGCGCTCTTTGTCGGATTGGCGCGAGCCGCCGGTCTGCCGGCCCGTGACGTGTACGGCATTCGCATCGCCCCGTCCAGAATGGGCTGCAGCAGTCTTGGTGTCTCTTCCGAGAATGTGACCAAGGCGCAGCATTGTCGTGCCGAAGTCTACCTGACCGCCTATGGATGGGTTCCGGTCGACCCCGCGGATGTGCGCAAAGTCATCCTCGAAGAGCCTCCGGGACATCTCTCGCTTGAGGACGGCGCAGTGAAGCAGGTGCGAGCACGGCTGTTCGGATCTTGGGAGATGAACTGGATGGCCTACAACTATGCCCAAGACATCGCACTTCCCGGCGCCGGCGGTCCGCCTGTCCATTTCCTGATGTATCCACAAGCGGAAACTGCCGACGGCCGACTGGACAGTCTTGACCCAGGTAACTTCCGATACCAGATCACCTCTCGCGAACACGTAGCCGCACGCGCCAATGGGAGATCCAATGAAGGGGAAGCTTAGAAGGCGTCTCAGAACTCTAGTCTTGCCTGAAAGGCGATCATGCGGGGGGAACTGTCGCCGCCAAGACCGACGCCCAGGAGTCCGGTCGGCGGCGAGGTGGTTGCGGTCAGAGCGCCGAAGCCGGTCTGAGTGGAAGGCTGACCGGGAATGCCTGCAATCACGATGGAAGGCAGTGCGAAATCCGGGTGGTTAAACACGTTGAAGAACTGTCCTTCCAGACGCAACTTGACTCGCTCGGTCAGAGTAAACCACTTAGTGAGATAGAAGTCGCTCCACACAAAATCGGGACCGCGTAACGCATTGCGGCCGAGATTCCCGAACTGGCAATTCGAAAGGCTGTCTCCTCCCTCGCATGCGCCGGTGCTTGGATCAACGGCGGAAACGAACGCATTCGGGTTTAGCCATTGAATGGTTCCGGGTTGAGTCACGCCGGGGATGGCATTGTGGTCGTATAACGGAACGCCCGGCACTACGCTTGCAAACTCAGATCCGCTGCCGTTTACGATGCCCTTTCCGCCTGCTGTGTAAGCTGCGCTCAGGACGGAGAATGGTATGCCGCTATGCCGGAACACCGAGCCGGATATCTGCCAGCCGTTTAGGGCGTATCCGAGCAGCCGGTTGTGTACTTTCAGCGGCAGTTGATACGCGTAGTTGGCCGTCAGGTTCTGTCGGATATCGTAGTCGCAGGGTCCCTGGTCACGGGCGAGATTGTAGGGCAAAGGCGAGAGGATGCCACCGGCAGAGAACTGCAGGAATCCACCGTTTGAGACAGTATCCATGCAATGACTCCAGGTGTAATTGATCTGCCCTTGAAGACCGTGCGATAACCGTTTTTCGGCCGTGAGCTGCAGTCCATTGTAGTGGCTGTTGGCGCCGGTTTCGAGTTGCGTAACAGCCGCGAAGCGTGCGTCTGTTGGCTGGGCATAGGGAAACGGCGAGAAGCACCCCTGGCACACAGTCTGATATCCGTTGACCTGCATCGTGTATGGCTGATTGACGGCACGCGTCCCGACATACTGCGCTCGCAAGCTCACCGTGTTGCCCACCTGGTGTTCGAGCGCAAAACTCCATTGCATGAAGTAGGGCGCATGGAGCTTGCCGTCGGGCACGGCCGTCATGGAAACGGGAGGAAGGCACGCGTTTTTATTCGCCAAAGGCGAAGCACACGAGAGTTCGCCCTGCGCGAAACCACTCATAAAACTTTGCGCCGCGGTTGCCGTTGCGTCGACTGCACTGTCAGCCACCCCCGGAGCCACAGCAACGCCGCCCACCGTACCCAAAAGGCCTCCCTGGAACGTGTTCACGTAGGGCGGATTGTTGCCTACCAGATCGGCAACGCTGCCTGGAAGAAGATCGCTGAACAGACCGAACCCGGCTCGCAGCACAGTTGTGCGCCTGATTTGCCATGCCACGGCGGTCCTCGGCTGCAAAATGGAGAGTGGTGTCGATTGAAACACGTTCCCGAGGTTGGTTTCAATCACTGAGTTCAGGGGTTCATCGACGTTGTGTGAGATAGAGGCGAACGATCCGTGCAAGCGCGCCACCAGATCGTGCGGATTCAGTGGATTCGAGTTGTGAGTGGCCCGCATGCCGAACGTCCATGTCAAGCGCGGAGTGATCTGCCATTTGTCCTGAGCGTAGAAATCGATATTCAAAAAATGAAATGGCTGCGAGTCGGCAAGCGGGTAAGTGGCGGTCGCAGTGGATGCCACCCCATAAATGAGCTCAGGAAGATCCGTGTAGGTAACCGTGGGAACGGTACCTTCACCGAAATCGTAGTCGTTCAAGCGGAGTATCCGCATGTTTGTGCCGAAGCGGAGTTCGTGTTCGCCGACGGTCCAAGCGAGATTGTCATTGATGAAGAATCGGCTTGCCCGCCGCCCTTGCACCCACGTGTTGTCGAGACCACCGAGCGCGGTGAATGGCGCACTTGAACCGCTCGGCTCAAGAACAATCGGAAAGGCCGAAAGCGTCTGCGCTAAATTCGCTGGACCAAAAAGGCTCTGATACCAGGAGAAGGCTGGATTGAAATAATTAACCAGGTTCGAAGAGAAAACGTGCGTGAAGCCGGCCGCAAATGAGTAAAGAGGCTGAGGAGAGAGGGCGTCAAACACGGGATTTATAGGATCGGTCCAGGCAGCCTGCAAACCCGTGTCGGCCTGGAAGCGGTACCACGTCATATTCCTTTCGTTGATGTTGTAATCGACGCGTGCGGTCTGGACCTGCTCGTGATCATCGCTGGAATGCGAGACACTCTGGCGATTCGCACAGCCGTTCCCGTTCGGCGGATTGCCGGCTGCGGCGATTCCGGCGGTATTGAACGGACACCCCAGCATCGCGAGCGGCGTACCGGCCGTGTTGCTGTAGAGAGAAAACAACTTCTTGTAAAAAGGAACCAGCTCGGGTTGCGCCGGATAGAGCGCTCCCGTGATCGCATCGCGTCCGCCTACTGGAAGCCGGCTCAATATGTAGCTCTCCAGAGCTGGTGTGGGGACGGTTGTCTCAGTGACAATAGGTAGCGCAATGCGCACCCATTCGGAGTCGAAGAAGAAAAAAAGCTTGTTGTGGAGGATGGGACCGCCCACGCTGCCGCCGAAGTGGTTGACTGTCGAGCGCGGCTTGTGATTTCCCCCCGTTGCGTTCGTAAAGAAATCCGCCGCGTTGAGCAGCGACCCGTTCCACAGTTCGTAGAGGTTACCGTGAAACTGGTTCGTGCCGGACTTCGTTACATAGTTGACCTGAGACGCGCCATAACGGCCCTGATCGACGCCATAGGACAGTGTGTTGACCGTCACTTCCGCAATGGAATTCAAGCCGAGCACAAGATTTGTCGACAGGCCGCTGTTGAGGTTCGTCAAAGGGTCGTTTGTCTCCAAACCGTCTACGATGTAGCCGTTTGAAAGCGCGGGAAGACCGTTGAACTCGACATTGCCGTAGCCATTTGTCCCGCCCACAAAGTCGTTTCCGCTGCCGGCCGTGTTCATGACGGCGCCCGCGGCTAATTGGAGAGGATAAGTAAGATCGCCGCCCGGATTCGGCAAATTTTCAAGTGCATGCGCGGTCATCGTCGTCGCCGTATTTGCGTTTTCCGTGTTGAGGAGCGGCGTCTGTTCGCCGACCGTGACCTCCTGCTTTACTTTCTGCAGCTGCAGAACGAAATCTACGATTTGGGTGCGGCCAAGCGGCGCCGCAACCGAGTTATTCTGCTGCTCCTCAAAGCCCGGTACGGCCACTTGCACGGTGTAAGTACCAGGTGTCAGCTGCGGAAACTGGAAGCGGCCCGCGCTATCGGTCGGAACGCTGCGCGTCAGACCGGTTCCGTTGTTGGAGATTGTGACGTGAGCCTCCGGTACCGCGGCGCCGGTCGCGTCCCGGACTTGCCCTGCGATGGCGCTGGTGGTTTCACCCTGTGCACGGCAGGCCCACGGGAGCGAAATCCAAACGGCGAGCAGAACCATCGCGTAAGCTACATATTTAGGCATGCCTAAATTAAGACGGTAGCATTAATTGGCTGCATTCTGCAATAGGCAGCTTCGCTAAGTCGATCCGTGAGTGGAACGATACACTATGATTTAGTGCCACCTAGATCCGATGGTCCTGGCAACACAGAATCCGTCGACGACTACCTGAAGGCCATTCTGGAACTGAGCGGCCCCGAGGACAAGCTGGTTCCTGGCAATGGACTGGCTGAGCGCTTGGGCGTCCGCGCTGCGTCAGTGACCGGGATGCTCCAGAAGCTTTCGGCGAGCAAGCCACCGTTGGTGAAATACGAGAAGCATCACGGCGCGCGTCTAACAGCCGCTGGGAAGAAGCGGGCGCTTGAAATTCTGCGGCATCACCGATTGCTGGAACGGTTTCTGCACGATTCCCTTGATTATGGGTGGGATGAAGTTCACGAGGAAGCAGAGCGGCTGGAACATTTCATATCGGAGAAGCTCGAAGACCGGATCGCGGCGAAGCTGGGCGACCCGCAGTTGGACCCGCATGGACATGTGATCCCTGAAAGAAGCGGGGCGGTGTCGCCAAGGCAAGAGGTGAACCTGCTCAACTGGGCCTGCGGTGTTCCGGCCGTGGTGAGCAGTGTTTACGATCACAATTCCTCAGAGCTGAGAGAAATCGACCGCTTGGGATTGCGCCCCGGTGTTTCAGTTCTGGTTGACGCAGGAGTTCGTAATGCTTCGCTCCTGATGCGCATCGACGGCCAAAAGAGCCCGACCCGCCTGAGCCGGCATTTAGCCGCAAGAATCTCTGTTGTCGCCAGTTCGCCCTCGCATTAGAAGTCAGCGGCCCGGAGTGCCGGGCAACCACATACAGAACGACAGATCAAGTGCCGAGTAGCACAGAGCGGCGCTCCGTCGGCAGACGTGTCACGTTCCGCAAGCCAGCTTCAAGGCAGTATCTTCTCCGGATCACTGGTGTCGACACTGCGGCTTGGCGCGTAACGGTATGGTGGCAAAATAACCGAAGGGAGGGGCGAAGATGCCAGAGCAGTCAGGAACTCTCGCCGACAATCGGTTCCGTGGTCGGCACCCCATGCAACTCAAGCCACTATTCAAACCCCTGTCATCGTTGGGAAAAACCTTGTCGCCCATAGCTCTTCTTTTCGCCGTAGGGATCGCCTCGGCCGGCGCCGGTTCAGCGCAAACGGTCTCACCCCGATCGTGTGACCTCTACGCATCCGCGACCCCCTGCGTGGCTGCCTTCAGCACCACGCGCGCTTTGTACCGCGCGTACAGCGGCCCGCTCTACCAGGTAACGCGGCAGTCCGACAAAGCTCACACCGATATCGACCTCCTCCGCGACGGCTACGCCAACTCCAAAACCCAGGACAAGTTCTGCGCCAACACTTCCTGCACCATCACCAAGATCTACGACCAGTCACCCAATCACAACGACCTCACGCCTGCGCCTCCTGGTGGCGCAGCACGCGGCCCCGGCCCTGACGGCTACGATCTTCCCGCCCTGGCCAACACTCTCCCGGCAACGATCGGCGGACACAGGGTCTACGGCATCGCCATCTCCCCTGGCATGGGCTACCGCAACGACATCCCCAAAGGGACAGCCGTCAACGGGGAGCCCGAAGGCGTTTACATGGTCACCTCTGCGCTCAACCTCAACGAGAAGTGCTGCTTCGACTTCGGTAACGCCGAGACGAACAATCTCGACAACAAAGCCGGCCACATGGACGCTATCAACATCATGTGCCACGGCAGCCCATGCAGTCCCGATGCTGGGCTGGACATGGAAGACGGCATCTATGGCCACCTCGCGGTCCCCCCGGGCGCCACCTTCGTGACCGATATGGGCGGCAGCGACGGGCAGCACACCTACGCGATATACCAGGGCAACGCTCAGTCCGGAGCCCTCACTACGACCGGCATCATCCCTCTTCCCAACGGCTATCAGCCCATGCGACAGGAAGGAGCCATCATCCTCGGCATCGGCGGCGACAACAGCAACTGGGCCACAGGCTACTTCTTTGAGGGCGCGATGACCAGGGGAATGCCCAACGCTCAGGCGATGGAAGCGGTTCAGCGCAACATCGTTGCCGCTCAGTACGCGGGCGACCTTCAGCCATAACGCTGTCGCGCGGGCTTGATCGCTCCCCTTGGCCATCAAGCCCAGAACAGTACTGAGAAGGCATCATCAAGTCAGTTTCCGAGATCGAATGAAAGTCGGCTAATGGTCGCCAGAATCAGGTTCAATACCGATATGATCTTGACTGTACTCCGCAGTCGCTGTTTGCAACCCAGATATCGGCCCACCAACTGCGATCATTCGTAGCGTAATGCTTCCAATGGATCGACCTTAGCGGCTCGCCGGACTGGGACCCAGCAGGCAAGGAGTCCAACGGCGACGAACAATGCTCCCACCACAATAAGAGTCAGCGGATCGCCAGGCTGGACTTCGTAAAGAAAGGATCTTAGCGCCCGCGACAGAAGGATGGCGACTGCTATTCCGATAAGTACGCCGCCCGCTATCAACCGAAACCCTTCACCGAAAACAAGATTACGAATATGTTGTTGTTGCGCGCCCAAAGCGCTGCGAATAGCCAGTTCCCTACGCCTTGATGCCACTGACAACGAAAGCAGGCCGTAAATACCGACTAGCGTCAAAATGCTTCCCACAGCTGAGAACCCGCTCAGAAGTTGCATCGCGAACGTCCGCGATGCTAGCGATTCGTCGCGAATCTGCTCCAGCGTTTTTACGTTTTCTATGGCAGCGGTTGGATCGATGGAATGAACCGCACGTTCCACGGCACTTACAACCGCAGCGGGATTCGCCGTAGTGCGCACCACAAGATGTTTTGAAAACGCGGACGCCTGCCACAGCGGAAGATAGATCTCCGGTGATGCCTCTTGCGTCAGATCGTCCGTCCGGCCATTCGCGATTTCACCAACAATTTGCGTGGCAGGTTTGTCTCGCCCGCTCAGCCAGAATTTTCGGCCAACCACGTCGCCATTTGGAAAGAAACGATGGGTGAACGCCTGGTTCACGATGGCGGCCGGCGGCGCCTTCTGGTCGTCAGTCGAGCGAAATTCTCGTCCGTGCATTAGCCGCATTCCAATCAGCTTGAAGTAGTCAGGGGTCACCGCACGCAGCGGGAGAGCTGTCTTATCGCTCTCCTTCAGCGCCGGTGGCTGGCCCCCAATCTCCAGAGTGGCTGGCCAATTGTTTCCGGTGAGCGGTACTCCCCAGGCGAACGCTGCGTACTGTACGCCGGGAACGGAAGCAACGCGCTCCAGTGCTTGACGATGGAAGGTGGCCCAAGTGGACCAGCTCTGCACGTCGGTGACACTCATGGTCAGGATGTGACTTGTGCTGAAACCAGACGTTACCTGAGTGATTTTCAACATTGTATGAATCAGCAATCCTGCTCCCACCAGCAGCGCCAGAGTCAGGGCAGTCTGTAGCACCGTGACTGCGCGCAATAATCGCCTCTCTCCGATGCCGGCCGACGCTTTAGGACCGGCGCTCTTGATGACTCCCATCAAATCTAAACGAAATGCCCGTAGCGCCGGAATCACTGCCGCCAAAAATGCAGCGAGCACTGCGGCTGCAATTCCCGATCCTAAGATGCCCCACCCCATTGTCACCGCATCTAATCGCGGAATTGCATGACCCGCGATTGCTTTGAACAGACGCACGGCGCCGAACGCCAGTCCGACTCCCAACACCCCACCGAACAGAGACAGTAGTAGAGCCTCGGTGACAACTTGTCTAAGAAGGGCCGCACGGCTCATGCCCATGGCGCTCCGCACGGCGTATTCCTGTTGACGTTGCAGTCCCCGCACCAGCAGCAACGCCGCCGCGTTCCCGCACGCGATGAAGAGAACCAAAACTGCCGCTCCCAGCAGCGGCAGCAAAATGCGTTTTCCGTTCGCATTCATTTCGTCGATCAATGGCTCGGCATGCGGAGCAAAGCCTTCAAACTTCCGTTCCTCCTGAGCCTCTCTCGCTGCCAGCACTGCCAATTCTTGCTGTCCCTGCCTGGCGGTAGCCCCGTCGCGGAGCCGCGCCACAACGTTCCAGTACGGCTCCTTCATGTACTTCGGATCTGGAACGGCCGGTATCCAGAAATCCACGGTTGCGTTGGGGTTGTAGTTCGGCTCCTTTGCCGCTCCCGGAGAGGGTAAAAATCGCACACCCGGTTCCATGACCCCAATCACAGTCGGCGGCGCCTGCCACCGGCTGATGTGCACCGTCTTACCGATAATCTGCTTGTCACCGGCGAACGCCCGCTGCCAAAACTCATATCCGAGCAGAATTGCCTTCGCGGGGCCTTGCCTGAAGTCCGATTCCACGAAACCGCGTCCGGCGAAAGGTCGCAGCCCCGTGACATGTGAATAGCTGCTTGAGACCTCCATACCTTGCATGGACTCGCTGCCATCATTGCGAATCAAGAAGTTGAACGTCCATCCATATGCAGCGATCTCCTGAAAAGATTTCGCTTCTTTCTGCCATTCGATCCACTGCTGAGCCGGCCAGCCGCGGGGACTGTCCATTTTTTGTCCATTGGTGCGCGCCGACTCGAGCAGCACGAGCTGTTCCGGGCTGCGATACGGAGGTGTGGTCAGCAGCACGCCCTGAATCAAGGTGAAAACTGCCGATGTCGCTCCGATACCTAGCGCCACGGTTAGCGCGGCAATCATGCTAAAACCTGGTTGCTTT
This sequence comes from Bryobacteraceae bacterium, assembly GCA_049582585.1. Classification (GTDB taxonomy): domain Bacteria; phylum Acidobacteriota; class Terriglobia; order Bryobacterales; family Bryobacteraceae; genus Bog-105. The sequence goes on along the minus strand of JBAUUG010000098.1, from coordinate 4,249 downwards.
AGCAGCAACCGCACCGCGAATTTTAGCTCCGATAACATTGCCGCCTCTCATTCCGTTCTCGCCCTGACATCGTATGGGAAGAGTAAGCTTATTGAACCACTTATGTTCCACCTCTTGTCGGCGCCGCGCACTATGCAGCGATTCGTGGGTTTACGGGGACCATCAGGTTGAATGATAAATGGGCGCTTCCTTTTGGTTAATCCTACGGCCTCGATCGCATCGCGGATTTAGACGAAGGCTCCTCCAGCCGGTTAGCTGCGTTCACAGGATGGTGATAGTTTTGCGCGTTCCGGGCCCAAACCCCGTTATCGCAGTCACAATCGCGTGCATGGCCGCATTTGGCTCGGAAGTCGGCAGCGCATCAGTGATGTTCGATCAATTAGCCACTCAAGTGTCAGCCATGCCGCGACTGTTTTACTGATCGGATGCGCGTCTATCGTTCCTTATCCGCCAAGCTGTCTCGACGGACTTGTTGAACGCGAGTCGCGGTTCTGAGCAGTATCAATCAATAAAGTCACGAATGGCGTGATCGTACGCGCGTTGCGAGCTTGGGGACGTGAGGCTATTGAGACTGCGGATCTGGACTGTTCCAGATCAGGCAGTCTCAGAACGGTTTTGGAGCTGCGCTTGCGTTTCGATTTGGGCATTCCGGCATTTTCTGCGAAACATGCCTTTGCGCAGTCTCGAAACCGGAATTGCGTTTCTCGGGATCAATGAACGCAGATCGACCAGGTCTATGTTTGATAAATGCAGTGGGCTAAAGCCGCCAGTTGACCAAGGTCACTTGTCCGGAAACACGGCGATACAGCCAAAGGACGGGAGGCTGTTTTAACTAAGCCTTCGCCGCCGCACTTGACTGTGTCTCGCGCATGACGAGCTTCAAAACTTCGACTTCTTAGTTCGCCCGCACCAGCCCCTCGACAACCGCGGCAACTTTATCGAGTTGCTCATTCCAGCCCTCTACTTGCCCGCTGTTTTTTGCGCTCTCCATAGTTTCATTTCCAATGAAGGTGAGTTTCGTCTGGCCGTTTCCAAAATCCTCAAAAATCACCACGTTGTGCGCATCGTCTATGGCCTCATGTTCAATTCCATATTCTGAAGGCTCAACCTTGTTTCCCTGCGGGTCGGAAAAGTACATGGAGAAAACGATCTTCTCGTGCAGAACAATCTCGTGGTATTCACCAGCATTCCAGCCCTCCTGTCCATCCGGCGTTCTCATGCACCAGAGAAATTTTCCTCCTGCGCGAAAATCCATCTTGCAAACAGGCGCAGTAAAACCCTTCGGCCCCCACCACTGCATCACATACTTCGGGTCTGTCCACGCCTTCCAAACCAATGCGCGCGGGGCATCAAAAACTCTTGTGACGACCATCCGCTCTGTCTCACTCACCGTGCTTTTTGTCATCTCTGACCTCCTCTTTTTTCATTTGATTCACAACCACATCCAGCTTGTCGAAACTCTCTTCCCAGAACTGGCGATAGCGGATCGCCCAGTCGCTGACTGCCTTGATCGACTCTGGCCTGAGCTTGCAGATACTCTCTCGTCCACGCTTCGTCTTGATCACAATCCGCGCCCGCACCAGGTACGCAATGTGTTTTGAAATCATCTGCTGCGAAAGGGCAAACGGTTGGGTCAATCCGTGGACAGAGGCAGGCCCACGCGAGAGCCGCTCGATCATCGCGCGCCGCGTCGGATCAGATAAAGCCGCAAATGTTGTACCCAGCCGATCCACAACCATATGGTAGTTGATTTCTCTTGAATGTCAATTGCTATTTTCGCGAGCCAGATTTCCATTCCCTGCTCTCTGAACCCTTACACCGCCACGTGATAGATCGCCAATGCACTCACTGAACACGATCGCTACGCTTAACTCGGCTTGTCGACTGGAATCCGTTTCACCTGACCTACAACGCCCCAGGCTTCCCCTTGAATCGCAAGCCTCTCTAGCTACACGCATTCCAGCGTTCGTGTGTGATTCGTCCTAACCCGGCGCATCTGCTCCGTGATCCAAGCCGCCAACCTCGTTCACGCCCCATCAAAATATTTCCCCCACCCTTTCCTTCCATCACCCTGCACCCAAAATCCGCCCCAAGCCCCACCGCCCGCTTGCTCCGCCATGCTAGTCTCCAACCTGGCACCCCGCCAAATGACATGACCTTGCGCAAGTGCGTCGCAGATCGTGGGAGCGATGTTTGACCGTCCGCACAATGGAGCCGCGCGCTTGACAACCTCCCAGATCACCTTAGGAGTGAAGGCCATACGCCGGAATCCGACCGGCTTTGTTGATGGCTCGAAACATCGGCACAGCCGTTACGCCCGCTTCCGATGTCCAGGCCTGCAGGGCGTTTCCCACCCAATTCGCCTCGGCGTTCGCTGCAAGACGCCGTCCCCATCCCCACAATTTTGAAGGACGTCTACGCAGGCGAAGATGCCACTTCGGAGGAGATGCAAGGATATTAGTCTAATTTAAGGGTTTGCGAATGCACGGAACACTTATGGCACGTTTCATCGTAGGTTTCCTGTAGCCCAGATGAATTTGACCAGAATGTCCGGGCGAGGAAGAGATTTTCGCGTCCGCGACACCATCTGATATCGTGACTGAGGATGCGAGATGCCGACATTCGCCGCGTTCTTCGTCAGCACCTCGAAGGAACCCTCAATGGCGACGGTACTACGATGATTATCGAGGAGCTGGGCCTCTGCCGTGGTACCGTTCGCGTAGACATCGCCGTTGTCAACGGCGTGCTAAAAGGTTACGAGATTAAGAGTGATCAAGACACGCTACTACGGTTGTCGTCCCAGGCCGCAACGTACAATCGGATCTTCGACATGGTGACCGTCGTCGTTGCGGAGCGCCACCTACGCACGGCTGAGAGATTGATTCCTTTATGGTGGGCGATTCAGGTCGCCAAAGGCGGTAGTTCATCGGTGCCTCTGGAAATCGAGTACGTCCGCGGCGAATCGACGAACCCGAGCGTGGACCCCGGTTCACTCGTACAGCTGCTGTGGCGCGACGAGGTGCTCGAACTCCTGGGTCAAATCGGCCCGTTGAAAGCCATGAAGAGCAAGCCGCGGCGCGTTCTTTGGGAAACTCTCGCGACCGGGGTGCCTTTACCGGAGCTGAAGGCGATGGTTTGCTCCCGCCTCAGGAGCCGGTCTCGTTGGCGATCTGATGAACCGCGAACGCAAGATGGTGGGACGTCCCGACCTTGCGCCACGTCGTCAGATTCCCTGTACCGACTCGTTCTGCCGCGCAGTCATCGATATATTGATCGCCCCAACTGAACTGCCGGCCGCAGTACTCCGGCCTGCGGACTAGCACCCGACACACGTCATGAAACTGCTTGTATCCGTGGTCTCTGAGGTTTCTAGCCTTTAGAATGAGCCACGCTGCATCGCACGTGTAGCGGACACTCGCGGATGGGCGCATAACGCGAGGATCTACCTCCGCCGGTTCAGGGTGTGAAATCGCGTAGTCTCCAAAGGTGGGAGCACGATCAATCCGCTGATTTCGGCGCCGGTAGATCTCCGTCCAGAGGTGCCATTCCTGCCTAGGAATTAAAGACGCGTCAGATGGCGGCAGCCCAGTCAGATTCTGCGGGAAAGATGTAGCAGCAACCGTGAATGTGCGCCACTCGCGCAGACGAGGAAGACGATTCATGAATCCGATCACCGCGTCGACATGAAGATTGCGTTCATCGGGTGTAAGCGCTCGGAGGTCGAAGACAAGATCAGAATCCCGCACCCTGACGTCGACAGCGTCGAGAATACGCCCGACGATGGCGTCGACATCTTCAAAGTCTCCGAAGTCTTCGCGCTGAATGCGAATACAGACTCCGCGGTGATCCTGGTCGACAATCGCACGGCACGCCCGTAGGTACTCATCGCCTCTGACCAGACTGACGACTGGAACGGCTGGGACTTGGCGTGCCCGCAAAGACTGGAAGACGTGAGACAACGGGTGAGAACCATCGGCCAGACGCTCGCTTTCTGGGATCCACAGCAGGTCCAAGAACAGCCGCCTGCTAGACCCCCAGGCGCGATCGATCTTTTGTCCGACTTTCTTCAAATGCTGGTCGACAGTTTTGGCAGGCCCCTCCTCCGCGAAATCCCAGGGAATCGGTGGTATTTCAATCAAAGGTGTAACGGCCTGGCGCGTCGACGGAGCCAGCGTCTGGAGGGCGCCATACTCGCCCTCTCGTCCCTTCAATATGGGAACGTAATGATTGCGCCCGAACATCTCAAGGC
>JBAUUG010000097.1:0-2662 GCA_049582585.1 Bryobacteraceae bacterium | reverse complement strand
GGTTATGACCGCGCCGGCGACGATCATGCTTTCGAAAATGTTCGTGCCGGAAACCGGAAGGCCCGTAACTCTGGGCACAGTCACCGTCGAGATTGAAAAGCCCGGCGTCAACGTCATTGACGCGGCGGCGCGCGGCGCGGGCGATGGGCTGAACCTGGCGCTGAACATCGCGGGTATGCTAATCGCATTTCTCGCGTTGATTGCAATGATCAACGGGGGGCTCGGCTGGATTCATTCCTATATTTCCTGGGTTCCCGCGTCTCTGCAGAGTATCCTCGCTCTCATATTTGCGCCCGTGGCGTGGGCGCTGGGAGTAAGTTGGAACGATTGCGCTACTATCGGCAACCTGCTGGGCACGCGGATGGTGCTCAATGAGTTTGTGGCGTTTGTCGACCTCGGCAAGGTGAAAGCGCTGTTGCAGCCGCGCTCCTTCGTCATCGCTACCTTCGCTTTGTGCGGCTTTGCCAACCTAAGCTCGATCGCGATTCAAATCGGCGGGATCGGCGCGCTTGCGCCATCGCGGAAATCGGATCTCGCGAGGCTGGGCCTGAAAGCGATGTTCGTCGGAACACTGGCAAACTTCATGTCGGCTTGTATCGCCGGAATACTGCTCTCGTAAAGATGCCAATGCGGCGCCTTGTTTTCTGCTTAGCTCTCTGCTTAGTTCTCTGCTTGATCGCTCTTCGAGCTCCGGCTCAGACCCTGAATCCGCAAGACGTCTTGCAGCACCTCAACCAGACCATCGGCTGGTATCGGCACGTCAATAGCGTCGATCAGTCACCCACCGCGCCTGAAAACCTCTTGCTCCAAGACAACGTACGCGAAAGCTCGAAGCGAGTTGTCCAGCTCGCATTTACGTTCGCTCGCGCGGAAGCGAATGCATTAGCGAAGAACAGCAATCCGGGCGCCAATACTTCCGCCGCGCCGTCCGCGAGCCGAAGCCTTGAACAAGCAGTCGCCCAGGCAAATGATCGAATCTCGAAGCTGGAATCTGAAATCGAGACCATCACGCAACAGATCGATAAGTCTGCGGGGCGCAAGCGAGCGATTTTAACTTCACAGCGCGATACGCTCTCGGCGGATCTGAATCTCGCCAAAGAATTTCAAGCTGCCGTCAAGAATGTCGTGTCGTTTGAACGAGGGCCGAATACCCCAAAAGGCGGAAGCGGATTGCTCGCCCAGATCAATGATCTCGCAAACTCAGACTCTATCCCGGGCGTTCTCAACAGCGCTCAAAAGACGAATGCTCCGGGGGCGCAAGCGCTCGCATCTCAGGCCTTTCATCCGGAATCGGCGGGAATTGTCACCCTGGTGACGAAGGCGGTCTCCCTCGCCAATGCGCGTGCCGAAATCGATTCGCTAATCGCGGAAACAGCCGCATTGCTCGCCGAAATGGACAAGCTGAAGCTCCCCTTCCGAAGTTTGTTGCGAGCCTCTATCAGCCAGGGCGACGCGATTGCAAACGCTTCCATCGCCCAGACCGATCCCGCTCAGCTTGACGCGGCACGCAAACAGCTGGACACGCTGGCGGATCGCTTCAAGCAAGCTGCGGACGTAATGACGCCATTGAGCGAGCAAGGCATTGTGCTTCAGTCGAGCCGCAGCGGCCTCGCGGATTGGCGCAGCGCGATCGATCGGCAGTACAGCTCAACGCTGCGGTATTTAGGAATCCGGCTGGGCGTCCTGCTCGTCGCCATCGTGTTCGTCCTGGTTCTCTCAGAGGTTTGGCGCAGGACGATTTTCCGATACGTTCGAGAGCCTCGCCGCCGCAGGCAGTTCATGCTGGTCAGGCGCTTTGTGATCACATTCGGCATTGTGCTGGTTGTCGCGCTGGGTTTCTTTACCAGCATCAGCTCAGTCGCGACCTTCGTCGGATTCATAACCGCCGGATTGGCCCTCGCGCTGCAAAACGTGATCTTGTCGGTGGTTGCATACTTCTTCCTGATCGGCCGCTACGGTTTGCGAGTCGGCGATCGGGTAACTGTGTCCGGAGTCACCGGACAGGTCATAGACATTGGGCTGGTGCGCTTCTCCGTCATGGAGTTCGCCGGAGCTGGAGTGGACATTCACTCGAGCGGCCGAGTGGCTGTGTTCGCCAATTCCATCATCTTCCAGGCCTACGCTTTGCTGAAGCAGGCGCCGGGCACCGAATACATTTGGCATGCAGTCTCTACCACTCTCGTTCCGGAGGTGGAACACAAATCCGCGCGCGAGCGCCTGACGAGCGGGGTCGAGTCGGTTTACAACGACTATAAGGGAATCATTGAGAGCCAGCACGCCGCATTCGAACAATCCATCAACATGCAGATGCCCGCTCCGAAACCGGTGAGCCGCGTACTCTTCACGAATGCCGGATATGAGATCTTCATTCGTTATCCCGCTGAGATCGAACACGTCTCCGATATCGATGAGCGGATCGTCAAGCGGCTGATCGAGGAAACAGAGCGAGAGCCTCAGTTGAAGCTTGCTCCCGGTGGTGCTCCGCGAACGGTGCCCGCCACCTGAAGCTCACCAAAACACCGCTCAAATTCCCGACTCTTTCCGAGCCACGACCGTGAGGGAGTGGTCGTGAAGCATTCAGTTAGCATGAATTAGTGTTCACCCGAAGAATCACCGTTGCTCTACTTTTTCTCGTATCCGCCGCAAACGCCGAAGTACATTC
>JBAUUG010000096.1:0-20116 GCA_049582585.1 Bryobacteraceae bacterium | reverse complement strand
GCGCATATCCGACAATGAGGCCGATAAGCGGAGCCAGCACGATGAATGCCAACGTACTGGGCCATTTCCCAATGATTAGCCCGTTGAATCCTGCCTTCGCCAGCGCGGCGCCCGCATAACCGCCGATCAGCGAGTGTGAAGAGCTGATGGGAAGTCCGAGATACCAGGTCAAAACGTTCCAGGTAACCGCGCCGATCAGTCCTGCCAGCAAAACGTACGGAGTGACAATGTTTATGTTGACGAAGCCCTTCCCTACCGTCGAAGCAACGCCTGTCCCAAGGAAAAACGCGGCGAGAAAGTTGAATACCGCTGCCATCCCCACAGCCTGCACGGGACTCAGCACTCTGGTTGCTACGACGGTCGCGACAGAATTCGCCGCATCGTGGAAGCCATTCACAAAATCGAAAACCAGAGCGATACAAATAATGAGAACCACGAGTCCGAACATGGACATGGCGCGCTTAGCTGTTCTTTACTGCAACATTTTGGATTACATCCGCCACGTCTTCGCAATAATCCGTGGTCTGCTCGAGAATCTCAAATACTTCCTTTTGTTTGATGAGCAAGAGCGGATCCATATGTGAGCTGAAGAGGTTTCCAACCAGCGTTCGTTCCACCGCATCGGCTTCGTTTTCCAGGCGATGTATTTCAATGCAGTCATCCCAGACAGGATTCCGGTCCTTCAATGAGATCAAGGCTCGGGACAGAGCTTTACAAGAATCGTCAATCATCCGGCCCATGCGAATGGCAGCTTCCGGAATCGGATCCAGCCGGTAAGCCACAATGCGGAAGGTCGCGTCTTCAATGGAATCCAGAACGTTGTCCAGAGTAGTCGCAAGCGTCTGAATATCTTCCGGATCGAACGGAGTGATAAACGTGGCTTGCAGCCGCCGAAAGATCTCATGAATGATGTTGTCGCCGTTCTTTTCCAAAGCTTCCATTTCCTTGGAAATGTCGCACATCCCCTGATATCCCGCATTCAGGCCGGAGACCAGAAGTTGCGAGGATTGACACAGGATTCGTACATGCTGGTGAAAGAGATCGAAAAACTTCTGATCGTGCGGGAGCAGATTCATAGTCTGAAGTTCACTGCAAGTTTATATCACGCCCGGCTTGATATAGTCTTCGAATATGAATCGATCTTTGGCGTTTCTGCTAATCGTGGCTGGCGTGCTCTGGGCCGGCCCTCCCGATGATCAATGGAAGCAGCTATTTGACGGCAAGGACTTGAATGGCTGGAAGCACGTTGGCCCAGGCGGGATGACCGTCGAAAACGGCCTGATACAAACTCACGGCGGCATGGGGCTGCTGTATTGGACTGAGAACAAGCTCGGCGATTGCGTCATCCGCGTGGTATATAAGATGCGCGATCAAAACGACAACTCCGGCGTATTTATTCGCATTCCAGAGGCTCCAACGGAACCTTGGATGCCCGTGAATCGCGGATACGAAGTACAAATCGACAATGTGGCGCCCGGAGAGGACGAATACCACGTCACCGGCACTTTGTATTCGCTGACCAAACCCTTGGCGCGGCCCGGCAAGCCGGGACCTGAGTGGAACACGATGGAGATCACGCTCGATGGTCCGCGCACCATCATCACCGTAAACGGGGTGAAGGTGACCGACTATACGGAAGGAGACCCGACGCCGCCGAAAAAGCTGAAGTTTGAACCCGAGCGCGGTAGGCGTCCTGATCTCGGATACATAGGCCTGCAGAATCACAGCGACAACGATATTGTCTTTTTCAAAGAGGTAGCGGTCAAGCCATTGACCTCGCTGGACACTCCTGCTCGGTGAGCACCGGCGTTCGCGAGCACGCTAGATCCGGCCTGAAGCGAGGGATGGGGCTGTTTCCCGCCCTCGCCTCGAACATGCTGAACATGGTGGGGGTCGGCCCGTTTATCACCATCCCCCTGATCCTCTCCACCATGCGCGGGCCGCAGGCGCTGCTGGGCTGGATATTGGGCGCGTTGATCGCAACCTGCGACGGCTTGGTTTGGGCTGAGCTCGGAGCAGCCATGCCGGGCTCAGGCGGCTCTTACGAGTACTTGCAACAGGCGTTTGGCCCCCATTCCCTTGGACGCCTCATGGGTTTCCTCTTCTTGTGGCAGGTAATGCTCGTAGCGCCTCTCACCGCCGCCTCCGGTGCGGTAGGGTTCGCCGATTACGGGCGGTATCTGCTCCCCTGGCTGACCGGCCCGGAAAAGAAACTGATCGCCGTCGCGGTTTGTGTCGCTTCGACCATGCTTCTCTACCGTGACATTCGATCTATCGGCAAAATCTCCATCGTTCTTTGGACCGGCTTGATGCTCGCCATCGGCGTCATCCTTTGGGGCGGCGCTTGGCATTTCAATGCCGCACGGGCCTTCAACTTTCCTCCCGGCGCGTTCACCCTGTCGCCTGCATTTTTTATGGGACTCGGCGCAGCCGCGCTGCTGAGCATGTATGACTACAGCGGCTACTTCAATGTTTGCCTGATAGGCGGTGAAATCAAGAATCCGGCGATCAATATTCCCCGATGCGTTCTTCTGTCCGTCGGCATTCTTGCGGTCCTCTATCTCGCCATGAGCCTCTCCATCATTGGCGTAGTGCCCTGGCGTGAAGCCGCGGGATCTCAGGCCATCGTCTCGGATTATATCGAGCGGCTTTATGGGGTGAAAGCAGCTGCGTTTATGACCGCGCTGATTCTCTGGGTCGCGTTCGCGTCCGTGTTTTGCGTCTTGCTCGGCTATACGCGAGTCCCGTTCGCGGCGGCATCGGAAGGCCGCTTCTTCTCCCCGTTTGCCCGCTTGCATCCCGCTCGCGATTTTCCATCTTTCTCGGTTTTGTTCATGGGAGTTGTTTCTGCGGCGGCTTGCCTGCTCAGCCTTGAGGCTCTCATTAAGGCCTTAATCGTGATCCAGATAGTGACTCAGTTCGCGGCGCAATGCATCGCCGTTGTCCTGATCCGCCGCTACCGAAAGCACATTGTCCGGCCATTCTCGATGCCGCTCTATCCCTTACCGGTATTGATTGCGCTGGCAGGCTGGATTTTCATTTTAGCCTCGAGCGGAGCCGCCTACATTCTCAGCGGCTTCGCCATGTTGGCTTTCGGAATCGCCGCATATCTGTGGCGCGCCCGTCAAATAACGGAGTGGCCGTGGACTCCACGTCGAAGCTGATCATTCCGCCTCTAACAACCGCCGCAGCGCGCGCAATCCCTTAACAATGCTTTTGCGTTCACTCGATTTCGCGCCGCGTAGAGCTTCAACCAGCGGATGGATCGTAAGCGCGGGCAACGTGTCGCGCAGAAACGTACGAACCTCTTCGGAAACCGCAATCGTCGTGAAACGGGCGTCGGCCGCGCTCTGCTGCCGCTCAACCATGCCTCGCTTCTCGAGCCGGTCGATAATTCCCGAAACAGTGCTGTGTGCCAACCCGGCCTGTTTGCTGAGCTCTTTCAAGCTTAGGCCGTCCGAACGCGTAAGAAGCTGCATAATGCTTCGTTGAGGACCGGTCAGCTCACCGCGTGCAAACTCAGTCTCAACCGGTCTTCTCAATATCTCTCTAATGACCCGGAGGTCACGATCGATCTCCTGCGCCAGGTGAACGACTTTTTGCTCGTTACGTTTCGCCGTCTTCACCATAGGAATGGAATCAGCGCCTTCACCTCGCGCTGATACCGGATATACTCCGTCCCGAATTCCTCTCTCATGAATCTCTCCTCTACCAGAGACTTCAGCCGGAAGCCGGCCAATGCCACAGTAACCGCTATTAAGCCCCGTACCTCTCCTACCGCGAGCGCCGTACCAAGCGAAGCGAGCAACAATCCTGAATAGATGGGATGGCGCACGATCTTATAAGGACCGCCCCGCACGAGACTGTGGTCCTCCTTTACCGTCACGGTCGAACTCCAGTTGCGTCCCAAAGAAAAACGCGCCCAGATGGCGAAACAGATCCCGGCAAGCGTCAATATCAGTCCCATGTACGATGCCGCGTTGGAAACCGGCACGAAGCGCCAGGCGAGCGAACCCGCGCGCGCTCTCTCATTGAAGAGTAAAAAGAAAGAAAGAACCAATAGTGCGGCTTGAATGGCCCGAGAGCCTGCTGACTGCCTTCTGGTAGTTGGCTTCGCTGTGAAGCTACTGATGAGCCAGAGAATGCCGGTGATGATCCACGCGGCGTCAATGTATGTGATAATTTCGGAACTCATGTCGTCTACGACGTGTCGTATACGACCCATTATCGGCCGATTCTCTCCCCCAGTCAAGTCCGGCGAGGTTTACGCGATGCCGAATTTTCTCTGCATCTCTTCAAGCGAAAGGCCCTTGGTCTCCGGGTAGGCGATCAGCACCACGAAGAACTGCACCAGCATCATCGCTGAGAAGAAGATAAACGGAGCGCCCCTGGAATGAGACGCGATGACAGGAAAGGTCCAGGAAATTGCCGCGTTTACCAGCCAGTGCGTGAGGGTTCCCAAACTCTGTCCTTTCGCCCTTACACGGTTCGGGAAAACTTCACTGATGAACACCCAAATAACCGCGCCCTGTGAAAACGCGAAGAAGGCAATAAAGCCCACCAGGAGCCAAACCAAGAGGCCCTGGTGCGTGCCTGCCAGGAGGATTGCTGCAACGCCCCCGAGGCACACCGTCATGCCAAGGCTTCCAATCAGCAATAACGTTTTACGTCCCGCCTTATCGATGATTGACATCGCGAGCGCGGTGAATATCAGGTTTGTGAACCCGATAAGAACGGATTGCAAATCACCGGATACCTTGCTGAATCCGGCGCGCGCAAAAATGTCGTTCAAGTAATAGAGGATGGCGTTGATCCCGGAAAGCTGATTGAACATCGCGATCGATACAGCCAGGAAAATGGGAATCCGATACTTCCAGAGAAACAGCGGCTCTTTCCCGTGCCCATGCTCGATATCGATGGATACGACGATGTCCTGCAGCTCTGCTTCGACATTTTCTTCGCCGATCAACGTCAGCACCGAGCGCGCCTCTGGAACGCGGCCTTTCGAAGCGAGCCAGCGCGGGCTGCGCGGAATCCCGAATAGCATGGCGAAAAAAAAGAATGCCGGTATACCCGAGACGCCCAACATCCAGCGCCAATCCTTTGGGCCCAGCGATGCTAATCCAACCAGGTAATTCGAAAAATATGCGAGCAGGATCCCGGTCACGACATTGAACTGAAAAACGCCCACCAGGCGGCCCCGCCATTTAGCGGGAGCAATCTCAGCGATGTACATTGGCCCCAATACGGACGATCCGCCAATTCCCAGGCCGCCGATCAAACGAAACGCCACCAGTGCATACCAATTCCACGCAAACGCGCACCCCAGAGCGGAGATAAGGTAAAGCACTGCCATCGCGCGGAGGCTATCCCGCCGCCCGTAGCGGTCTCCCGGAATGCTCGCCGACATGGCGCCGAGAATCGTTCCGATCAGCGCTATGGCGACCGTGAGCCCCAATTTGTTCGGCGATAAAGCGAAGTTTTTGGTCAATCCCGCGGTTGTACCTGCAATCACGGCAGTGTCGAAGCCGAAGAGAAGGCCGCCGAGCGCGGCTACTATGGTGCTCTTAAGGAGTGGTCCCGAGAGTGTCATGCCCGCTTGCTCCTAGCTCCAATCTCGATCGTCGAACATCTTCTGAGTATATGCAACCAACCGCGTTCCGCCCTGTTTACTTCATCACCACATCCAGCAGATCCTTATCGCTCTGTTCCCATGCTTTGAAACCTTCTTGCGTCAGCTTGCCGCTCGAGTCATCCCACCGCAGCGTCGTAATCTGGTGGTCACCTTTTTCGTAGGCGTACGTGAACCCGTCGTCATTGTAGAGTGTAAACTCCGCGTTTGCGCCCGGGTACACCTTGATCTTCTCCAAGCGCTGTTTGTCCCGCGTGCTTTCGACGGGCGAGCCGAGCGGCAGGATCGAGCCGGCTTTGACGAAGAGGGGAAGCGTATCAATCGGCGCTCGCACTGTGACCGTCTGGCCGCCATGCATCTTCTCATTGGTCCAATAGTTATACCAGTCTCGACCTGCAGGCAGGTACACGTCGCGGGAGGTCGCGCCCTGCTCGATCACAGGCGCCACCAGCAGCGCCGGACCGAACATGTACTCATCGCGGATGTCGAAGACTTTGTTGTCGCCGGGAAAGTCCATGAAGAGAGCTCGCATGAATGGCGCGCCGGTCTGATGCGTGAACCATCCCAGCGAGTAGATGTACGGCATCAACGTGTAGCGCAGCTTCAGATATTTTTCCAGAATCGGCTCGGCCTCCGGCCCGTAGCTCCACACCTCGTTAAACTTGCGGGTGCCGTGCGTCCGCATGGTTGGTAGAAAAGTTCCGAACTCAAACCAGCGGACGTACAGTTCGGGATAATCGTCATCGTGCATGACGTTCTCTCTCGCGCCGGAGGGATCAATGAGCGGCGGGCGTGCCGGGGCGTGCTGGTAAGGCAGCCCCTGCCAACCTCCAATGTCGTTCCCCGTATACGCGATGCCGGAAGCCGCCACGTTCAGGGCCGTCGGAATCTGCCGCCGCAGAGTGTCCCAGGTTGGTGAGATGTCAGAGGACCAGAAGATTGTGCCATTGTGCTGCGCGCCCAGGTAAGCATCGCGCGCCAAAACGAGTGAGCGGTTCTTGGCGCCCGGACGCACTCCGTCTCGCCGTACTCCTTCGTAAATTGCGGCGGTGTGGAAGAGTGGGTACACATTAAAGTAACGTGTTCCTGGACCGACGCTGAAATAACCCCCATCGGGAGGGAGGTCGGGCTCGGTCTCATCCGCCCAGAAATAATCGAAGCCTTTCGAGGCGATGTTGTCATGAATCAAATTCCACCACCACTTGGCGGCGTCCGGGTTGGTGGTGTCGATATCTGATCCCGCCTTGTCATAAGGCAGGCCATCGATCGGCTTTCCTTCAGCAGGATTGTCGGGAGTGGCAGGCATCCCATTCGCATAATGCTCAAACCAGCCTTTGCCGAGCAGGAAGTCGTAGTAGCGCGAGCCCGGCGCGAAACGAGGCCAGACGCTGATCATGGTCTCTATGTTCTCCGCATGCAGCTCCTTGTTCATCGCTGCCGGGTCGGGCCACTTCTCGGGGTCGAAGTCGTACTCGCCCATTTTGGTGTAGTAGAACCAATCCACCACGAGGATGTCGAGGGGCAGGTGGCGCTGGCGGTAGCCCTTGGCAACGGCCAGAACCTCAGCCTGAGAACTATAGCGTTGCTTGCACTGGATAAATCCATAAGCGCTTTTGGGCAGCATGGGTGTTTCGCCGGTTAAGCGGCGATAACCGCCGTAGATCTCGTCGGTTGTTTTGCCCGCAATGACAAAGAAGGAGACGCGCGTGCCAAGTGTCGAGGTCCACCTTGTGTGACCGTCAAACGCGGGATAGATTGTGGTGGATGACGGATTGTCCCAAACTATGCCATAGCCTCTGTTTGTGACCACGAACGGTACACAATAGCTCGGCGAAGCTGGCGCCAGATAGTTCGCCGCGCACGTAATAGGCCGCTGCCGGTGGTCGAGATAGCCTTCCTGGTTTTCACCGAGCCCGTAATAGTGCTCGTCATCGGCTGCGCTGAAACTTGCGCCCACAGTGTAGAGCGGCAGATCTTCCGGCTTGATCCCGCGTGCGTTCTTGAGAGTGTCGTCTTTCTGATTTAGGTCGGCCATCTCCCAGCCGTCCATGTCAACCAAGGACGAGCCATCCGGGAGAGTAATCGAAATATGAGCCCCTGCAGTCGAGCCTGAGAAGAACTTCGCGGTGTCCGGCAGCTTTGCGTTCGGATTACGCCGATACCCCGGCGCCACGGTCACCATCATGCGCGAGCTGGTGTACGTGTCGGCTCCGTTCGCAGACACTGCGTGTTTCCAGCCGGTCTCGTCTGGGGTGGCCACAAAACCGTAGCCTGGACCGGCTTCGGCCTCCTTGGGAATTTTGCTCAGCGTGATTCGGGCGATATTGGCTGCGTATGGCTCAATCGTGATGCTCTGTCCGTTACGATCCAGTGGCTTGATCTGTGCAACGGCGGTCGCCGCAACGAGCAGCAGGACAGGAGAAACTCTAATCATTTGAGACTCAACTTTCAAAAGTGAAGACAGCAGAAACAACATACAACAGCTGAGAAGCTGATGACCGTGCGGGACGCTCAGGTCTTGGTTTACGGCAGGATCACGACCGGAGCCTGCCAGAACGCCGCCTTCCGTGCAGTGGGATCGAGCACCGTCACTTGGCATTCGTACTTGCCTGGCGAAACATCGTTTAGGGCAATGCTGAATTCGAGAGGCATTGTCTTTACGCGATTATTCGATCCAGTCTTCACCTCGATGGGCTGTGTTTCGAACGCTTTCTTCCGCTGCTGGTACAGGCTGACAAATGCAACCAGAGGCTGCGTGGCCACCGCTCCCTGCTCATAGGCTTGCAGGTACACATACAGTTCCTGGTCCCGCTTGAATACGCGCGTCACGCTGGGAATTAGTTTTTGGCCGCTCTGAACGAGTGGATTGGCGGGCTCCTCTCTGCTCTTCCCCTTTGCCGCATTGTAGAGCGCATCCTTGAGGTCGACGCGCTGGCTGCTCAAGACCACGGAACTGATAGGGACTTGCTTGTCCTCCTTGTTCAGGTTCGGAATGACAAAAGTAGTTTCAAAGGTTCCGATCCGCCCTGTTTCGGCGTCGCGGGCGAGAAACTTGATCGCATACTTTCCCGGAAGGAGCGTGAAACCGGCGTCGTATTCGATGGGGCGTTTTGACAATTCAAGCGCCGTCGCGTCGCTCAGCTTGACATCCACCTTATCGCGCACATTGGTGATGGTTGTGCCGTAGTTATCTTTGATCTCGCCGACGAAATCGATCAGCGTGTGTTCAGCGCCCCGCTTCTTGGCTAAAACCAATTCCCGGCCCGGAATCTTCACCACGATGGGCACGAAGTATTCTGCCCGGTTCAACTGGAAGTAATCTACTTCCATGGCGATCGTGAGTTCCGTGATCGGGTCGGGTAACATCAGCGCGTCCTCTAGCTGGCGTTCTTTATCGGAAGCGGTAAACTTGCTGAACTGTTTGCCCGCGAAATAGCCTCGGCGATAGTCCAAGTCCGCTGACAGATTCGTGTTCAGCGAGATCCTGACGCGCCGGAATTTTCCGTCCAGCGCGGCATTGCTGGTGTAATAACCGATGATGTAGTAGCTGGAAACGGACTGCTCGGCTTGCGCGATTCCTTTGGTGAGGTCGTTGTAATCGAGCAGTGCCTTCCCCCCTGTGTCGGACGCGAGAGCATAGAGCGTATCTTGCGATTGCTGGAAATTCGCCGTGTTGGCTAGCGCCGCGGCGCCGGAATACATTCCGATGTTTCCAGGCGATCCTCTCGTGGCGTCGCCCAGAGGAGCCTGCGCAACCAAACCGCGCGCGTCAATTGGCCAAAACGTCACCCCGGCGCGAACCGCGGAATTGATGGTAGCATGCAGTTGCGCCTGGTTACTGAGCCCATTCAGATGCAGCCCGCTCGCAAAATAGATCAAGGATTTCTTTTCGTTGAGTTGTCCCAGCATGTTCACAGCCGTCTGAAGCGCTGCCAACTGACGATCGGTGTTGAAAATATTGAACTCCGTGTCGTCCTGCCCGAACGCAGCCCCGACATCCGAAGCGCTGGCATCGTTGGTCGATTCATCGAGGCCTTGCCCTTCTCCTACGATCATCGTTTCGATGATGCTCAACAGCCGGTCGCGGTCATTGGTGAAATCCTGCAGCACCTCAACGGCCCCGCCCGAATAACGCAGGATGGCGATGAGATCCGCCGGCGTCATCTGAGCTCGCACGAAATTCTTCGCAGCCCCGAGCGAGCGTAACTGATCGGTCGGCGGCATGGCCGTCATATCGAAATAGAGCCCCAACAGTCGATGGTCTTTGTAACGGGCGCTCCCGGGCGTGTCGGGAAGAATTTTCATCAGACCGAGCTTGTCATAGATATGGATATGCTCAGGTTGCGATGGATTCGCCGCAACCGAGCTGTCGGGCAACGCTTCGTGCTCGAAAAAACGAATCGCTTGCGGCACGCCATCTTCGGTGACAGTGAAATCTTTCGCGTCCAAGCCCTGGATCGGGTTTCCATTCTTGTCCTTGACCGCGACGGTCTCTACCACTAGCTGAGCGCCGGCGCTGAAGGTGGCCGTTTGGTTGGAACCGGCGGGCGCGTTCTGCCCGATCTGCTGCGCCGTCGCAACCAGCGTCCAAGCGATAAACATCAGAACGCCGTGTCGCATTTTAGAACCTCAAGCGCAGCGTGGTTTGCATACTGCGCATCGGGTTGGCGGCGATGGGCAACCCAAACTGCGCGTTGTTTACAGTCGTGTTCCATGCCGTGTAAGTAACGTGGTTCAGCGCGTTGGTGGAATCAACGCGCAGGTCGAGATTGAAGCGGTCAGTGAGTCGGAATGTGCGTCCTAGCGAAGCATTCAAGGCGAACTGCACGGGACCGATGATTGAATCTCTGCCCGCATCCCCCCATTGACCCGGCAGCGGGGCGGTGTAAGCCGCGGGATTCAGAAAGAAACCGGAAGGAGCAGCGTACAGCGGCGCGCCCGTGTAATTCGGCCGGATAGTTCCTGTTACTCCCGTGCCCGCCACCGGAACCAGATAGATAGGAGTCTCAGGCAGACCGCTGCCCAAGGTGATTTGCGCGAGGAAGGTCCATTCCTTCAGGAGCGCGCCTTTCCAACCGCTCAGCAGTGTTCCTCCGCCCATCCCCATGCCGGTTGTGTATTGGGCCATCAGGCTCAGAAGATGTCGTTGGTCGAAACTCGAGAGGCTCCGCTCAGCCTTCAGGTCGAGCCAGTCTTGAGCGATCAGGGGACTCGCCCCGTTTTGCGGCGCTGTTCCCGTCAACACAGTGGCCCCCGGATTGAACGAATTCGGCCCATTGCTGTTCTGAGCACCTGTCGAAGCGCCTTGGCCCCCCAGCGCGGCGTCATCATCGATTGATTTCGAGTAGGTGTACTGCAATATTCCGGTAAGACCGTTGTGCAGCCTTCGCCGCAATTGAATTTGGCCGGCCTCGCGCGTTGAGTTGCCGTTGGACGTGAGGTAGGCGAACCCAGTTGGACATGTCGGGCAGGGATTCACCGCGCCAATCGGAAAAGTGTTAGGCAGGAATTCCTGCGCGCCGCGTGTTCCCTTGATGCCGAGGTAACTCGCTGTCATTTGCAGCGAGCCCGGCAGGTCGCGCTGCACCGAAAACTGCCAGTTCTGCGCATACCCGATGCGAAAGTTAGGGTCGATGGCATAGGTGTTGGACGTGATGGATGGAGACGCGATGAAACCATTGGCCAGCGTAAGCGGATCGGCGGAACTGTTCTGGACGCTCAAGGTCTTCGATAGCGGCGGTTGTTGCGCCATCTGGACGGCGATGGTCTGATAGACCGAAGTGTCGTAGTAAATGCCGTATCCGGCGCGAACCACCATGGACGATCCGGAAACGGGACGCCAGGCGAGGCCGACGCGCGGCTCGAAACCCAGCTTATCGGGGCGGACGAGCGAGTTGAGATATTTTTGCCCGGTTAGCGGACCCATTGGATCGCTCGCCAGGACCGGCGCAACTGCCGCGAAGCCGGGAGCGATATCGAGGTTCACCAGCCGGTTATAGAGCTCGCTGATAGGAGCGCCATACTCCCAACGCATCCCCGCATTCACGGTGAGTTCGGGGCCGATTCGCCAATCATCCGTGGCGTAAGCATCATAGACCGATTCTCGAAAGTACTTGTCGGCATTGCCGAACGCGATCGAGCTTGTATCCGGAATCCCCAGAAGAAAATCCGCAAAATCCGAGCCGGTCGCCGCACCGGTGAAGGTAAATGTGCCGCGCGGATCTTGTTGCGATAAATAATTGAATTCCTGCCTGCGAAAATCACCGCCGAATGTGACATTGTGCAGACCGCGATTCCATAGCATTGAGTACGAGAATCCGCTGGTCTGATTCCGATTGTGGGAACTCTGCGCATCCGCTAGACTCGCGATGCCGCTCGAAAAGTTGAGAGTCGGCGGACCCCAGTTCAGCGGGTTCTGATCGTTGCCTGAAATCCCCGTTTCAGCGGAAACGTTCTCGCGATCCTCAAAGTACGGCGTCGCGCGCGTAGCCAATCGGCTGAACTGGTATCCGAGGTTCAGGAACAAACGCTGGTTGAAGCGATGCGACCAATTAAGAGCGGTGTTGATTCCGAGAATGTCCGTCGTATCCAGAAAGCCGAACAGGTTCGGATTATCGGTCCGCGTGCTTTGAAAGGCAAAACGGCCGTAAAGCTGATTCTTGGAATCGATTGTTTTATTCCATCGCGATTGTAAAGCGTCTTGATGAGTCGGAGTGACAATCGGAATCTGATAGTTGTATCGCGCGCCCGCGTCAAAATTCGGAAGCGGATAAAAACTCAGCAAAGCCCGAGCTTGCGGACTGATCCGGCTCGCTGGAATCGAATTTCCGGGGAAAGGCAATCCGGTGGCGGGGTCGATAATCGGAATTGTGAAAATTCCGTTGCGTATCGCCAAATCCGGGACGAGAGCGGTTTCCGTGGTCGCATTGCGGTCCCGCGTCCACTGATAGCCCACGAAGAAATTCGGTCCATTCTTAAAGAGATGCGGAATTCGCAATGGTCCGCCCAGAGTCGCCACGCCTGTCAGCCGGTTATACGTCGCTTTGGGCGTGTTCTGGCCAGTTAGCGAAAAAGGACGCGCGTCGAGTGCCGAATTGTCGAGAATCATGCCGATCCCGCCGTTGTAGAGGCCTTTCGCGCCATTCCGGTTATTGCCGAAAGCCGCGACTTGCGCGAATGGTGAAGCCGCAGCGTTGTTCACGCTTCCATTGATTAGCAGGCCATCGGCCGCGGCTTGAGTCAGATCGTTTTGTGGGGTTTCCGGCTCGGCGGGTTGAGTTTCCGGAGGAGGCACTTCGACGCGTCGGATCTGAGCCTTGATTTGATCCAACGGCAGCAGCTTCAATTCCCATCTAGTGGAGGACTCATGCGGCGTAACTTCCACATCCTGTTTAATGGTCGCGAAGCCGAGCATCTCGATTTCGATGGTCCAGGTTCCGTCCGTCAAATCAGGAAGAGAATAGAGGCCTTCTGGATCGGTGATGGCGACGAACTTTTTGTCTTTCTGAATCGCCGTTACCGTAGCGCCGGGAACCGCCAAGTCATTGAAGGTGACTTGGCCGTGATACTCGGAAGCTGCGACTAAGGGGACAGCCAAAAACGCGAGAGGGCAGAGACAAAGATATTTGCCACTTCGCCGCCAAGCCATCGAAATCGCCGTTGCTAATTCTCGGAAGATCTCTCGATGTGGTCGATGACCAGAATCTCTACCGGACCCTTGTGCGGCTCTAGTTTCAGCCCAAGCTGCTCCTGCAGCGCGGTGAAAAGCGTTGGACCGGAGGCGTCGGGCGGCGGGGCCGCTCCCGGCGGGGGGCCGCCGTCACCCGGGCCACCCGGTCCTCCAAACCCCTGCGCTTGACTCTCATCCGGCGTCCAATGCAGCGTGATGTCATATTTGCCTTTAAGCCCCGTCTCATCGAGAACGTTGCGGCCCGCCTGCCGAGAAAGCGAATCCGCCAACATAGCCATGGAGGCGTCGTTCATAGTAAGCTCGCCCCGGCCCATTCTGGCCATTGGACCTCGAGGCAGCTGGCCCTTCGATGGAGGGCTTGCATCGGCCGAGTCGCCCTGCGTGATTTCCGATTCGTGGAGCTTCGGGCCATTCTTCGCGACGACCAGCGTATATATCGGAAGTTCTTTCGTCTCGCGCCGCAATGTCAGCTTGAATCGGTCGGTGAGTAGGGATTGCATCATCAGACGAAGGCGCTCATCCTGCAGATCCTGACTCATCTTTTGCATCTCATCCGCGGAAGTCTCATCCATCTTGGCCTCGACGTCGTATCGTTCGGAGGTAATCCAGCTAGGTCCTCCTGAAATCTGAGGATCTTTGACGTTGTATGCGAACTCGATGAGGAATTTCGGAGTGATGTTTGTCGCCGTGAATCTCCCGCCCGGCGTACGTCGGATGCCCATGAACCTTTCGGCGCCATGGTTGGGCTTGACAGACGCCACTTCGAACGATGGAGCGGGCGTTGTGTTGGTTTGCGACTGCGCCCGGCTCTGGGGTGCATTCAGAAGCCCGAACGCGATTGGGCCAGCCACTGCAATCGCCCCCGCTACCGCCAGCAATAGTCTTCTACCGGCGTCCAATTGGTTGATAATGCGCTGCGTCATGATTCGAACAATTCGCTTCTTGAGATCCGAGCCCGTGACTCCAGACACGCAGGTCAATGGTGATTCCAAATAGAACTGGCAGACTTTCAAAATGCTCTCGGCGTAAATTTGCGGCTCATTGCCGAGTTGAAGCACTTCTTCATCGCAAGCGCGCTCGCGTTCCTCCACTAATCGCTCCCCGATCCACCACACCAGAGGATGAAACCAAAAGATCGCTTCCACTGCCATGTGAATCGCAGCGCTTAAATTGTCACGCCTTCTGACGTGGCACATTTCATGCGCGAGAATCGCCTGCATCTGCGTCCGAGCCAAGCGTTTCGTTATGCCTTCCGGCAATAGCAGCACCGGTCTAAAGATGCCGAATACGCCGGGCTCCAGCAGACTCGGCGATGACAGGACGGGCACTTCTGCTTCAAGGGCCAATGGCGAAGCCGCTCGCACTAAGGCATGTATCCGACACCATCGCATGCACCAGCAGAGAGCGACGATGACAAAACCGATTAGCCATATCGCGAAAAGAACCGCGGTGATTGTCTTCGTCGCGTCCGCGGCTACTACCGCCGGGGCGGGCAAAGCCGTGGCGAACGGCTGACTGACCTCTTCCATTACGATGGACAATCCAGTGTGCGTTGCCGGCATTGCGCTTGAGTGTCCGATATGGCTGCCGATTGCGACAAAAAACGAGAACGGGACGAGAAACTTGATGGATGCAATGAGCCAGAGCCTGTGGCGCGCCTGCGCTTGATTCTTCCTCAGCGCAATCACCAGCAGCCCCGCCGCCGCGGCAAACAGCGTGGATTGCCACAAGTGGTTGAACACCGAAGATAACTGCGTGGGGATCATTGGCTTTTGTCCTCCTTGGCGAGCCTCCGAAGCGTTCTCTGGGCTTCCTGCAAATCATCGGTCGTGAGCTTCCCGGATTCAACCAGATGAGCCATAACGGGTTGTGCTCGTCCGCCGAAAAGCGCGAGTAATTCGTCGATCAATCTTCGCTGCGCAACTTCGCGAGAGATTGCGGCCTCGAAAATGTGGAAATTCCCGACCTTTTTGACTCGGCGCAAGACTTTCTTGGCTTCGAGCCGGTATACGGTGGTCTGGACGGTCGTGTACGCGGGCCGGTTCTTCTCCGGAAAAGCCTCTTGAATTTCACGGATCGAGGCGTTCTCTCGGCTCCAGAGCACCTCCATAATTTGAAATTCCAGTTTCGTCAATTTAGGCTGCCGCATTCCTACTACCTCTGTTTGCAGTCCTACTACGGAAGTAGGCGGCGTGCAAGCTCTTTTTTGCTATAGCCCGGTTTAACGCCCGGTACTAAACCAGGATAGTTCCTTTTAGAAACAGGGCGGCGCGTCCGGCAATTTTGACCCGATCGCCTGCAAGCTCGCAGAACAGCTCGCCGCCACGCGGAGAGATCTGCCGGGCGCGCAGACTTGTTTTCCCCAGCTTTTCCGCCCAATAGGGAATCAGCGTGCAATGCGCTGAGCCGGTCACCGGGTCTTCCGGTATTCCCTTTCCGGGGGCGAAGAAGCGGGATACAAAATCGCAATCCGTGCCGGGAGCGGTCGCGATGAACGCATAACGATCAATCCTTTTTAGTGCTTCCATATCGGGTGAGAGATTGCTAACTTCGTCCGCTGAGGCGTACCGGACGAGATAGTCCCGGGCACCTAGAATCTCGAGTGGATTCCCGCCAAGCGCAGCCTGCAGGCGCGGATCGGCGTCAGTTTTGGCGGGCGGACGCGAGGGAAAATCCATGGTCAAAAGATCGCCATCGCGCGTTACGGTCAATTCGCCAGACTTCGTTTGGAAGTGCAACGCGTCACCGAGTTCCCTCAGTTCGTTGAAGAGCACGTATGCCGAAGCAAGCGTGGCGTGGCCGCACAAATCCACTTCGCACACCGGTGTAAACCAACGAAGCAGGAACGAGTCTCCATTCCGAATGAAATACGCGGTTTCTGCAAGGTTGTTTTCAGCCGCGATAGACTGCAGCGTCTCATCGGGAAGCCATTCTTTGAGAGGGCAGATAGCCGCTGGATTACCCGCAAAAACAGCGCTCGTAAACGCGTCGACTTGATAGATGGGAAGCTCCATCCTGTGTTGATGAATGGAGAGGCTTAGTTGATGCGAACCCGGTGCTTTTCTCGTAGCACCAGTTCGTCGAATATAGCCAGTACCCTTTTCCGATAAGAGTACATATGACGCAGGGAATCGCGGAAGCTTTCCTCGTACCGTCGAGGGGCAAGCCACTTGTTCAAAAGCGGCCGAGGCACGTCAATGTCGCGCCGTAACTCATCCGCCGAGTGACCTCGCAGGAAAAGGCCGTAAAAGATCGCAGCTTCCCTTTGTGGGGCGAGCGGATCGAGATCTTCACGGCCAAGCATTCGCGCACCTACTAAACCCGTATCGTACTACTGAATCCGCGACTTGAAAAGCTCCTCAAGTCATCAGTCTAACAACGCTGTCAAGTGTCTCCAAAAATCCGTAAATGGCTGAAACTGGGAATTTTCCCAGGTAAACCCTCCTATGGTGCGCAAACAGTTACCTTGGGCTGTGGACCACATCAGCCCACTCGCGCCACGACCGGTACGAATCCCGGTGATGTTACAGACTTGGCGATGGTTGACCTTTCTTCACTGGCCCTATCGGGCCGAGACAATAAGGCGCCTGCTGCCGGACCGGATCGGATTGGACACTTTCGAGGGATCCGCCTGGGTAGGCTTAACTCCCTTTTACCTTGCGAATCTGCGGCCGCCGTTCCTCCCCGCGCTTCCTTGGATTTCGCACTTTCCTGAGACCAACGTTCGAACTTACGTACGCGGGCCGGATGGGGAGCGCGGCGTGTGGTTCTTTACCTTAGAGGCAGACCGGCTCGCCGCAGTGTTGGCTGCGCGCTCTCTATACCGGTTGCCCTACCGCTGGTCCGATATGCGAGTCGAGCGGCGTGGTGCGGCGGTTGAATACCAGAGTGAGCGGAGGCGGCCGTTCGCGCGGGCAGAAACTCGCATCCTTATCGAAAGTGGTTCACCGCTTCGCGCGGGCGATTTTGACAATTTCCTAACCGCTCGCTATCGGCTCTATACGGCCGTAGGAAAACGGCTCGCCTTCGCGCAGATCGAGCACCAGCCTTGGCCACTTCACCAGGGCCGCGTCTTGCAATTAGAGCAGGATCTCATTGAGGCCGTTGGAGTGCCTCGCCCCATCGGAGAGCCAACAGTGCACTACTCGCCCGATTTGGGCGTACGGATCGGGCGTTTGCAGCTAAGCTAGATCAGGCGTTCCTCCGATAGAAATAGGGATGCCTATGCCAGATGAGATCAAAACCCTAACCGATCACAAGCGGGAGATGGAGAAGAAGCTTCACACTATACTCCTTGAATTCGAACGGAATACGGGGCTGGCCGTAACTGGCGTATATGTTCACCGCATAGATGAGGGACGAGTACTTCCGATCACCAGGGAGGCGCTCAGCACGAAAATTGAGCTGATCGACTGAACACTTTAAGGGATGATCACCGCCGCGCCATCCACGGAATCGCTTTTGATAGCGGCAAGCGCTTCGTTCGCGTGATCGAGCGGAAATGAGGTGACCTTCGGCCGAATGCCAATGGCGCTTGCGATCTGAAGAAAGTCGCGGGCATCGGCGCGTGTCATGTTAGCCACGCTGCGAATCTGGCGCTCACCCCAGAGCAACCGATCGTAATCGAATTCGGGCATGCGGTCGAGATGGGCTGCGTTGATGGCGACAACGCCTCCCTTGCGAAGGCTCGCAAGCGCCGCCACGACCACATCGCCGCTCGGGGCGAAAGTGATGGCGCGGTCCAGTTGCACTGGCGGTTGATCCTTCTCACTTCCGACCCACGTTGCTCCCAAAGATGTGGCGAGTGCGCGATGCGAAGCGCCCCGCGTGGAGACGTATACGTCGCAGTTCCAGGACCGCAGAACCGCAATCGCAAGATGCGCCGATGCACCGAATCCGAACAAGCCGACGCGATCTCCCGGCTCTACACCTGCCACCCGAAGGCTGCGGAAGCCGATGATGCCGGCGCACAGCAAAGGAGCGGCTTGCAAATCATCGAGCGCGGGCGGAAGCGGAAACACGAAATCCGATCGCGCAAGAGTGTATTCGGCATAGCCTCCGTTGACTGTATAGCCGGTGAAAGTAGGCGAGTCGCAAAGATTCTCGAGACCGCGCCGACAAAATGGACAGTCCCCATCGACGCCGCCCATCCAGGACACTCCTACGCGCGTTCCCAGTCGAAGCTCGCCTGTCGCGCCCTCCACAACCTCACCAACAATTTGGTGCCCCGGGATCAGATTGTTCATCCGTTGCGGCAGTTCGCCTTCCACGATGTGTAGGTCGGTCCGGCACACGCCGCAGGCCCGCACCCGCAGCAGAACGTGCCCTGGCGGCAAGCTCGGCTTCTCCACGTCTCTGATGAGGAGCGGCTGCGTGGCCAAGCTCGCGGGAGACGGCAGAATCGCGGCCCTCATCTGATATCTTGACGCGGCGCGAAGTCCATTCAGTACTCTAAGGCTGAGTGACAAACACCAGCCCCTGGGGCATTGACGACCGGTACGAGGACGGCCTGCAAAAGTGGCATGATGTCTCCGTTGAAACAAAGGCAGCACTGCTGTCCGCGATGGGCGCGGACGAATCAGCCGCGCCGCCAGAGCCGCCGCTTCTCATACTCAACGCCAACTCGCGGGCGAGGGTTGCGGGCGACTGCGAAATCGAATTAGAGGACGGCACACGACTGAAGGCCAACAGATCGCTTCCGCGTGATCTGCCGTTGGGCTATCACACCCTACGGATGCTGGATTCCGAGCAGGAAATTCGGCTCATTGTCAGCCCCGGAAAATGTTACCTGCGCGAACGCTTTCGCACGTGGGGGTGGTCTCTTCAGCTGTATGCGTTGCGATCGCAAGCAAGCTGGGGAATCGGGGACTTGGAAGACCTACGGCGGATCTCGACTTGGTCCGCTGACGTCCTGAGCGCCGGCGTCATCATGAGCAACCCGATCGGCGCTCCCGCTCCCGGCGTGCCGCAGCAACCGAGTCCCTATTTTCCGAGCAGCCGCCTGTTTCGTAATCCGCTGTACCTGCGGATCGAGGAAATTCCCGCTGCGCGAACTCCGGCTCCCGATCTCGAACAACTGGCGGCGCAAGGACGAGCTTTGAACAAACTGCCGGTGATCGATCGCGATGCCATTTACCATCTGAAACTACGCGCACTTGAAGAAATTTGGGCACGCACGCGAGAGAAAATAGATCGCTCGAGCTACGAACAGGAGCAGGGCCGGAATCTTGATCTTTTTGCGGCATTTTCCGTTTTGGCCGAGCAACACGGAACCGCTTGGCGGAATTGGCCGGCAGGGTACCGGCATCCCGATTCGATTGAGATTGCCAAATTCTCCCGGGAGTTTGAAGACCGAATTCGCTTTCACAAATGGGTGCAGTCGCTCATCGATTCCCAGCTTGCGCGACTCTCGAACCGGCCGATGCTCGTTCAGGATCTCCCTATCGGAGTCGATCCGGATGGATTCGATGCGTGGCTTTGGCAAGACGTGTTCGCGAAAGACGTGAGCGTCGGCGCGCCGCCCGATCCGTTCAGCGCAAACGGACAGAACTGGGGCTTGCCCCCGTTTGTGCCTCACAAGCTGCGCGCCGCGGCTTATGATCCGTTCATCCAGACAGTCCGTACTGCAATGCGTTATTCCGCAGGCCTGCGCATTGACCACGTCATGGGCCTGTTTCGCCTGTTCTGGATCCCGAATCGAGCGTCAGGACAAGGTGGCGCATACGTTCGCTACAACGCGGACGAACTGCTATCGATCCTCGCCTTGGAAAGCGCGCGGGCAGAAGCGTTCGTGG
>JBAUUG010000095.1:0-6093 GCA_049582585.1 Bryobacteraceae bacterium | reverse complement strand
ATCATATGCTGATCAACGGGTCGAGGCGGCGCCGCATCGCGAAGGGCAGCGGGACGACCGTGCAGGACGTGAATAACCTTCTTAAGCAATACGCCCAGGCACGCAAGATGATGAAGAGCTTCACCGGCCAGGCGGGATTTCTCGGGAAGAAACTGGCCAAGATGAAGCTGCCGGGCCTGCCGGGTTTTTAGAGTTTGTAACAATAATAGAAAGAAAAGAGTAAGATGCTAGCAATTCGCCTGGCGCGGTTTGGCGCCAAGAAGAAACCCACATATCGCGTGGTCATTATTGAGCAGGATCGCGCTCGAAACAGCCGCTCGGTCGAGGTAGTCGGCCATTACAATCCAATCGCGAAGCCGGCTGAGGTGCACTTGGATCACGAACGTATCGATTATTGGCTTAAGCACGGAGCGCAGCCTTCCGAGACCGTCACCCGGTTGCTGAAAAATAATCCGGCCCAAGCGCCCGCCCCGGCTTAAACCGGGCCGCAGGCCGAGAAGTGAGCGAACATCGGTATGAATGACAGCAACGGCGTGAAAGCATTGGTGGAGGAGATCGCCAAAGCTCTCGTCGACTCGCCGGGCGGAGTGGTCGTGAATGAGATCGCCGGCGAGCACGCCACTGTATTCGAATTGCGTGTCGCTGAAGGCGACGTCGGTAAAGTGATCGGGAAACAGGGCCGTACGGCGCGATCGATTCGAACTTTGCTCAGCGCGGTCGGTACAAAGCTGAACCGACGCTTTTCGCTCGAAATTTTGGAATAGTGGATCGGGAGAGAGTTGTCGTCGCTGAAATCCTGCGGCCTCGCGGGATACGCGGTGAACTGATTGCGAAATCCCAGACCGGCATACCGGGGCGGCTCGAGTCACTGAGACGAGCGCAGGCGCGGTTGGCTGATGGATCGGATGTCCCAATCCAGATTCTGGAAGCCTGGGAGCATAAGGACGATTGGGTTCTCAAACTCGCGGGTGTCGATTCGATCGATGCTGCGGAACCATTTCGCCGCGCCGATATTTGGGTCCCGCTCAGCGATCGGGCTACTTTGAGCGGCGATGAATACTTCCGATCAGACCTGGTCGGCTGCCGTTTGATCGAGGCTGCTACCGGAAAGTGCTTGGGAACCGTAGAGGGCTGGCAAGAATACAATGGTCCCCCTCTGATGGAAGTGAAAGTAGGCGGGCGGGAAGCGCTGATCCCGTTCGTGAAGGGCATTTATCGTCAGGTCGATTTGGTCGCGCGCACGATCACAGTGGATCTGCCGGAAGGTTTGCTGGAGCTTTGAGATTCCATATCATCACCATCTTCCCGGAGTTTTTCTCCGGGCCGTTCGGGCACGGCGTGATCAGGCGGGCGCAATCGGAGCATCGGTTGGAAATTCAAATTCACGATCTGCGACACTGGACTTACGACCGTCACCGGACAGTAGATGACCGGCCATTTGGCGGGGGCGAGGGCATGTTGCTGAAGCCGCAGCCGTTATTCGAGGCAGTGGAGGCGATATTGCCCGAGCGCACTCCGCATCAGAAGGTCATTTTGCTTTCGGCTCAGGGAAGGCGATTTACTCAAGCCTCGGCGCGTGAGTTCTCCGGGCTGAAGGAACTGGTGCTGATTTGCGGCCGGTATGAAGGCGTGGATGAAAGAGTGGCGGAGCGTCTGGCCGATGACGAGGTGTCGATAGGCGATTTCGTGCTGAGCGGCGGCGAGCCCGCTGCTATTGCGATGATCGATGCGGTCGCGCGGTTGTTGCCGGGCGTGCTCGGCAATGAGGATTCTTCGCGCAATGAGAGTTTTTGTGAAGAGAACGAAGGGTTATTGGATTGCCCGCAGTATACCCGGCCCGCGGAATTTCGCGGCTGGAAAGTGCCCGGCGTGCTGCTGGGGGGAAATCATGAGGAGATCAAGCGCTGGCGCCGGGCTGCGTCGCGCGAGAAAACAGAGCGGCTTCGTCCAGACCTGATTGCGAGCCGCGAGATAAGGCAGAATTAAATACCATGCAGAACGCACTTGTCAGCAAATTCATCAGTAAGAACGCGCGGCAGACGCCGCATCCGGAATTTCGCCCGGGCGACACGATTCGAGTGCACGTCAGAATCAAGGAAGGCGACAAGGAGCGTCTGCAAGCCTTCGAAGGGACGGTGATCGCGCGCAAGAATACCGGCCTGGGCGAAACCATCACGGTTCGAAAAGTGAGCTTCGGCCAAGGGGTCGAACGCATTTTTCCGATACATGCACCGGTGATCGATCATATCGATCTGGTGCGTACCGGCCGCGTTCGTCGAGCCAAGCTCTACTATCTGCGCGGTCTCAAAGGAAAGGCCGCGCGTCTGCGCGAGCGCGTTTAACGATCGTTAGATCCGCCGGCAAATTTCGTCGATGGCTAGGGCGATTCGTTGCGTCAGCACTTACGAGCGAGAAGCTCACGAGCGCGGATTCTCACGAGTTGCCGGCGTCGATGAAGTTGGGCGCGGCTGCTTATTCGGTCCTGTTTTCGCTGCTGCCGTCATCCTCGACCCGCAGCGCCCCATCCGCGGTCTCCATGACAGCAAGATCCTCGATGAGGAACAGCGGAATTTGCTGGCGCGGCAAATTAAGGGCCGAGCCGTTTGCTGGGCGATTGGAGGCGCGGACGTTTTCGAAATCGATCGGATCAACATCTATCAGGCTTCACGTTTAGCGATGCGGCGCGCCGTCGAAGCACTCGCTATTCAGCCTGATTTCCTGCTGATAGACGCGCTCAAAATCGACTTCGCGGCCGAGCAGCTTCCAATCATAGATGGCGACGCGCGCTGCCGTGCGATTGCGGCGGCCTCGATCATCGCCAAAGTTCACCGCGACGCATGTCTCGCGCGATGGGACCAGGTGTTCCCACAGTACAATCTGGCCTCGAATAAAGGATATTCCACTCCCGATCACAAGCGCGCTCTCCGCAAGCATGGGCCCACGCTGCTCCACCGCTTCAGCTTCGAGCCGGTTCGCGCCAACTGCTCGAACGTGCATTGGACCGGCTACATCACGGACGCACCCGCGCAGGGCGAGCTCTTCGAGTACACAGAAAGCGATCCCGAGTTGGAGAATCTGCTTTACGCCGAGGCCGGAGCATGAGCGCGCCTCCGCCTGTAGCCCCAGTAACACCGCCCGCAGCTAAGCCGCGCCATTTCCTTCGCTGGCACAGGCGGATTCTCGGCTTTTGCCTGGTGGTCTTTGCCTTCGAAGTCGGCTTATTTCTGCTCGTGTTTCCCTGGTTAGACAACTGGGATCTCAATTGGATTCCGGTGCATTCGCACCGCTTTTCCGATCTTTGGATGAGCCGCTATTTTCGCGGCGCGATCAGCGGATTGGGGCTGCTGAACATCTACATCGCCCTCATGGAGTTCGCGAAACAAGTGAAATCGCTGTTCGTTACTGAGAGGAAATAGCGGCAGCCGCGGTCGCCGTTATTGAATCCCCCGGCTTTCAAACCTCCGAACTAACCTCTACCGTCCCGGTCTTTGCAGCCACCGGACGCTTTTCGGCTCGGATTGCTCGCAGCGCATGGTATCTGTAATGCCCGAAGCGATATCGGCGCAAGCATTCTCGCTGCCTGAGCGCAACGCGGACTGCTCGTTCTTCGCGGAGACGGTCCTGCAATTCGAGCGGCCCTGGTACGCCATGCAAACTTCCACGCGGTATCTTGGACCGTTCAGCGTCGAGTAGGCAACCAACGCGATGAAACCGGCAATGAAAATTCCGATGATGATTCCGAGTTTGTTCAGAGCGGGGCCTCACTGAAGAAGCTGCCCATTTGCCGGAACTTTGTATACCGCTCTTCCATGATTTGCTCGGGCGGGCGATTGGACAACTCGTCGAGAGCTTGCTTCAGCGTCTGACGCAAAGCCTGGACGGCGGCATCGGGATCCAGATGGGCTCCGCCGGGCGGCTCACTCACAATTCCGTCTATCAATTTCATCTCGAGTAGATCCGTCGCGGTCATCCGCAGCGCTGCGGCCGCGAGCGGGGCCTTGCCGGAGTCGCGCCAGATGATGGCGGCACAGCTCTCCGGAGCAATTACGCTGTAATAGGCATTTTCAAGCATATAGACGCGGTTGCCCACTCCCATAGCAAGCGCTCCGCCGCTTCCGCCCTCCCCGATGATCACCGTAATGACCGGGCTCGGGAGGCGAGCCATCTCCCGGAGATTGTATGCGATCGCTTCGGCTTGCCCACGCTCTTCCGCGTCGATTCCCGGATATGCGCCGGGAGTATCTATGAGCGTGATAATGGGGCGCCGGAACTTCGCCGCGAGCCGCATCAGGCGCAGCGCTTTGCGATAACCCTCCGGCTTCGGCATGCCGAAGTTCCGCAACAGCTTTTCTTTGGTGTCCCTGCCCTTTTGCTGGGAGATGACCATCACGGGCCTTCCCTCGAAGAAACCCGTCCCTCCGACTATGGATTTATCGTCACCGAAGAACCTATCGCCGTGCAGCTCTTCAAATCCGGTGATCAGCCCCTGAATGTAATCGCTCGAATGCGGGCGCTTGGGATGCCGGGCAAGCTGTACGCGCTGCCAGCTCGGATTGGTGCTGGGCTCGCCGATGTCTTCGGTATTCTGAGGCGATTGAGCTGGGGCTTCGTCATCTGCCATGGATCACCTCGCCAGAATCTCCATGCACTCCGGGCCGCAAATCTTTTCTATCTCGGCGCGAAACTCGCGATCCGGCCGCACTTTCGCCGCTAGATCCATCACCACCGAGAAATCACGGGGCTTTTCCAGCCGGAGTCGCACTTCCGTACTGCCGCATTTTCTTACGAATAGATCGTTCAATGCGGTCGCCTTTTCGGTTGAGCTCTCATCTTTCAGCCAGATGCGAATGGAGATCAGGGACGGCAGATCCACCCGGGCATCTTCCAGCTTGACCATTTCCTGAATAGAAAGTTTCGGAGGACCACCTTCTTCCGGAAGGACCGTGGCGCGCACAAAGACCGCGGCATCCTCCCTCAGGGCCGGGAGCAATTCTTCATATCTGTTGGCGAAGATCATCGCGTCCGCCGCGCCGCGCCGGTCGTCGATTTTCACAGACGCCCAGTACTTTCCTTCGCGGTTGGTCTTGCGAACGATGTTGGTGAGGATGCCGCAGAGCGCGACGGCTGTATTTCTTTCGAGATCCTCCAGCCGGTCCGTAAAGTGCGTCGTCAAATCAGCGACCTTATCTTTGAAGCGGTCCAGCGGGTGACCGGAGACGTAAATCCCAAGCACCTCTTTTTCGCCGGCCAACTTCTGCTCCATGGTCCAATCCGGAAGCTTCGCAAGCGGGTATTCCGGCTGCTGCTCGTCAAGAAAGACACCAAACAGGCCATGCTGCCCTCTGACGCGATCGC
Organism: Bryobacteraceae bacterium; assembly: GCA_049582585.1. Lineage (GTDB taxonomy): Bacteria > Acidobacteriota > Terriglobia > Bryobacterales > Bryobacteraceae > Bog-105. Next base: position 738 of record JBAUUG010000095.1, on the reverse strand, counting down.
GCGAGGCGCGCATGCCGGATTCAAGCGCCCGGTCGAGAGCCTCACTCAGCTGCGCTCGATTGGCTCCAGTGGAATCGAGCGCTCCGGCTTTAATCAGACTTTCGAGAACGCGCCGGTTCACGTTTCCCAGGCTTACGCGCTCGCAGAAATCATAGATGGTTGAAAAGGGGCCGGTCTCTTCCCGAGCGGCGACAATGGCTTCCACCGCTGCGTGGCCCACGTTCTTCACCGCCCCAAGCCCGAAGCGAATGGAATCCGCCGCTGGAGTGAAATCAAGATCGCTCTGATTGACGTCCGGCGGAAGCACGCGAATCCCCATTTCGCGGCATTCATTGATGTATTTCACCACCTTGTCCACATTCCCCGCTTCTGACGTGAGCAGGGCGGACATAAATTCGACCGAGTAACGGGTTTTCAGGTATGCCGTGACGTAGGCGAGATAAGCATACGCGGCGGAATGCGCCTTCGGGAATCCATAGGCGGCGAACTGCTCCATCAGATCGAAAATTTTAGCGACCTTTTTGGAATTGAACCCTCGCTTCGTGGCGCCTTCGATGAAGCGATCACGCTGCTTCGCCATTTCAGCGGCATTCTTCTTACCCATGGCTTTGCGCAGAATGTCGCCATCGCCAAGCGAATAACCGGCCAGCTTATGGGAGATTCGCATCACCTGTTCCTGATAGACAATGACGCCGTAGGTTTCTTCCAGGATCTCTTTCAATTCAGGGAGATCATAGA
>JBAUUG010000094.1:0-7029 GCA_049582585.1 Bryobacteraceae bacterium | reverse complement strand
AAGGATAACTGATGCTTCCCCTCTGAAGCAAACACCGTTTCAGAAAGCTCCACTTCCTTCCGTGGAAACTCCGCATTGTTCCCTGCACCTACTTGGAACCCGGGAAAGGCCCCCACCGTTGAAATAGCAGGATGAAGATTGTCATCAGTCACATTCGTCACGCCTAAGCTCTTATAACTGATGTTGTCCGAAGCGACAAAGGCTGTTGCCTGTTGCCGTATCAGGGACGCTCGGGATTGAAAGATCCAGTTGCCCTTCGTCCACGTGTCTCCCAGGGCCAGGGAAAGCCAGGGTTGGATGAAGCCCGTATGCGCGCTCGCCAATCCCCCAGGCCCATTCGACCCCACTGGATCGAGCGTGTAGCGATCGTAGAAGGCCCGCGCGAACACGCGATGCTGACCAAGATCCAGGTCAACCTTCATCAGACCCTGTTGGTCATTCGAATTCTGGGGTGACTGATAACTCGTAAGTGCCGAACTAGATGTACCCACGGGAAGATACTTCAGAAGTTTTTGGTTCGTCGGACTGATCATAGCTGACGGAATCGTGAACGTTCCGAAGTTTCCTTGCGCCTCGAGAGCAGTCGGGAATAGTCCGGTCTTGGTGAGATTATCACTGGTGGGAGTGGCTTGGTACGTCCCAAACACGAACAGCCGATTACGGATGATCGGTGCTCCGACAGCCACCCCGAACTGGTTCCGCTTCAGGACATCGGGCGTGGTGCTCAACGCATTCCGGGCATTGAAGTACCCATTCCTGATGAATTCAAACGCTGACCCATGCACCTCGTTCGTGCCGGACTTCGTAACAATGTTTAGCGCGCCGCCGGGTGCCGAAACGTACTGCGCCCCGTACGTGCCAGTCACAACGCTGAATTCTCCGACTGCATCGGGGTTCGGGAACGGGCCTCCAATGACGGTGTATGGATCCGTGTTGTTTGCGCCGTCAAGCGAGAAGTAGGTCCCACCGGGTCGCGAACCGTGGACTGAAGGCGCGCTCTGTTGTGGGTTCGTTGCGTCGAGAGCCTTGGCCGGAGCTGTCGTGCTGCCCGCGTCATTTTGAGTCGTGTCCGTAACACCGGCAACGGTGTAGGTAAGCATGGCTGGGTTACGCCCGTTGAGCGGTAAGTCTCTAATGACGTTCTCTTCCACTGTGCTCTGTTGCGTGGCCGACGTTGTGTCCACAGCCACGGCGTTTGCCTCCACGTTTACGACCTGGTCAGCTACACCGAGTTCCAAGGGAACATCAACGGTCAATTCCTGCCCAACCGTCAGCACCACACCGGACCGCTGATACATCCGGAAGCCGGCAGCCTCAACGCGTATGTCGTAGGGACCCACTGGCAGAGCGGGAAAATTGAACTGGCCCGCGTCGTTCGTAGTTGCCTGCGCATCGTACCCCGTTTGCGTTTGTGTCACTGTTACCTTCGCTTGGGGAACCACTGCCGCTTGCTCATCGCGAACCGTCCCAGTAACTCTCGCCGTGGCGAGTTGCGCGCTGGCTTCCTGGGGAGATAACCCGATGAGGAGCAGGGCGCCCAAGATCAAAACGAACATTCCCGCTCGAATAACTTTCAAAGCTGCGATCGTTTGACTGACCGCTATCGTGAGAACGCCGAGCATACCGCCAAGTACGCACCGCTCCTCTCGCATCGCATGTCCCGCAAACGCTGCGTGTTCAATACCTTTGGTCACTTCTACTCCCCGCTCCCAGTTCTTGCCAATCAGAAGTCTTTGGCCTCGCTACCCGTTCCGGCAGGCCGCATTCGGGCGGCTTGCAAATTACATACGTGTCAACACGTATTCTACTAGAGACCAATTATGCGCGCGCGCCACGATCGCTGTCAAGGGTTTTCTTGATGTCATTAACTCCCGACCCGAAGTGCCCGTAAATGGCGGAGGTGAGGTTTGGATCGACGATCGTAGGTTCGTGAGAAACTCAGCGTTTGCGCTCGCTATTCGAGGGCGCTTGGCTGGGCGATCGCACCGTTCCGCGATCGTCTCATCTCCTGGTCTTCGATCATCCGCAATGACCAAGCCAGTGGGAGCTCACGAGCCTCAAATCTACGGATTAAAAGGGGTTCGGGGGTTGGCGCGGCTCGGAGCACATCGCTATCGATCTGTTCTCGCTACTGAATGACTTGCTCGATAACAGCAACTCCCCATGGCGGCAAAGCGACTACGCCATTCTGCTGCATAGGTTCTCCGGAGAGCAGATCCTTACCTCCAGGAAAGTCGTAGCTCGCGCGAATCGGCGCCGCTGAGTAGTTGAGGACGTAGTGAACTGCGTGGCCGTTGGCGAGCACTCCACTCCGCATGATGGTGGGGAAATGGACGGTCTGCTGTGGTCCCCAGAGCCCGGCGCGTTTCACTGCTTCTTCAAGTATCTTCTCCACAAGGGCATCACTCGGCATGAAGCCGATGTATGTGACCTCTCCCTTGCCGTAGACGTTGCGCGTGATTGCTGCGTACTTGCCCCAAACGGGATGATGATACCGAGCGACAGGAGTGGCGGTAGTTGGCGTGAGCAGTTCCATCCACCACCGTGCAAGGTTGTCAGTCGCTTCAAGTTTGTAAGGATCGGCTTCAAGTGAAACATCCTGTGGGATGGTGAACTGGTTATACTTTACCCCGGCAGCATCCGCAATCAAACCAGGCTGCGTGGTGGAACGGACCTTGACGTTCTCGTCGGAAAAACCACTCTTAAATGTGTACACTACGTGCCCTCCGGCCTTTGCGAAATCATTAAGCCGCTCGATCTCGGCATCCGCTGCGGCGTAGAGTGCCGGCACGATGATCAACTTGTACCGTGCAAGATCGGTCGTCGATGGGTCGATGAAATCGACCTCCGCGTTCATGCGGTAAAGAGCGTCATAGAACGGCCGTAGAACATCGTTGTACGTGATTTGAGAGGTCCAGCCGAATTTAAAGGCGTTGAATCCCGTGAGGGCTCGATTGCTGACGTAGATCGCGATTCGGTTCTGCTTGTGCATGTTCACTAATTCGGGGCCCAAACGGGCGAGATCCCGGCCAATGGTTCCGGCCTCCTCGTATGTGGGATTGGGTCGGTTATCCTGGCTGAGCAGGCCCCGCCAATAAGTTTCGACTGCATTGTTTGTGGTGCTCCAATGCCAGTATTCGACCATGTTTGCGCCGGATGCCAGGTGGCTGAAGGCCTGTAGCCGCAGCTGCCCGGGATAAGGCGTCCACTCAGGGAAGCCCTGCGCTTCCGTTTCCATTACAAGATAGTTCTGGCCATTGCGGAGGGACCGGGCGAGGTCTCCACCGAATGCGATTTCAGCGCCCGTCAGGTGATCCTGAGTAGGGTGATAGATGTCAATACCCGCAATGTCGAGCGCCCGGGCCGCATCAAAGTGATTTACGTCGGGCTGAATGCCGAAGGAGTAGCCACGCCAATCAAGATCGAAATTGTGCGTCAGGAACTGATCGGGGCGCGCGTGTTGCCTCACAAGCGAAGCCTGCCACGCGAGGTACTCAGTTACGAGGCCGCGCTGAAACTCGGCGAAGGCGGAGGTCAGGCTGGCATTGATTGAGCCGTTGACCGAAGGAAAGTCTTCCCAGCGATTGATGCGGTTGCTCCAATAATCGAGTCCGAACTCCTTGTTGAGTGTGTCGAGGTCGGGGAAGCGAGTTCGCATCCATTTCACGAAAGCGGCCTGCACGTTGGGACCGCTGGTGTCGTAGGACTTGGTTTCGTTGTCCAGTTGGTAGCCGATGACGCAGGGATGGTCTTTGACGTGATCGATGAGTGCAACGATCACACGCTGTGCAGCGGCGCGAAAGTTCGGGTTGGTGATGTCCATGTTCTGACGGCGGCCATACTCCGCCTGCCCGCGTGGCGTGACAGCCAGAATGTCGGGATGTTCATGAGCCAGCCAAGTGGGAATGGCGTATGTCGGAGTGCCTATGATGACTTTGATTCCAGCCTTATCCATCCCATCCAGCACACGGTCCACATGACTGAAGTCAAAAACACCTTGCAGCGGCTCGAGAGTGCCCCAAGTGGACTCCGCGATGCGAACGACTGTAATGCCCGTCGCCTTCATCATCCGGATGTCTTGATCGAGGCGGTCTGTTGGGGCGTATTCCTCGTAGTAGGCTGCACCCAAGAGGATTGTCTTCGCCTGCCCTCTCGGCGGCTCAGCATGCATCTGCGAAACGATCAGAACACAGTACGCAAGCAAGGCGGCGCCAAACGCCCAAGAATGTGGTTTACGAAATCTCATAGCTCTTTACCTGATCGCACCCGAGCGCAAAGCGTTCGCAACCGGGCGGCACCGAATGGATACTTCATAGAAAATGCATTTTCGCGCACTTTCAGCGAACGCGGTTCAGTTGTCGGTGAGCGAAGTCGCTCTTTGGCTTCCGCGAATACCGTCAATTGCCGCAGTGCGGGTTGCCCACCGAAGGCATCGCTAAAAACGTCACGGTTAGAGGTTCGAAGCTCGCGATCCCTGCCTCGGATGCCTGTGCTTCGATGAGCGGCAGAGTTCCGTCAGATGCGACTCTCAATTCCTTGCCGTTGAGTAGCACCACTTTGCTGAAGAGATCGGGCGAGGAAAGAGTATAGCGCTGTCCGGCGACGGGCACCTTGAGCGATAGTTCTGAGGCCTTGTCCATGTTGAGGATCATAAGAGTCACTCCGGCGCGAGAACCGTTCATGCATTGCGCGTAAACGCGAACGTTATGTGTGGGCGAAACTCCTGGATCCAGTGAGCGAGTTCCCATCGTTCGCTTCCACAGGACTGCGGCCCAGTAGTTCGGTCGTGGCTCCAGCGTTGCCTCATCGAGCATGCCGTAGTCGCTGCTGGCGAGCGTGTTGTACATGATGCTTCTGACACTCTTTTGGGCGAGGCTGCCGAATTGGTCCAAAAGACGGAAGCTGTCGGCGAACTCAGCAGCCCAGGTGTCGCCGCCACATGACCCTTCGCCAGTCTCAGTGAGCCAAATGTTCTTGCCCGGCAGGTACTTGTCCCGCTCCTTCGCATAAAAATCATAGACGGTCATGTTGCGGTCCAACCACTCGGGTGCGAGTATCTTGCTGGGGTCCGCGCCGTTCTCTCCCAGACACCGATGCGAGGGCATTGAATAGAAGTGGTAGGAAAAAGCGTCAAAGATCGGGCCGGTAGCCTTCATAAGGTCATCTGTCGGGACGACCTGAAGGTGGAAGCCGCCGGCCATCGTTGGAAGCGGAAGGCCCTCGGCCGCGCTGCCTGGGCCGAGATAAATTGTTCCGGCTGATTCGCGCCGAAGGAACTGGCCGAATATCTTCGCGTCCCGGCCGAAAGCGGCGGCGTCGTATCCCTTCGGTGCCCCGCCAATACCGAGAAGCGTAGGCTCGTTCATGAACTCTGTAGCCGCGATGTGACCGCCGATGCGTTTGGTGTAGTCGAACCACGGCTTGGCCTGCACGGGAGTCCATACACCATTTCGATCGCGTGTTCCCATGCTTGTCGCAACCGAGGCTATGATTTCTGCGTTCACTGCGCGCGCGAAGTCGATAACACCTTTCCACTCCGCACGCGTAAGGACGCCGTTGAAGCCTTCAGGTGGTGTCTTGAGTGGTGGGCCATCATTGTCTTGAAAATAGGTACTGTTTCGCCAAGTGCCGCTTACGCGAATGAAGGCCGGCCCAAGCGCCGCGGCGAGTTTGCGAAGTTTGGGGTTCGAAAGATCAATCGGCGGGCGATACTGAAAGCGGCTGGAATCGAGACCCGCGGACTGGTTGCCGCTGCGCGAGTTTGGCGGAGCGGCGCCTTCGTGCGCTAGAGACTTGTACGGTGCCCAAAAACGGCCACCCGTGACCTCGACGGCCTCCACGTTGTAGGAGACGTAGCGAGGGTCAACCTCGCCGAGAACTGTCATAGTCCGCGGATCCACGACTGTTTGCGCAGCTGCGAACTGAAGGCAGCCCGTTATGAGTGCCAGAGTTGATGCTATCCGTACGCGAGAGTCGAGTGAAATCATCGTGAAGAACCTGGAACCCAGTATCGCCTTGGTGTAGGTGGCGTTGTGCCGGATGGCATCTCCGTTATGCAAAGTCCGCTATTTCAAACCGGCAAGTCCGCAAACCGCGAAGGAATGAAAGGACCCGTGCGTGTGGAGGTCGAGAATGTAACTGATGTGTCCGGCGACGAACTCGTTCAGTATGTTCAACAACCGTCACGATTGCAATTGAACTCATCCGTAAAACTCGCCCCTGCTCACGATGTATTTACCTATCTTCGTGGCCTAGCAGTTTGCTGAAAAACGGGTGAGCGAAGAGGAACTTTCTTCTTTTATTCTGAGTTTGGGTTTCGGCCAGGGCCTCCGGCTGGGGCGTTTGTGTGTCTGAGAGCCTATTTTCGGCTGTGCAGACACACTTCGGCCTTCGGTTATGCTGATTGAACTGCGGGCCGCCCAAGGTTCCGCATCCGCACCAGGTTATAAGCGGCGGCCGCAAAGGTAAAGACCCAACCAACTTTGAAGACGCCGCGATGCCGGACCTTTTTCATGAGCGCAATAGTCTTCAGCCATCCGAAGCTCTCTTCAATTCGCTTCCGCTTGATTTGGCTGACCCGATAGCCGGCATGCCTGACCGTTCGCGCATCGATCGCGCTCCCGCCCGGCCGATTGTGGTTTTGCGCCACATGCGGAGTAACGTTCATGTTCCGGCACTCGGCGACGAAACCTTTGGTGTCGTATCCCTTATCGCCCGCCACCGTGACTCGCTTCGTGCCGGGAATCTGCTCCAGCATCACTAATGCCGCATCTCGCTCCGCCGTTCCGTTGGCTTCGAACAGTTCCGTGTTGACGATCAAACCATTGCGGTTCTCCACCAGCAGGTTTCCCTGGAAGCTCAGCTTCGCTTCCTTGCCGTTTCCTTTCCGCGCCAACTTCGCGTCGGCATCGGTCAGGGACTCGTGCGTCTGATTCGAGCGCTTCTCTCCATGGAAATTCACCGTCGGGTTACCGGGATCGTCCGGCGGTGCGAATTGGTTCTGATCCTTGCGCTGGAAACTCTTCAGAC
>JBAUUG010000093.1:0-1598 GCA_049582585.1 Bryobacteraceae bacterium | reverse complement strand
GTGCAGGCGCTACGGAACGCTGTTCGTCCTCGACGAAGTACAGACGGGGATGTACCGCACGGGAAAGTTTCTGGCTGCTCATCACTTCGACGTGGAGCCGGACATCGTGATCCTGGCAAAAGCGCTAAGTGGAGGGCTGGTTCCAGTTGGCGCGGTGTTGATGTCCGAGGAAGTTTGTCACTCCGTCTACTCATCTTTGCCGCGAGCGTTTGTACATACATCAACATTCAGCGAAAACAGTCTGGCGATGCGGGCAGGACTTGCAACACTTGAAGTTCTGGAGCGTGAAAAACTGGGACAGCAATCGATCGAGGCGGGAGCTTACCTGCGGAAGCGGCTGAATGACGAACTACGCGGCTACGAGATGGTGAAGGAAATCCGCGGCCTGGGACTGCTGAACGGAATTGAGTTTCGAGCACCGAAGCAATTACGGTTACGACTTCCGTATGAAACGTTCGGAGCGGTCCACGCCGGGATGTTCGGGCAGATCGTGGTGATGCGTCTCTTTCGCGATTTTGGATTTCTGACGCAAGTGTGTGGGAATAATTTCATGGTGCTGAAGGTGGCGCCGCCGCTGGTGGTCGAAGACGCGCAGATGGACGCATTTGTCAGCGCGATTCGAGAAGTAGTAGAGCTGGCGAACTCTCCGGGCGCTTTCTGGTCAGAGGCGATTGGACTGGCGCGACGCGCTTTTCGGAGCTCGTAACCGACCTATTTTCCCTGTCTATTTTTATTTACGATCAAAAAGGCTTTTGACGTTTCGTTGACAATTCGGGTTCCCGAGCTTGGGACAATTTACAAGTGGCATTGATCAAGGTTGGGTACAACCCACGATCAGCGGACGGCCATCTAACTGCTTATCAGGCAAGTCCGGCTGGGGGATGGCGCTGACTCTGTGCCGGAACCGGGGATTCACACAAAAATGCAAATCGCCAGCGCCGCCAGCGCGTTTCCTAAACATTACTATTCCCAGAAATTCCTGCTGGAAAAATTACAAGAATATTGGGGTGAGAAGCTGCGCAATCCGCAGATGTTGGCGCGATTGCACAGAAACGTAGCGGTAGAGGGACGTCATCTTGCCCTGCCGCCCGAGCAATACTATGCGATGAAAACCTGGGGATGCGCCAATGACGCGTGGATCCGGGTTGCGCAAGAACTGGGCGAGCAGGCACTGTGCCGGGCTTTGCATCACGCGGGCCTCGAACCAGGAGATTTGGGCGCACTGTTTTTCACTTCGGTCACGGGCATATCGAGCCCGTCGATTGACGCGCTGCTGATTAATCGAATGGGGCTATCTCCGAATATCAAGCGCGTTCCGATCTTCGGCTTGGGTTGTGTTGCAGGTGCAGCTGGGATCGCGCGCGCTGCGGACTATGTGCGCGCTTATCCGAAGCAGGCTGCGGCACTGGTTTCGGTTGAGCTATGCTCACTGACCATTCAGCGCGAAGATCTCTCAGTCGCGAATCTGATCTCCTCCGGGCTGTTCGCGGATGGATCTGCGGCGGTGATCGTGACCGGCGAAGATTTGCACGCTGTAGGCCCAGAGATTCTGGCGACGCGTTCCGTCTTCTATCCGGATACCGAGCAGATGATGGGAT
>JBAUUG010000092.1:0-16671 GCA_049582585.1 Bryobacteraceae bacterium | reverse complement strand
CCCCTGGCTCAGATCGGCGAAAAGCTCACCCTGATGCTCGCGCCCTTTGCTCCCTACACAGCTCAGGATCTCTGGGACACCCTCGGCAACAGCGGCCCTGTGTTCCGGCAGGATTGGCCTGCTTACGATGCGGAGCTGGCCAAAGAGGAATTGGCAGAAGTTCCCGTCCAGGTAAATGGGAAACTGCGGGGCCACATTCACGTCCCGTTTGGGACTTCTAAAGAAGACCTCGAGCAGCTCGCTCTCGCGGCAGCGAAAGTAAAGCCCTTCGTGGAAGGCAGGCAGATCGTCAAGACGATCGTGCTTCCCGACAAGCTTGTAAACATTGTTGTGAAGTAGGACCCATTCTCGCTGCCGCTGTTTTACTCTAGAGGTGAAGGCGGGAGTTTGAGCACAGAATGTGCGATCCGGGCGGATTCCCTCACCAAGATATACCGCTCCGGCGGCGCTGAAGTCGTTGTATTTTGCGAGCTTTCGCTCGTGGTGTGCCGAGGCGAGCGCCTCGCGATCATTGGCGAATCCGGCGCGGGCAAATCGACTTTGCTGCACCTTCTGGGCGGTTTGGACCGTCCTTCAAGTGGAACGATCTACTTTGGGGATCGGGAGATCGTCTCGCTGCCGGACCAGGGGCTGGCGGATTTCCGCAATCGGGAAGTTGGGTTCGTTTGGCAGAATCCCTCCTTGTTGCCGGAGTTTACCGCTTTGGAAAACGTGATGATGCCGCTGCTGATCAGGGCCATTGCGCCGGACGCAGCAGTCAAGGTGGCGCGGGCGCGGCTGGAGGAAGTCGGATTGCGGGGGCGCGAATCGCACCAGGCGGGCGAGCTTTCCGGTGGAGAGCAGCAACGAGTCGCGCTGGCGCGGGCGCTGGCGGGCGGGCCGAAGGTTCTGCTCGCAGACGAGCCGACAGGCAGCCTTGATTTTCGAACCGGGGATATGATTACTTCCCTAATTGGAGACTTGCACGCGGCCCATGGGCTGACTTCCGTATTCGTGACGCACAATCTTTCATTCGCCTCACGCTGCGATCGAGTTTTAGAGTTGAGAAAGGGTAGCCTTCATACTCCATCCGTGATGGAGCTGCAGGCTGCTGATGGTGGTACTTATGTTTGAACGATATACCGAAAAGGCGCGCCGGGTCATCTTTTTTGCGCGATACGAGGCGAGCCAGTTCGGAAGCCCTTATATAGAGACCGAGCATTTGCTGCTGGGTCTGCTGAGAGAGGACAAGGCGCTGGCAAATCGTTTCCTGCGCTCACACGCCGCAATCGAATCCATTCGCAAGCAGATCGAGGCGCACACCACAATCCGAGAGAAAGTGTCGACCTCGGTCGATCTTCCGTTGAGCCACGAATGCAAGCGCGTCTTGGCCTATGGAGCGGAGGAAGCCGAGCGGCTGAGCCATAAACATATAGGGACAGAGCACTTGTTACTGGGTTTATTGCGCGAGGAGAAAAGCTTCGCGGCGGAGATTCTGCACGAGAGAGGACTGCGCCTTTCGGCCGTGCGTGAGGAGATAGCGCGTTCAGCCTCGGAAAAAACCTCCGCGAGCAGACCTAAAGAAAGTTCTCTGCTCGCGGAATTCAGTCGCGATCTCACGCAGGCAGCAGTTGATGGAATGCTCGATCCCCTCATCGGCCGTGATTCGGAAGTGGATCGAGTGGTGCAGATTCTGTGCCGCCGGACAAAGAACAATCCGGTGCTGATCGGCGAGCCCGGAGTCGGCAAGACAGCCATCGTCGAAGGTCTGGCGCAGCGTATCGCGGATGGAGACGTGCCTTCGTTCCTCTCCGACAAACGAATTCTGGCGCTCGATCTTTCCCTCATTGTCGCCGGGACCAAATATCGCGGGCAGTTCGAAGAGCGTTTGAAGACCATCATGAAAGAGCTGATGGAAAATCAGAACGCGATTATTTTCATCGACGAGCTGCATACCCTGGTTGGCGCCGGTTCGGCCGAAGGCTCGCTCGATGCCGCGAATATTTTGAAACCTGCTCTTTCGCGTGGCGAGATTCAGTGCATCGGCGCGACCACGCCCGCTGAATATAGGAAATCTATTGAGAAGGATCGCTCTCTGGAGCGCCGCTTCCAAGCGGTAAAAGTGCCGCCTCCCAGCGAAGCCGACGCCATCCGTATTCTGTTCGGCATCAAGGAACGGTATGAAAAGTTCCATGCCGTCGCGTATACCGATGAGGCTATCGAGGGCGCTGTCTACACCTCAACGAGATTCATCCCGGACCGCTTTTTGCCGGATAAAGCGATCGATTTGATCGATGAAGCCGGCGCGCGTGTGAAGCTGCGTCAGACCACCCTACCGACCGAGGTCGCGGACATTCAAAAGCGCATCAAGTTCATCGTTCACCGCATGGAGAACGCAATTGCCAACCACGAATTCGAGAAGGCTCGATTCTACTCAGACGAAGAACGGAAAGAGCGTGAGAACCTGCGCCAGCTTCGCGAAAAATACAACCTCGACGACACCTCCACCGGCGTAGTATCGAAGGACGACATCGAAGATGTAGTTGCGCGATGGACGGGCGTGCCCATGACGTCCATCAAAGAAGAAGAAATCAACAAGCTGCTGCGGATCGAAGAAGAGTTGCATAAGCGCGTCATCAGCCAGGAGAAGGCGATTAACGCGCTCTCGCGGGCCATTCGCCGTTCTCGTGCAGGCTTGAAATCTCCGAAGCGCCCGTCCGGTTCTTTCCTGTTCCTCGGCCCCACCGGAGTCGGCAAAACCGAAGTAGCCCGCGCGCTGGCGGATTTCCTGTTCGGCAGCGAAAAGTCTCTCATCCGCTTCGACATGTCCGAATTCATGGAGAAGCACTCCATTTCGAAACTGATCGGCTCGCCTCCCGGTTACGTCGGCTACGAGGAGGGCGGCCAGTTGACTGAGCGCGTCAAGCGAGCGCCATATTCCATCATTCTTCTGGATGAGATCGAGAAGGCGCATCCGGATATTTACAACATCCTGTTGCAGGTCTTCGAGGACGGTCAGCTCACCGATGGTCTGGGCAATACAGTCGATTTCAAGAACACCATCATCATCATGACCTCGAATCTGGGAGCGCGATTCCTTGACAAGCGTGGCCAGATCGGTTTCTCCGCCCCTTCCACGACAGGCATTCCGCAGAAGGTGGAAGACCAGGTGATGAGCGAGGTAAAGCGCGCGTTTAACCCGGAATTCCTCAACCGCCTGGACGAAGTGATTTTGTTTACGTCGCTCCTGGATGAGGACCTGATTAAGATCATCGGTTTGCTGGTTGAGCAGATCAATACGAATCTAGTGGCAAAGCAGATCAAGATCCGGCTTGACACGGATGCCGCAAAGTACATTCTCGATAAGACCTGCGGCGATCGCAGTTATGGCGCACGGCCGTTGCGTCGCGCGCTGCAGAAATACATTGAAGATCCCCTTTCGGAAGCGCTGATCCAAGGCTCTCTTCCGCGGCCCGCCGAATTCGAGATTTATGTCGGCGAAAACGGCATCTACTGCCGTCAGACCGGAGATCTGGAAGGCCAGCCGGTAGCCGCGGGCGATGTCGAGACGGCGCCCAGCCTTGGCACGCCGTTATACATGTTCTGAAGATCGGGTGGGCTGACTGGCATTGCACCGCCAGCCGGCCTCCTACTACCGCGGCCGCATCGGACCCGAGCCGCTTGCTCACGCGCGCGGTTCAGCAACGACTTCTGAACCACGACCGTGAGGGAGTGGCACACGCCAAGTTCAGTGTGCGAGTCGATCTCCCGAAGTATTTCTCCTTTTTCTAAAATATCCGCGCGGTTTTTACGTTTACAGAGCTAGATGGAGAGCGCGCTGAGCATCGAGCGAGTCACCGCCGAACAGGACCGGCGGATCTCGCAAGTCCTGGAGCGGGAGCAGTCTCGGCTTCGGCATTTCATTCGCAAGCGCGTACCCGATACATCCGACGCGGAGGACATCTTCCAGGAAGTCTTCTACGAGCTTTTGGAGGAGTACCGGCTGATGAAGCCGGTGGAGCAGATCGGCGCATGGCTGTTCCGGGTAGCGCGGAATCGCATCATAGACCTGTTTCGCAAAAGGAAGCCGGAGGCGCTCGGGAGCGAGTGGATCGCTGCCGGAAATCCGGATGAGGCGATTCTGCTGGAAGAGCTGCTTCCGTCGCCGGACGCTGGGCCGGAAGCCGCATACGCGCGCAGTGTCCTGCTCGAAGAACTCGAGGCTGCTTTGGAGGAGCTTCCTGAAGAGCAGCGCGAGGTGTTCATCGCGCATGAGATGGAGGGGCGCAGCTTCAAAGAGCTGGCTGCCGCAACTGGCTTGAGCGTCAATACGCTTCTCGCCCGCAAACACTACGCGGTGATTCGCCTGCGCCGGCGCTTGCAGGCCATTTACGATGAGTTCGCAACAAGATGAGACGAAGAATATGAAAAGACATTGGATATTGAGAGTTTTGAAGTTTGCAGCTTTAGCTGCGCTGGCCGCTATTGTTTTCACCTTTGTGGTGATGAGCCTGTGGAACTGGTTGATGCCCGCGGTCTTCGGCCTTAGGACGATCGGCTTTTGGCAAGCTCTGGGTCTCCTGGTCCTGAGCAGAATACTTTTCGGAGGCTTTCGCGGACGGCCTGGTCACGGTATCGGCTGGAGGAACCGAATGATGGCGCGATGGGAAAAGATGACCCCCGAGGAGCGCGAGAAATTTCGCCAAGGCATGCGCCATCGCTGTGGCGTGTTTGGATCGCCGGAGACAGAGCCCAAAGCATGACCGAGTTGCCCTACGCCGGGCGGCGCGAGTATTCTCAAATTCACGCGGCAATAACCCCGTTCTTATACCTTGAAAGGAAGTGAGAGACGAGCGGAGCCTTTTACAAGCGGTGCTCGGCGACGGCCGCTTTCTGATTGCGCTTACCGGCATCTCGCTGGCGCTGAGCGGCGGATTTGCAGTGCTTCAATCCGTCTCCGGGCGCCTGCTTCCACAGGACAGCTATGCGATCGGCATGGATTCAATGGCGTTGATGCATGCGGGAAATCGTCATCTGCTTGGATTTATGTTCCATGATCGGGTCGCATACGGCGGATCTCTTCTGGCCATCGGCTTTGGTTATCTCTGGTTAGCGGAGTTCCCCATGTCGGCTCGCTCAGCTTGGGCATGGTGGGCGTTGGTCTTCTCAGGCGGAATCGGCTTTCTGGCATTCCTCACCTACCTCGGGCAGGGTTATTTGGACACCTGGCATGGAGTCGCAACGCTCTTTCTGTTACCGGTCTTTGCGGCCGGATTGTGGCGCTCTCGTCCGGACGAATTTTCCGTTCGAGCGGCTTGGGCTTCTGCCCACGAGAGTGAGGATGTTTTCGCAAAATGGGGCAGGATTCTTTTGGCGGCTGCCGCAGTGGGCCTGATTCTTGCCGGAGCAACAGTGGCAATTTTTGGAATGACCAGGGTCTTTGTTCCATCGGACCTAAGATTCATCGGCCTGCAGACATCCGAGCTCCGGCGGATCTCGCCGATGCTGGTTCCGGTTATCTCGCATGACCGCGCCGGCTTTGGGGGCGGATTGTGCTCGATCGGCACATTTCTCTTGTTCATGGCGCGTTGTGCGGAACTCAATCGGAGCTTAATTGAGATCATTGCGGTCATGGGGTGCGCCGGATTTGGATGCGCAATCGGCGTGCACTTCGCGGTAGGCTATCTCGATTTCTTCCATCTCTTACCGGCTTTCGTGGGATTGACGATTTTTGTTTTTGCCGACGTGCTGCTTTGGATAGGTAAAGAGAAACACTCGCTGCGCGGAGCGCCATTGACCAGCCATCAGCTCACCCGATAAATGACCGCCCCGTGCCGGTGAATGCGACGGCCAATCGCCCCTCCGAGGATTCCGCCGGCTGGGATCCCATAGAACCGCGCGTATCCACGTGCCTCAGGATCACTCGCTTGGCCGCCGCCGATAAAGCCCGCCAACTACCACGCCGGTAATCGCACCCGCGATCATCTGGTTATGCTCGGGTTCTTCCAATCGGACCTCGAGCACCTCCCCGCGTGCAAGAACGAACGTCCTATGCGCCTCCCCGATTGACCGATCGCAGATAAGCTCCGAATCGGTAACTCTCACCACCTCGCAACCCCGCCGGCCGCGAGTGACAACGCTGATCGGCGTCCCCGGAGCAAGCTCCTCAACCGAAAGCCAATCGTTGGCCTGTCCCTCTAAGGGAACAACGATGCTGCACAAAAGTGCGATGAACGGTAGCCATTTGGAAGAAGTCATGCATAGATAGTGATCGAAGGCGCAGCTTAATGGGGCCGCCCGCATGACACTTTCGAAAGTGCCCTATTCGCTGAAAAACCGTTCGTAAGTCTTCAGCCTGGCAATGGCGGCATCGGAAACCAGTGCGAAAACAATTTTATGTACCCCGTCCGGAACGCCGGCTGAAATCACCACATCGCACACTACCGCCGATCTCGGCCCCAAACCACGCCCCCAATCATCCGCCTTTGCGTCGCGAAACACCAACGCCTCCGGATCATGCCCCGCGGCCGTCAGCATGGTGCGAGCCATCTTAAGAAAGCTCGGCCAACCCGACGCAATTACGGTAAGCACTTCGGGCCGGACCGGAAGATACTGCACCAGCGAGCGAGCAACCTGCCGCACTTGGAGCGCGATCACTTCCGACCCGGCCGGGGCCAGCACACGCACATGTGCCAGCTTACTCGGCACAGTCAAGAAGACCGAGTCGCCCACGAATGGCGAGACCCCGTCCGCATCCGCCTCGCAATCCGCAACTTGCCATATCAGCGCTTGGCGCAATTCCTGACAGATAATGGCCCGCAAGGCCTCATCCGGGTGAACAAACACAAAACGCCTCGGCCGCACACTCAGCCAGTGATCCACTCTCCTGCGCGCCGCCTCCGCCGAAACCCCGAGGGATCGGGCTGCCTGAAGAAAAGCAAGCACGACGCGGTCGAAAGCCTCAAGTTGAAGCTTCCCGGTCTCGCTCTGTCCGGCGTGGACGTAGACTCCGCTGCCGCGAACGGATTCCACCCAGCGCAGGCTCTCAAGCTGCTGATACGCCGCACTGACTGTATTCGGATGAAGTCGAAAGCGCTTGGCAAGCGCGCGCGTACTGGGCAAACGCTGACCCGGAGCCAGTTCCCCGCTGGCAATCGCGAGCATCAACTGAGTAGCCAATTGATCCCGGATCGAAACGCTTCCGTCCCGAGCAAACCAAAGCTGCACGTCAGTCAGAATAGTACGAAGCCGAGAATCGGCTCGAAAAACTCTGTGAAATAATCACGCCATGAGAGCAAAATCCCGCGCTTTTGTTGTCTCTTTTGCGGCACTGCTCGCGGGCGCGGTTCTGCTCAGCGGGCAGGCTGCAGCACCAACCGATCACCTCGCGCTCGGAACAGCGCTCGATCTCGAGGGCAAATATTCCGATGCCCGAAAAGAGATACAGAAAGGCATCGATGCCGCGCCTTCGCCCACCCTCAAGCAACAAGCCCAGAGAACGATGGCCATCTCCTATGCCTTCGAGCACAATGCTAGCGAAGCCGCGAAGTACGAACAGCAGGTGTTCGATTCCCACCTTGCGGCGCAACAGTACTATGAGGCTGGTGAAATTGCGGACGAGCTTGCGCGGATCTTTCTCGAATCCGGCGATTTCGACAACGCTTACCAGTGGTATCGGACCGGATATGAGACCGGTCTGAAACAGACCGGCATCACTGAGTCCCGCAAGAACGTGTGGGGCTTTCGGTGGGAAAATGCGCAAGCGCGCATCGCCGCGCGTCGAGGCAATCGCGAGGAAGCGCAAAAGCACATCGAGGCTGCCAAGGCCTACCTCGATAAAGCGTCCGACCCGCAACAGCAAAGCTTCTATCCATACCTGACGGGATACGCGCACTTTTATGCAGGCGATTACAAGGCCGCGATCGCAGATCTTCAAAATGCCAATCAGCGCGATCCGTTCATCTTGAGCTTGCTCGCGCAGGCGTACGAGAAGCTGGGAGACAAAACTCAGGCCATGGATTACTACCGCAAAGTATTAACTTTCAATATGCACAATCCTGCAAATGCATTTGCCCGTCCTCTAGCAAGGCAGAAGCTCGGCTGAATGCTCGGTCCACCTTGACGGATTCCCCCACATTGCCGTCCTCGCCGTTGGGCGTCCCCGACGAATTTCAGGGCACATCGCGTTTCGTCGTTCAGGAACGGCTGGGAGCGGGCACGTTCGGGATCGTTTACCGCGTTCTCGATCGAGAGCGGAATTCCATGGTTGCCCTCAAGCTGCTGCGACACCTCGATGCCGATCGGTTGCTGCGCTTCAAACATGAATTTCGGTCCCTCGTCGACGTGGTGCACCCGAATCTCGTCCAGCTTTACGAATTGTTTGGGGAGGATCGGCACTGGTTTTTCACCATGGAGCTGGTAGAAGGCACGGATTTCTTGTCCTACCTTCGACCCGGCAATGTCCTCTCGGGATGGGATCGCATTCGCGACGCGTTCTGCCAGCTGGCAAACGGGGTTCAGGCCTTGCATTCGTCGGCCCAGGTCCATCGCGATCTGAAACCATCCAACGTGCTGGTGACTAACTCAGGCCGCGTTTTGATTCTTGATTTTGGGTTGGTGAAAGAACTGGCGCCTCAGTCGATCGAGCAGACGTTCTCGTTTGCCGGATCACCCGTATATATGGCGCCCGAACAAGCTGTCGGTGGTCCCGTCACCGTGGCCGCCGATTGGTACGCCGTCGGCGTTATGCTCTACCGCACAATCACGGGGCGGTTCCCTTTTCATGGCCCGGAGCTCTTTGCTCGGAAGCAAGCCGAGGATCCTCCTTTTCCCGGAGACCTCGTTCCTGACGTGCCTGTGGATCTGAACGAAACCTGTCATCTTCTGCTGGCAAGAACGCCCGAGCCGCGCATGATTGGCGCAATGATTCTCCGCGAACCGAGGCCCACGCCTGGAACGGCGCCCCAAACTGGGCAGGACGGTTTCGTCGGCCGCTCCGCAGAGCTGAGCTTGCTGCACCATCGCCTTGAGGCGCTTTCCTCCGGCAAGCTTCAGGTTGTGCTCGCATACGGAGGGTCTGGTATCGGAAAAAGCTCTCTGATCGCACGTTTTTTGACAGGCGTGCGGCGCGAATGCCCGAATGCCGTGATTCTGAAAGGTCGATGCCACGAATCCGAATCCGTGCCCTACAAGGCCCTCGATTCCGTGGCCGATGAGCTGGTCCGACATTTGCAATCCCTCCCTGAATCAATCTCCGGGGCGCTGCTGCCTCGCCGTCCTGCCCTGCTCAAACGCTTGTTTCCCGTCTTCGGCGAATTGGAGATACTCTCAGCATTTCCCGAAGGTTCAACCGCCGATCTCGAGGAACACGAAACCCGTCGCCAGGCATTTGCCGCACTGCTCGAAATGCTTGGCCGTATGTCCGATAGAAACACGATTGTCATCGCGATCGACGATCTGCAGTGGGCCGATCTCGACAGCGTCGCATTCCTTGAAGAACTGGTCCTCTCCCCAGTCGCGCCTGCGTTGATGCTTGTTTTGGCATTCCGCAGCGAAAACTTGAACAGCAGCCCGCCGCTGCAACTGCTGCGCGATTTCAAGCAACACCTCAAATCTCCGGAGTGCTGGACAGAAATGGAACTGCGCGGCCTCTCCGAAGAGGAAGGTCGCGACTTGCTGCGCAATCTGGCGGATGCCGGCCGCAAGATCGGCCCAGACCAGGTCAGCGCGGTGCTTGCCGAGTCCGAAGGTAGCCCGCTTTTCTTGCGGGAATTACTTCGCTTCGCATTAAATGAGCCCGAAACTGCTGAACAGCGTGATGCCCCCACGCGCCTGCGAATCTCTGATGTAATCCGGCGGCGAGCGGATGCTATATCACCGACCGGACGCCGGCTGCTCGAAGGCCTCGCCGTCGCCGGCGAGCCGCTCTCAAAGCTTGCCCTCCGCAGCGCTGTCAACGCCCCGGATGAAGAATTGTCACGCGAGATTTGGCTTCTCATTCATGAGAATCTCGTGCGTATCGCCGGGGAAGCCGGGAAATTGGAGCCCTTTCACGATCAAGTCCGAGAAGCTGCGCTCTCCTGGCTTTCCCCGTCCGCTCTCCGAGACTGGCACGCGCGCTTGGCCCAAGCTCTCCAGGCAGAACACAACCCCGATCCCCAGCGGCTATTCCGGCACCATCTGGGAGCCGGTAATGTGGCAGCCGCTTTTCAGTCGGCATTGGCTGCGGCTAGGATGGCCGAAAACGCGCTCGCATTTGACCGTGCGGCGCGCTTTTATACCGAAACCCTCCAGACCGGCGAAGGCGATGCGGCAGCACATGCCATGCTTCATCGTAAGCGCGCGGAGGCCTTGAGCAAGGCGGGCCGAGGGCGCGAATCGGGTGCCTCCTACTTGGAAGCCGCCAAGTTCCCTGCGTATAACGACTCGTTGGAAATGCGCCGCCTTGCCGCCGAGCAGTTGATGCGCAGCGGCTATCTGGACGAAGGCATTCAAATCTACAGGGATTTGCTTCCGGGGACCGGCGTCCACCTGCCGGACCAACCGCTTGCATGTTTGCTGCGCGGATTGACGCTCAGAGCGTTCACCAAGGTGCGTGGGATGCGATGGCGGCCGCGGACCGAAGCTCAACTGCCCGCCCAGAGGCTGCGCAAGCTGGACCTGCTCTGGAACGGTGCTCTCGTGTTGACCACCGTTGATCCGATATTCGCCAATTATCTCCAGGCTCGGCACATGCTCGAAGCTCTGCGTGCAGGCGAGCCGTCCCGCTTGGCGCTTTCAGCCGGTCTAGGCGTGTTCTTTGAATCTTTGGCTGGTCAATCCGAATATCTCAAAGGGCGAAAACTTCTCGAGTTTGCGGAAAGCGTGTCCGGCAACCTGAACGATCCATATGTTACCGCTATAACTCGAGGTGCCTGGGCCACTCTGGACTTCCTGTGCGGCCGCATTCAGAGCGGGTTAGAACACTCGCAAAAGGCGGTCGCGGGTCTCGCCGAGATTGCGATCGGCGTATCGTGGGAAACCGCGACGTTCAATGCGTTGTTCGTCTGGTTCCTTGGATGGGGCGGAAGGATTCGCCAGTTGTCCGAAACAATTGCGCCAATCCTCGATGATGCGCGGTCTAGGGGTGATGTCTACCAGGACATCATAGCTCGCTGCTTCATGACGGCGCATCTGGTTGGCTTGGCGGCGGACTCCCCGGATCGGGTGATCGAGGAGACCGCGCGCGCACTATCGCAATGGCGGAAGTCGCGTTACGATTTGCAGCATTTCGCCGCGGCCTTTGCGATCGTGGAATGTCATCTGTATGCCGGCCGCCCTGATCTGGCCCGGCGGCTTGTGCTATCCGAATGGCAGGCAATTGAGGGGTCGCTGATATTCCGAAAAGCGCAGGCCATTCGGATTACGTTGTTCTACATGCGAGGGAGAACCGCGCTGGCCGTCTGGCTGAAAGAGCGTACTGACCGCCGCTTGCGTCGCGAAGTGGAGCATTATGCCAGCAAGCTGTTGAACATTGGCTCGCCCTGGGGACAGTCGATGGGCAGGATGTTGCGTGCCGGCCTGCTCGTCGGCCGCAGCCGCGTAGCAGAAGCACTCTTGCTCCTCGAGCAAGCCGAAGACTCTCTACGTGAACAGGACCTTCAGTTGCTCGCCGCAGCGGTTTCCCGCCGGCGCGGCGAATTGGAAAAGAACGCCGGCTCGGCCAAAATTACAGCCGACGACGAGTTCATGCGATCCGAGAACATCCTGCGGCCCGACCGCATGACCGCAATGATATTACCCGGTGATTGGTTCTAAGAGGAAATGTTTCTCATATCCCCAATTACAACGATTGCCCCAGTCTCTGCTCCAGCTCCCGGCGATAGGTTCTGCTGATCCGTGAGCGGTGCCCGTCCTTTAGGACGAGTTCGAACTCGCCGTGAGAAATGGGCTGGAGCTCCAGGATGCTGTCGATGTTGACGATGGCCGATCGATGAACGCGGACGAAGCGCATCGGATCGAGATGCTCGGCTAGCTCATTGAGGGCGGAGCGGTATAGCAACTCCTTGCCGGCGATGTGCAGATTCGCATAGACGCCTGCGCCTTCGATCCAGTCGATGTCCGCCACGCGAATGAAGCGCGTTGTCCCACCGCCCTTCACCACTAGGCGATCCAGGTAGCGTCCCGCCTGCGGTCTCGTGGATAGCATGCCGAAGACGCTGCGGCCGAATTCGCGCAGGCTGCGCTCGTCGTGGCGGGCTTTGGCGCGGGCAAGCGCGGCTTCGAGCCGTTCGTCGCTAAACGGCTTTAAGAGATAGTCCAATGCGTTCGCTTCGAAGGCCCGTATGGCGTGCTGATCGTAGGCGGTGACAAATACGTGAGCGGCATTGCCGCGGCGCCGACAGTTTCAATCACCTGCAGACCGTCAAGCTCAGGCATCTGCACATCCAGGAAGACCAGATCTAGCGCTTCGCGTTTAATGATTTCCACAGCCGCCTTCCCGTTTGTCGCTTCGAGCACCCTCGCCACCTGCGCATCCTTCTCCAGCCGATCGGTGAGGCGCTGGCACGCCGGGGCTTCGTCATCGACGACTAGAACGCGGATGCCTTTAGCGCGCGCGCCAATCATCCGCTCACTCTCCTGTGAATCGCAGCGGTAATGAAATCTCTACCTCCGTCCCGCCGCCGCTGCGCCGCCTCACCGTGAACCGGCTGTTTCCGTTTGGATGCAGCCCCGCGATGCGTTCGCGCGTGACGGACAATCCTAGCCCGGTCGAGTTTTCGGGCGTCCACTCCGGCGGCAATCCCACCCCGTCGTCCATTACGCGGATCTCCAAGCGCTCCGCGATGCGTTCCGCCGTGACAGTTACGGCGCCACCCGAGGCGCGGCGCGAGATGCCGTGACGAATGGCATTCTCGACCAGCGGCTGAAGAATGAGGCAAGGCGTCAGCGCGTACTTCACCTCGGGAGCGACGCGCGTTTCTATCCGCAGACTGGCTCCAAAACGAATCTTCTGGATGGCCGCGTAGTGATCCAGAAATGCTAGCTCCTCTACCAGCGGAATCTCCTGCCTTTCCCGGGCTTCTAGCGAGAGGCGAAGTAGATCGCCCAGATGTTCGATCATGCTTCGCGTCAGCGACGGGTCGCGCTCCACCTGCGATGAAATCGCGTTGAGCGCATTGAACAGAAAATGCGGATCCAGCTGCATGCGCAGCGCATTGAGCCGCGCCTGCGAGAAGCTGCGCTCCATGCGCTCCAGCCGTAACTCGCTCGCCACGTAGTGTTCGTAGTAACGGAAGGTCTGGCGCGCGCCGAAGATGACCCAGTAAACAAGCCAGCTCCAGAGCATGCCCCCGCGGAACGCGGTGGCAAGAAAGTGTGTACCCGCCAGTGTGCCCCATCCATTCAGGCCCACCAGGGCGCGCATCCCCACAAACACGTAGACGTAGAGAATGGTCAGAGCAACGCTCGCCAGCAAATGCGCTAGTAAGCGCATCCCCAGCTGTTTCTCTTTGAAGGGAAGCCGCGCATCCGCCCAGAAGATGAGAGGAGTGACCAGTCCCCAAGCCCACCACTGCGTGAGTGAGCCCAGCAGAGACTGGCGCCAGTTGGGAGACGAAAAACTGGGCAGCGCAAACAGCAGGCCGAGGATGCTCCACAGAAGAGCTGCGGCCATCCACCGGCCCCACCGGTTGTTCAATACCCGCCCGCCCCAGCCGTAGAAGTTGTCGACGACCGCCACTGCCACTTCATTATCACCGGCCCCGGCCCACAATCGGAAACGGCTAGGCGGCTCTTCTATTCCCGATCGAACACAAGGATGTTGGGTTTGCTTTGACCCGCCGGCTGCACCGCCATCGTCAAGGTCTTGAGATCGGGAGAAAGCTCGATCTGCTGGGTGTCCGTGACCTTGCCTTCGATCTTGTCCGTCATTTCCAGACTGCGCTCGTTCACCCGGCGTCCCGAAGACGCAGACCCGGAAGCCACGTTCTGGCCCAGTCTCGGATAATCTTTCCCATCGAATTTCATGTTTCTAGTCGATTTTTGAGCGGGATTGATGAATGAAAGGCCGTCACCCTCGTAGCTCCGGATCTGAAGCTCGAAGACCGAATCTGAGCCCACCTTCTCGCTCACGCTTTCCCAAGTGCCCGGGAAACCCGAGCTCCCCGCCGTCCGTTTGTAAACATAGCTCACGGTGAACGTCGAGCCGTCAGGCTGGTTAGCTGTAAAGGCGTCGGTGAGCGTCGTGCCATCTTCGGAAAGCTTCCAAATCCCCGTGACCAGCGTTCGGCCCTGCTTCTTACGGACGACCTTCCAGGTGTCGGGCCCCTCGATAGTGACGGCCAAAGTGGTCCCGTAGAGAACGGGCTGATCGCTCCCGTCGGCTACCACTGTCTCGATAGCCCCAGGGCTAAAGGAGAAGGCATATCGATTTCCTCCCGCGGCTTCAACTTTCATGACGTCGGTGAGTTTGCTTTGGGACGGGTTGAGCTTCCATTTGCCGACGAAGGCGTCGCTCGCTGCCCATAACGTGCTCCCAACCAGACAGGCAGCCAACAGTAACCGAAAAGCATGCTTCGACATTGAGTTCTCCTTAAATACCGAATTCAGATGCGGATGCGGTAATCATAGGGGTGGGCGCCGCCGCTGTCTTCTGAAATGTTGCAGAACGGACTTGCGTGTTGCGAACCGGCTTTTACGCATAACAGAGCCGCGCCCCAGAATTCAGCCGCTCGCGCACTGGGATTTGCGCGAGTCGATGACCGAAGCCGATATTGAAATCGTTCTCCAAGCCGCCAAGGAGACACATCCAGAGGCTAAACCGCAGATCATTTCCGATAATGGCCCGCAGTTCATCGCCCGGGACTTCAAGGAGTTCATTCGCGTTTCGGGCATGACACACGTGAGAACGTCGCCTCACTATCCTCAGTCGAATGGAAAAATCGAGCGCTGGCACAAATCGCTCAAAGCCGAATGCATCCGGCCTGGAACGCCACTGACGCCGCACGATGCGCGCCGCCTGATCCACGGCTATGTAGAGCATTACAACGCTGTGCGGCTACACAGCGCCATCGGATTCGTGACTCCAGCCGATATGCTGGCCGGACACCAGAAGGAGATCCATGCGGCACGGGATCGCAAGTTGGAGGAGGCGCGTCGCCAGCGACAGCTCCGACGGCAGGCGGCATAGCATAACAATGATCTCTGCTTGCTTGATATTCGGAGTTACAATAACTCTGTCAGGCGAAACGGAAGCGGGCTCTGCCGGGAGGCAACCATGCCGAGGGATAACCTGGTGGGCTCATCGAGACGATGACCGGAGTGCGGAGGTTTCGCTTCCGCGCTCCTCCAAAAACCGCATCGGATCGGTAGATTCAGATGCCTTGAAAATCCCCGCCCGCAGGGCGGAATCTGCACTAACGGAAAACGCTCGCCTTCCATTTCAGGCTGAACCGGGACAATGGCCCGAGACTCAAGATCGCGATATGAAGCAATTTCATAGATATGAAGCGATTTCATAGGTGTCAATCCTCCTTTTCTTTCAACCGAATCAAGATGAACTGCTATTGGAGATCTGGCGCTCGATCGTGCTGGTTCGACCGCGGCAAACGTTCGAACGATAGCGCCTGATCGAACGACCTGTTGTCTTTAGCCGACAGTCGCGTTCAGAACTCTTCACATTCAACCCACTCAGGATTATCGTCCAGCGAAAGGGCAAAAGGACTTTCCACACCCCTGTGCAGGCGCCCAGAGCAACTTCGCATCAGCAGCGTAGGGCATTAGGCATCGTCAGAGAGAACTAAGTTGGAGCGCCTAGTCAACGCAGCTAATGTGAACGTCGCTCACTGTCTACTTTCACGCGCACAATGTCGGGCTTGCGTCCGCCTCAGCGTTACAAATGAAAGTGATTGCGTTAATTCTAAAGCATTTTAGCTTTGGCCGGTTGGTTGCTTCCGAAGGAGACGATCGGCTACTGGCAGATCAAGGAAAGGACGATATGCAAAACCATCTCAATCGCCGTCAATCAGGGGCCTATAAGGAGGGCTTTTGCCGGGGCATCTACCGCCGTGAGGATTCCGCAACAGATCTCCGCACGGGAAGGCTTTCATCACGCCAAGCTTCTGAGTTTCTGAGAGGCTACAAAGAGGCGTGCAGGCGTAGAGGCTGATTGTGATAAGATCGCGGCTACCTTCAACATGTTCGGGTGAGGTGACTGCCGTTGTCTGCATCAAGTCCCGCCTCTGTCCGCGCGTCGAACGACCTGTTTGCGGCTATGACTCCTGAGGAGCTTTCCGAATTGGTAGAGCGGTGTGCAGCAGACGTGAAACTTCAGTTCGTCGAATCCGCTCCCCCCGGAGAAGGATGTGAGGAGTTACGCTTTCGCGGCGCACGCATCGGCTTCTTGCGTGGAACTAGCTTAACCGCGGTTGCAGATCTCGGCACTTCTGCGCGGCTAGTCGAACAGCGTTTACTGGAGGAGTATCGCCTTCGGGTCCTAGCTGATGTCTCAAGCAAACTCGCTTTGGCCTCGAACCGGTTGGAGATCTGCCAGGAAGCGATCGTAGGCCTAAAAAAGCTCGTCGATCGGGCCGATTCCCTTGCTATTTACATGCCGTCCGAAGATGGCACTTTCCGTGTTGTTGATTCGCAAGCACTTGATGGTACAGTCGCTGCCACGCCCCACCGCGCCAAACAGGGGCATGTGGGTTATTG
>JBAUUG010000091.1:0-8259 GCA_049582585.1 Bryobacteraceae bacterium | reverse complement strand
GTTTAGAGTAATATCAACTCTCCTGCTGTGCGCCACGTTGGTGTACGGGAAAGATAAGAAGAAGCAACCACCGTCGCTGACGGACAGATATCATGCCCTGTCTTGCGCGGTCGTGCAGATCGCCAGTGACAGTGAGGAGGGCTCGGGCTTCTTCATAAACGCGGACGGAGACCTGCTAACTGCTGCTCATGTTGCATTAAGCCGACTGTTCTCAGAGCCACAACCAAACAACATCCAAATGGCGATTGTTTACATTCCACATCTCAAGGTGCTTCGGAATGGGCATCCACCCGTAGCGCTGATTCTGCCGCCTCTCACACAAGAAGACATTCAACGTGCAATATCGGATTTAGTCATTCTCCGAACCGGCATCAAAACAACATGTTTTCTGACGCCAAACGAAAGCAACAGTGAACAGGTAGGCCAGCATGTCATCTCAATAGGGTACCCGGTTTCGGCTCCCTCAGGGGCGCTTTATGAAGGCTTTGTAAGCGCACGCTATAAACACCTTCTCATTCCGTTGGCTCAGGTCAACAATAAACCTCTTTATCCAACATACGACGTTATCAGGGTACAAATGCCGATCACCCCAGGTGTATCTGGCGCACCGGTCATTGCTGACGACAATTCGGTTATAGGCGTGGTCACTGAGCAACCGATGATATGGTTTACGGATCTAAATGCCCTCATCCAGGTAGAGCGGGCGGTGACGAATAACTTTAGCGCTACTGCTTCGGATTTGCCGAGGTTGCTGGCCGAGCTTGCTCTGACCGTGAAGGAGTATGAGAGTCCAGGAGCCGGGTTAGCTGTTCCAGCTTCTTATCTGAAGGCACAGGCGCCGAGGGCAATGACACCTCAGACGCCGCTACGAAAAAGCCCTGGATTTGGATCACATCAGTAGCACTACCAACTGTAATCTGGGTCAATGGAATAACGCCACTGACAGCCGTGGGGCTCTTCTTTACTGTCTGACTCACGGATTGGGCCTGCATTGCCACTATTAGGCCGAGCGTTCCGAGAAAGATGCGCATAACGGTGCATTTAAGCATACTAGAGTTCCGCGTCGAACAACAAACCGTCGGAAGGGTAGTATTCCTGCCTGATGTTTTACACCGGCCCATTCATTCTCATCGGATCAGTGCCATCAAAGTTCATGAACCAATACAGGTTGGCTCATTCCAGTCCGTTTGTGATCGGCTAAGCGGCTACTACTTTGCGTCCTTTGGTTCTCGCAACGTCAACCTTTTGCCGCTGGTCTTCTTCACCGCAAGGATGTTCCGACCCCGGTCGTTCATCCGGCGCACATT
Source organism: Bryobacteraceae bacterium (assembly GCA_049582585.1). Taxonomy (GTDB): domain Bacteria; phylum Acidobacteriota; class Terriglobia; order Bryobacterales; family Bryobacteraceae; genus Bog-105. The sequence continues at coordinate 6,952 of JBAUUG010000091.1, read as the reverse complement.
GTAGCGGAAATCGAACTCGCGCAGATATTGATCCAGGTAGGCTTTGCCGACGTGATGGTAGATCCCGTCGATTCCGCGCTTCAGGATGCCGAAGTAGCCCTCAACCGTATTCGTCGTGATCGCAATCCCATCCTCATGCCGCACGTACTCTCGCTCGGTGTGGTTCACCGTGCTGTGTTTGTGTTGCTTTGGAACGGATGCCAGCAGCGTGCTTGTGTCCGTCATAATGTGCGCGGACCCTTCAATCGCCTCTTCGACCATCGGGCGTAGATTCTCAGCCGTGACACGTTGCACGTGCTTGGATCGCACTTCGCCGTCTCGCTGGAGAATAGAGACAACGATTTCCTTTTCGGCGTGCGGATGAATCCCTTTCGTGGCCGCTCCGACCGGACGCCGTTTGCGCCATACGCGATTGCCGATCTGTACGTCTTCTTCTCCCTCTTGCGGACCAGCGCCGGGATTGTTCTTGCGCCTACGTTTGCCACCGATATATGCTTCGTCAATTTCGACAATACCGGCGAGCTTCGATGACAGTGGTTCTTGGCCAAACGCCCAACGGATACGATGCGCCATGAACCAAGCTGTCTTATAGCTGCCCTTCTGTTTGCCCGTCTCTTCATCCACGCCCCAGAGATTGCGCCATAGTTGATGTGCGCTGATCCCCTTCTTTGATGAGCACATCAGGTAAATCGCAAACAGCCACTTGTGCAGCGGGATGTGGGAATCCTCGAAAATGGTTCCCATTGTGACCGTGAACGGCGCACGGCATCCGGCGCACTTGTATAGCCCCTCGCGCGTGGTTTCCCCGCTTAGCTGATACGCTTCGTCGATGACGCCGCACTTCGGACAAACCGGGCCATCGGGCCAGAGAACCTTCTCCAGGTAAATGCGGGCTGCGTGCTCATCTTGATGGTGCGGGGCAATCAATCCGGCCATACCCAATGATCGCGCTTTTTACTGGGTATGTCAACGGGATAATTCCGAATGAGCTGGAACAAGAAAACGACCGCAATGTAGTGGGAAGCGGAGACCGCGCCGAGGTACTGAAGGGCTAGCGATGAGGACGGCGGCGGCATCGGGATGAAGTGGAGGAATCCGTTCAACCCGAAGAAGACGGTGAATAGGAGGCCGAGCAGATAACGGGCTACGGTGGAGGTGCGGTTCATTTGTGGGTGTCTCTTTCTATTTGTTGGCTAGCGGCCTAACGCCTTGTCGAAGAACGCGGCCATGATGCTATACGCCTCTTTCGATTCAGGCAAATGGACATCGTTCCAAAAAGCGTGGGGGAGCGCTTCAAAAACCAGTAATCGAGCATCCACGCCGGCCCTTAGAAACGCCCGATGCAGAATCGTCGTGCCGCTGAGCAGAAGATCTCTAGTGCTGGTTACGAAAAGCGCCGGCGGGAAACCGCGCAAATCCGCATAGACGGGCGATAGAACCGGGTCTTTCGGATCCGTCGATCCGATGTATGGATTGTCAGGCGGTGCTTTGGATGGCGGCTTGAGCGGCCCGGAGAAGCCGTTCAAGGCGTAGATAGCCTGGGAGTCACCCACTTCACTCAAATCGCCGCTTCCAGAAAAGATGCCGAGCGCGCCGGGCAAGGGGAGTCCCGACTGGCGCAATTTGACGGCTACTTCGGCTGTCAGGATCGCGCCCGCTGAGGTGCCGTACAAGCCGATTTTTTCTGGTTTGTAGGTCTTGAGCAACTCTTTGTATACGTTGATTGTGTCTTCCACTGCGGCGGGGAATGGATGTTCCGGCGCAAGCCGGTAGAGCACCGCTACTACTTTGGTCTGCGTCAGATTTGCAATCGGAATGGTTTCGGTCAGCGAGCCGGAATCCGAGTTGAAGCCTCCGCCATGAACATTGATCAGAACGCGATCGCTCTTGTTTTCGGGCTGAGTTATGGGCGTGATCACTTTGGTGGGCACTCCCGCTATGGTCTGGTCGGCGATATTCACCGGATAAACTGTGCGCGATTCGGATCCTGCCCGGCTTTGCCATGCGTCCGTCTTGGTGCGCCGTTCAGTTAAGCTTTCCGGGGGCGCCGTATCCGAAACCCGTCTGGCAAGCGTCTTTTGCGCTTCGGGGCTGATTGTCGCAGGTACCGGAACCACCCTGGTGACGTGGGCTGTGCCGTCTGCGTCGATATAGCTGGAATCGACTTGCGGGACGGAGTGCGCGCTTACCAGAATCGCGCCCGCTAGCAGAAGAAAGCTTACGCGTGTTAACGCTCTCATCAGATCACCTCGAATTTCACTCCCTGCGCGAGCGGAAGTTCTTTGCCGTAGTTAATGGTGTTGGTCGCCCGCCGCATATAAGTCTTCCAGACATCGGAGCCCGACTCGCGCCCGCCGCCGGTCTCTTTTTCTCCTCCGAAAGCTCCGCCAATCTCTGCGCCCGAAGGACCGATATTGACGTTGGCAATGCCGCAATCCGATCCGTTGACCGACATGAAGTTTTCAGCCTCGCGCATATCGGTGGTGAAAATTGAAGACGCAAGCCCTTGCGGCACGTCGTTGTGCAAATGAAGCGCTTGTTTGAAATCACGGTATCTCAGCACGTAAAGAATGGGCGCAAAGGTCTCGCGTTTCACAGTGTCGGTCTGACCAGGCATCTCGGCGAGCGCGGGCCGCACATAGAATGCGCCCGAATAAGAACCTACGCCGACCCGCTCCCCGCCGGTTAGCTGGGCGCCGGCATCTCTCACCTCGGCCAGGCTTCTCTGCATCGCGTCAAATGCACGGCCGTCAATCAGGGGACCGATCAGTGTGCGGGAATCGCGCGGATCGCCAATCGCGACCGATCCATAAACCTGTTTGAGACGGGGCAACAAGCGATCGTAAATATCATCGTGAACAATCAAGCGCCTGAGGGAAGTGCAGCGCTGGCCGGCGGTACCCATCGCGGCAAAAGCGATGGCGCGCAAGGTGAGATCCAGATCCGCTGAGGGGCAGACAATAGCAGCGTTGTTGCCGCCGAGCTCGAGAAGAGCGCGCGCGAACCGGGCAGCGAGGCGCGGCGCAACCTGGCGACCCATGGCGGTAGAGCCTGTGGCGGAAACCAGCGGCACACGCGGATCATCGACCAGCGCCTCGCCGGTTTCGCGTCCCCCGACGAGCACCGAGGATAACCCTTTCGGCACGCCTTCTAACTGCCTTGCCGCGCGCTCGAAAAGCGCCTGCAAGGCTAGTGCGCAGAGCGGCGTCTTCTCCGAGGGTTTCCAGACCACGGAGTTGCCGCAGACGAAAGCCAGGGCAGCGTTCCAGGCCCAAACCGCTACGGGAAAATTGAACGCCGAAATGACTCCGGTTATGCCGAGCGAGTGCCATGTCTCCATCATTCTGTGATTGGATCGCTCAGTCGCGATGGTCAATCCGCAGAGCTGCCTCGACAAGCCTGCCGCGTACGTACAGATGTCGATCATCTCCTGAACCTCGCCGAGGCCTTCCGAAAGAATTTTTCCGCTTTCGATGGTCACCAGCCGGCCGAGCGGAGCTTTCGCCCCTCGCAGCTCGTCGGCAAAGACTCGAACCAAGTCCCCACGCCGGGGGGCGGGGACGTTGCGCCATTCGAGGAAGGCGGCGTGGGCTCGATGGATGGTTTCCTCAGCTTGCGCCGCTCCGTGGGTATTTACGTGACCGATTACTTCGCCGCTGATAGGCGTGCGCACTTCGAGCGAGCCGCCGGCGAAAGAGTCGGGAGGCACGCGAAGCTCGGTCAGCAACTCGGCTGCGTCACCCGCGACAGTTCTCAGATCAGGCCTCCCAATTCCGCCTCATCGCAGTTTCGCATAGCTCAAGGTAAACGGGACGGCCGCGGCTTCTAGGCCAGGAGTGTTTGCAGCCGCTGGCGAAGTATTTCTTCGGCCTCCTCGCCGAAGCGGTTCACGATTTCACTTGCGGGTCTTCGATTTGAAAGCAGACCCACGGATTGACCGGCGTAAATGGAGGTAATGTCGTAATCCTTCGCTTCGGCTGCCCTGCGGAATCGCGCGAGTTCCTCGGAGTCTGCTATTAACTCGCTCTCGCGGCCATGCCAGCGCTCTGCAAACGGGTTTCGCAGCGCGCGTCCCGGAAATTCGACCGGCCAGCCGAGATGGTTGGCTCTATCGAACACGGATGTCTGGATGGTTTGGGTTTCGTCCGCCTCGGCGATGCGGCGACGGGCTTCTTCGGAGGTATCGGTCTCGGGCGAAAGCAGGAATGCCGTTCCGATCCAGCCAGCGACGGCTCCGGCGGCCAGCACAGCGGCAAGTCCGGCCGGCGATGCAATTCCCCCCGCTGCTGCGACGGGCTTATCCACGGACTCGAGCACAATCTGCAATAGCGGAAGAGTCGCGACGGAGCCGGCGTGTCCTCCGGCTTCGGAACCCTGCGCGACAATCAGATCCGCGCCCGATTCGGCTGCAGCTGTGGCCGCGCGGCGATTGCCTACCTGAGCGGCCACCACGATACCGGCGCGATGGGCCTTGTCGACGTAGGGCAGGATGGATCCAAATGAGATCGATAGCAGAAAGGGGCTTTGAGCGATTGCGGCATCGAGCAGCTCGGGCCGGGTTTCAAGCGCCCACGCCATCAAGCCAATGCCAAATTTTGTGGAGCCTTCGCCGCGAGCCACGGCGGACTCGCGCTCAATGAATTCGATGGAATCTTTTGAGCCGACTCCGAACATTCCAAGGCCGCCAGCCTGGCTGATCGCATGCGCCAGACGACCCCGTCCGGTATTCGCCATCGGAGCGCCAATGAGTGGATAACGGAGACCCCATTTCTCTGTAACGTACGTACGTAACATTTCACCAGCGTATGTCACGTTCTAGGTTTGGGACAGACCGCTGGGTCCTCAGAGGGCAATTCTTCGGTTCAGACCGGGGAAATGGGTAACAGAACGTACGGGCACATAGGTGACAGTGCAGCGGCTCGCCAGTATTACGGGCCATCTGGACACAAATTCCTGTTTACCGACTAATCAGGAATTAAGACGGTTCGACGCGGTGTAGACTCTGGGGTGATCGAAGAAACAGCGCGACTTGACGAGTCGTACACTCCGATTTCGCTAAAGCATTTAGCTTCTTGTCAAATTGAAGGCTCAAGATGAACGATCAACAAAAGAAGGACCAGTATTCCGGAGTGCGAGATCAAGAGATCCGCGCGGCACTGGATCAGCATTGGGCGGCGTCCGATGCCAACGATTTTGAAACGGAGCACCGCATCTATCACGAAGAAGCGGTGTTGGAATACCCGCAGTCAGGCGAGCGAACCCGAGGTCGACGCAACATACAGAACCAACGCGCTAGTCAGCCGAGCAAAAAGCGGTTTGCTGTCCGAAGAATCATTGGCGGCGGTGATCTTTGGATCACCGAATTCATCCTGACATATGACAGCAAGCCGTCCTACACCGTGAGCATCATGGAATTCAGGGACGACAAGGTTGCGCGGGAAACGCAGTACTTTGCCGATCCATTCGTGGCGCCTGCATGGCGCGCTCAATGGGTCGAACGGATGGACACATAGTTTCGACGCCGATGGAGGAGGCAGCTTGGGCGTTTTTCTATTCGGGACGGAGTGGGTCTGTGCCCTCAAGTTAGAAGAAACCCGGGACCCTTTTCGCCGCGACATACGTAGTAGTCGTCATGGGATGGTTGTGGCAAGACATACGATATGGCGTTCGCACGCTTTTGCAGGATCGCGGATTTTTGGGGACAGCAGCGTTGGCTCTAGCGCTGGGAATCGGTTCCACGACTGCGATCTTCAGCGTCATTGATAACGTCCTGCTCGAGCCGTTTCCGTATACGGATGGCCAGCGCCTCATGGCGATCCAAATTCACGATTCCACCAGCAATCAGCCATTCGGGCGTCAGGCCTTCTCGCCGCCCGAGTTTTTGGATTACCAGGAGCAGAACCACGTGTTCGACCGTTCGATCGGTGTCCGGAGCGAGCGCGTTTTGATGACGGGAGCCGGGGCTCCGGAATCGTTCGATGGAGCGGCTGTCACGGGCAATACTTTCGCATTCCTGGGCGTGCCTCCTTTGCTGGGCCGCGCGGCCACGCTGGATGACGCGAAGCCGAGCGCCGCGCCGGTGTTCGTCCTGAGCTATAAGCTCTGGCAGAAAAGGTTCGCGGGTGACCCAACCATCATGGGCAAGACCTTCACCCTGGATGGCAAACCGACCACATGCATCGGCGTGATGCCGCAGCGATTTGCATGGTGGGGCAAGGAGTTGTGGATCCCGACAGCCGTCAATCGCGCCGATACCGACCCGAACGCAAACTTCTTTTTCTTGCTAGGCCATTTGAAACCGGGCTTGACCGCCAAAACCGCTCAGCCGGATGTTGCCATTCTTGCCCACCGGCTCGAGAAGGTGTATCCCAAGTATTACCCGAAAAGATTCGATGTCAGCTTGCCCTCGTTAGTAGACAATGTCGTTGGAAAGTTCCGCGAAACGCTGTACACTTTGCTTGCTGCGGTTGGCCTGTTGTTGCTGATTGCCTGCGCTAACGTTGCGAATCTGCTGCTGGCGAAGGCGACAGCGCGCGAGAAAGAATTCGCTATACGCGCAAGTCTGGGAGCAGGCCGCTGGAGAGTGGTTCGTCAGTTGATGGTCGAGAGCCTTCTGCTTGCTTTCATCGGCGGAGCGGGCGGCTGCTTTTTTGCGTGGGGCTGCTTGAAAGCGCTGATGGCGGTGCTGCCGAAATTCACCTTTCCAGACGAAGCTCTCATTCAACTGAATGCGCGGGTGCTGGTAGGGACGGTGATCGTTGCCATCGCTACCGCTCTGATCTTTGGATTGGCGCCGGCGCTCGGATCGTTTACGCGGAATCTTTCTGAACCTCTAAAAGCGGGCGGCCGCGGGAACAGCGGTTTCCGCCGGGGTCGCATGCGGAACGTGCTGATCGTCTGCGAAGTCGCGCTCTCCCTGGTTTTGCTGACCGGCGCCGGTCTCTTGATGCGC
>JBAUUG010000090.1:0-1759 GCA_049582585.1 Bryobacteraceae bacterium | reverse complement strand
TACCCGGATCGAGCGCTTGAACGAAGAAACAAGGTGATCGATGCAATGGTCGAGGATCACGCGATCAGCGTAGTGGAAGGCGCAGCGGCAAAGGCAGTCGGTCTCCCAGTGGCAATCAAGCCCTAATCTCCTATTTCCTGCGGCAAGAAATCTCTCCCAAAATTCTTGGCACGGTTCCAGTCCAAACTGCATCGAAATGGTCTGGCGGTTTGCGGGACGTCGGAGTCAAAAATAGTATTCAACTCTGTATCGAACGAAAAGGTGGATGCTTTGGGGAAATCGAGATCCCAGGGGCGGGGTGTATTGGGCCTAGCCTTTTCATTGTTGTTCCTTGGAGCATGCTCCGTGGCCGTTCTGGCACAGGATCCACAGGATCCCCCATCTGCACCCGAGCCGCAGTCCGCAACCCAGCCAACCAGCCCCGCGCCTGATCAAACTCCACCGACGGAGAAAAAGCAGGAAGGATCAGAACCCGAGCGACTTGCGACGCAGGCGGTCGATGCGACAAGAAAGATGGGCGAGATGGCGCTAGTGAAAGCTCGGGACTGGGAAAGTGGCTGGCTGACCGGAGTGTTCGTAGGCAAGGGACAAACCATGACCCCGCTCACAGCGCCACAGCGTCGCGAGGTCTACCTCCAACAGACCCTGACCACTCCGGGCGCGTATATGAAGAGGATGTTTGCTGCCGGCATCGATCAGGCTCGTGGAGTTCCATCGCAGTGGGACGATGGTTGGGATGGATATGTCGAACGGTTCGCGTCGCGCGAAGGACAGTTCATCACGGCCAATTCGCTTGCCGCGCTCGGCAATGCAAAACTGAAATATGAACCTCGTTACGATCGCTGCCAGTGTAAGGGATTGTGGCCACGGACCCGGCACGCGATCGTGCGCAACTTCATCACATTTAATGAGACGGAAGTAGAGCGCCGCCCGCAGTGGGCCTTGTACGGAGGGGCATTCGGCGGAGGTCTCATTTCAGCTGCGTGGAAGCCGCATCCCCGAAATGCCTTTGCAGACGGTGGTATTGCGATGCTCGGGCAAGCGGGCTACGGATCGCTGTTGAACTTCTTTATTGAATTTGCCGGAGAGATCAACCGCAAGATCGGCGGTAGAGAAGAGGATTCTCCGAAGTACTGAGGATTTCTTTTAGCGTGAGTGCCGCCACTAAGCCGGCCTGGGCTTACGCACGGATTCATTGACCACTGCGCCGAGGGTCAGCAGCGACATCAAAGAAATAATTCCCAGCGAGATCACGCAGTAGATGCACCATACTCCCAGCACGTGAGCCTCGATATTGGCGAGGTAAAGTGAAAATGCCAGGCCGCCGAACGTTGGTACAAGCAACAAACGGTATGCACGCCGGAACGCCAGCGCTGCCATCAGGATGTATCCGATAATTCCGACGGCCGCTACCGGAATCGGGCCAAGCATCGCAAATGGGCTGTGATTGACGACACCGCAATCCCAGTGCTCGTTGATGCTGCACGGCGAGTCACCATATTCGCGGTAGTGTTCCCGCAATGCGAGAGAAGACACAACAATTCCGAGCACGGCCAACGTAAGCAGAAGATATTTCATAAATGCCTCTCGAGCTGTGACCTTCGAGCTAAGCCTTGGGACCGCTCGCCTCCGCAGCGTCTTTTATTAAATCAGAAACCTGCCAGTCGCTGCCGTGATACCAGCGGACGATTTTTCCATCCGGCCCTATCACAGCTGTGCTGAGATTGTGTGTGATCATGCCGCCTTCCGGCTTGATGGT
>JBAUUG010000089.1:0-8361 GCA_049582585.1 Bryobacteraceae bacterium | reverse complement strand
TGATTGGGTTGATCTCAACGCCAGTGATGTCCTTGCTGCCGGAGGCGATGGCCCGCGAGATGTCCCACCCTCCCCCCGGACCAATGATCAGAGTCTTTGCGCCAGGCCTGAGCAGATAGGGAAAACCAGGGCCATGATAAGCGAGATCAAATTGCTGCTTGGGCGATAAATGCTTGAAATCGAATCGAGGAACTCCAGTCGACGCGTCGGCATCAATCAAAATGCTCTTCACCCCATTGCTCGGATCAGATTTCAGAGCGATTCGCGAAAAGCTATTCCACTGAACGAACTCCTCATCCTTCAGCAAGTGCCCTTTGGCGAACTTCACGTCGATAAGAGAGTACTTCCAGTTATAAGTAATGAGCCCAACCAGCAACAGACCGAGAAGAACACCGGCGATGCGGCCTCGCGGAGCATGCGCAAGGTGAAACCAGATTGCCGCCGAAACCGCAAAAAGCGTCGCGGCGACCAGGATCGTATTGGGGCCGCCCACCCAGTTGAGTAGGGGCACGAGCACCGCACACCCACCAGCGGCGCCGATGAGATCAAAAAAGTAAACCCGGTTTACCCTGCGGATCGTGTCGGCGATTACAAGCGAAATGATAGTCCCGGACAACACAAACGGAACAGCAGCTGCAAAGTACGCCAGCATCAATCTGCCGGCCGTCATATTTCCATTTCGAGTTAACAAAAACGAGAGGCACAGAACCAGGGCAACGGCGTTCGTCGCTGCAAGAACCCCTAACTTCTGAAATAGCGAGCCCCGCCATCCGGAGACGACGTAAGAAAACACTCCGCCCGCGCCGAGTCCGAACAACGCGATTGAGATTGCAAGAAACGCGAAGTGATAGTAATATACGACGGAAAAAACGCGAGTCAGCGCCAGCTCCAACAACAGCGTCGCCAGCGAGGTTGAGGCTACGCCGAAGTAGATGTGCGGCCAGTGCCTTCGCCGGGGAGAACGAGCCGTCTCCTGCTCAGCTGAATCGAGAGGTGACAATCTTTTATCGTAGTGGACGGTCGACATTTCGAGGGCTCAACGCGAACTGCGGTTGATGTAACTAAGGCGCAAGATAAGCGGCAATGCGTTTCGCTATCCGGCCGCTCGCCTTGCCATCTCCGTAAGGATTGTGCAGCCGGGCCATGCGTTCATATTCCGTATAGTCGTCGAGCAGCCGCAGAGTCTCTTCCACAATAGCTTCCATGCGCGTGCCGACCAGCTTGACCGTTCCGGCCTGCACCGCCTCCGGCCGCTCTGTTTTGTCTCTCAACACGAGAATGGGTTTCCCTAGCGATGGTCCTTCTTCCTGTACGCCGCCCGAATCGGTAATCAGAATGTAGGCGTGCCGCATAAGGTCGACAAACGGAAGATAATCCAAGGGCTCAACCAGAATGACGTTTGCTCTGCCGCGCACGGTTGCATTGACTATGTTTCGGACATTCGGGTTCGGGTGAACGGGCCAGACAATCTGCACGTCATCGCGATCCGCCAGCGCGGAAACGGCTTGGCAGATGCGAACGAAACCGTCGCCGAAACTTTCCCGGCGGTGAGCGGTGACTACAATTAGCCTTTTGCCTTCGGCGACGGGGAGAGAGAGACCGGAGCAGCGTCCCGCTTCAATCGAGTCGCGAATGGCCAACACCGCGTCGATACCAGTGTTGCCGGTGATCTCGATGCATTCAGGCGCGATTCCTTCCCGCAACAGATTGTCGGCGGCCCAGCGTGTAGCGGCGAAATGCAGCGCGGCGAGCCGTCCCGTAAGCACCCGGTTCATCTCTTCAGGAAAAGGCGCTGCGATGTCAAACGTACGCAGGCCCGCCTCCACATGCGCGACTGGAGCGCCTGCATAGTAGGCAGTCAAAGCTCCGCAAAGCGTGGTCGTGGTGTCGCCTTGTACAACTGCAAGGGATGGCTTTACGGCTGCGAACACCGGCTCAAGCCCCGCTAGCAATCGCGAACTCAATGCAGTCAGGCTTTGGCTCGCTTGCATGAGATCGAGATCGTAATCCGGGCTGATCTCGAAAGCTTCGAGTACCTGATCGAGCATCTGACGGTGTTGAGCGGTCACACACACAACTGTTTCCAGATTCGAACATGATTCCTGAGTGCGGAGGGCTCGAATCAGAGGGCAAAGCTTTATTGCTTCCGGGCGCGTGCCGAAAATTATTAGGACGCGCTTTTTCGGATTGGAAGGGGAGGGAATTCTATTTATGCCGGTAGGTGATTCGTCCCTTGGTGAGGTCATAAGGAGACATCTCCAGGGTCACTCGATCGCCGGCTAACACGCGGATTCGATTTCGTCTGAGTTTACCGGCCAGGTGGGCGAGAACTGTGCGCTCTTGGTCCAGTTGCACGCTGAATAACCCGCTCGGAAACTTTTCCACGACTGTTCCAGTTACTTCAATGCTGTCTTCTTTACTCATTCGCCTCTTACAGTTGATTATGCGGGCCGCCCAAGTACTTCGCGATCGGTCCGCTATGGGCAAGTATAGCGCAAAAACGCGGTTTTTCAGGGATATTACGGGTGCTGCAGCAGCCGGACGGGGACTCCGCCTCGCTTCGTTGTTCTAACCTTCTAATGTACGAACGTGGCGGGACACTCAAGCGAATTCAAGAATAAGAACATTTTGGTAACTGGCGCGGGCCGCGGCTTGGGCAAGCGTTTTGCGCTAGGTTTTGCTCAGCTTGGAGCTAGAATTGCCCTGCTTGGCCGCAGCAGAGCTGAAATCGATCTGGCGCATATCGAAATTGAACATGCGGGCGGGAACGCGCTACGCATACGGGGGGACGTCACCGATCCCGAGCAGTTGATTCTTGCGGTGGATCGGGCGCGAGTCGTGTTCGGCAGCCCGATCGATGTTCTGATCTGCGCGGCAGCCATAAGCGGCCCGCTGAACCCTTTCTTGCAGACTCCGCTCAAGGCCTGGACGGAAACGATTCAAATCAACTTGTTGGGCGTCGCGCATTCGTGCCGCGCCGTGCTCCCCGCTATGATCGACAAGCGCGCGGGAAAAATCATCGTCCTGACTTGCGATACGGATCAGCCTCCAAAGCTTAATTTCTCCGCCTACACCACCTCGAAAACAGCCGTGGTTCGTTTTGTCGAGGCGCTCGCCGCTGAAGTCCTGGATCACAATATCCAGATCAATTGTTTCGATCCCGGACCCGCCTACACCAGTCTCACGGATGAGATCATTCGGGCTGAGAGCAGGTTGGACGGAAGCGTTGTCGCCGCGGCAAAAGAGACCAGGCGAACCGGCGGGGTCTCCCCAGACCTACAGCTTGAACACGCGGTCTTCCTTGCCTCTGAGCAGTCTAATCACATAACCGGCAAGCTGATACGCGTCACCGACGATTGGAAGAAGCTGAAGAACGCGAAACTGCGGCCGGACGCCCTCACTCTGAGGCGCGTCCAAAAATAGCTCATCTATCTCGTCGAAAACCGGAAAATGGTGGTGCTGCGAAATTGCTGTCCCGCGTGTAGAACAGTGGTCGGGAAATTCGGGTGATTGGGCGAATCGGGGAAGTGCTGGGTTTCCAGAGTAAGCGCCGATCGATACCGGTATACACCACCGATGCCGTGAATGGTCCCGTCTAGAAAATTGCCTGTATAGAACTGAAGGCCGGGTTCCGTCGTGAAGCATTCCAGAACACGGCCTGAGCTCGGCTCCTCGACTCGGGCAGCTAAAGCGGATAAGTTTCCGGGCCGGTTCAGCACGAAGTTGTGGTCATAACCTTTTGCCAGCTTGAGCTGCTCGTAGCTATCGTTAATCCGCGCGCCTACTACCTCCAATTTGCGAAAATCCAGAGGCGTTCCGGCGAGTTTCTCGATTGCACCGGTCGGAATGAGGTTACCGTTGATCGGGGTGAACCGGTCCGCGGCAATCATGACTTTGTGGTTCAGGGCGGTCTCGCTTCCGGCGCCGGCCAGATTGAAGTAAGAGTGATTCGTCAGATTGAGAACGGTGTCCTGGTCTGTCGTCGCGGTGTAATCCAGCCGCAAGTCGTTCTTGTTTCCGAGCGAATAGCGCACCGTAACGTTCAGGTTGCCGGGAAAACCCATTTCTCCATCCGGGCTCAAGTAATGCAGCTCGACTGCCTGGCCGTCAGCTGTCGACACATCCTTGCCATCCCAAACGCGCCTATCGAACCCTGTCGTCCCGCCATGTAAAGCATTGGTGGGTTCATTCAGCGGTATGTGATACTGCTTCCCATCCAGCGTGAACGCGCCATTGGCGATGCGGTTGGCGTAGCGGCCTGCAACAGCGCCAAAGTAGGGATCGTTTTTGGACATGTAACTCTCAAGATTGTCGAATCCCAGGACTACGTCATCGAATTTCTTGTTACGATCCATCACCTTTATCGAAGTAATTCTGGCTCCGAAGTTCGTGATCTTGACTTCCATCCCTGAAGAATTCTTCAGAGTGTAGAGATAGACCTGTTGTCCCTCTGGGGTTTTTCCGAAATCCTGTTGCTGTATCGCTTGAGCGGATTGGGCGCTCAACGGCAGGCAAGAGCAGATTGCGAGCAAGGCGGCGTTCAACGGGTGGATAGACATGATCTCAGTGTATGGTGATCTTCCTGTGAAAAATCTCCGTCCCAACCTCAGGATGCGCCTTAGTGCCGCTGATCGTGATTGGCAGCTCGAAACCCGCGCCGTTCTTTTCGAAGAACCGGTCGAATGGCTTCAGCGCCCAATGCTTGATTCCGGATTGAGTTTGCGACAGCGTCGCTTGCATTCGAAACTGTCCCGCCATATCGATTTGCTCCGATCGCAGATTGTACTTCCCCGCCAGCCGGATCGCCGCGCCGGGAACACTGAACGAGAGAGTGGAAAATGTCGTGAGGCCATCCTCGAGCTTAAATTTTCCGTAGAGATCTGAAGCGACTGTTTCAGGCGATTCCTCCTCTTCCTTTTTAGAAATACCTCGCGCGCGATTGCTGAGACTCTGGAGGCGCTGCTCGATTTTCGGACTGGTAAATTCTGCGGAAGACAAAGCGAACTGCCCGTCGAGATTCAATTTATCCAGAACCTCTTGATGCCCCGGCGGGATTAGGATTTTCGTCTTGAAGTCTACCGCGCCGGTCAGAATGGGCTTCTTCGTTCCCATTACCAGCGTCAAGATATCTTCCATGCGCGCGTGAGTAGTCACAGCATCAAGAGACACCGTCTTGCCTTGGCCGCCGGCCAGATGAACGATACCGCCTCTGCAAATGAATTCGGAGTGCCGGAATTGGGCGTCGACCGGATCGAGTATCGTGTCCCCGTCCGTGCCGTTTACCACCGAGTGAAACTTCGTCGCCAAGTGGACGCGTTCACTTCCTCGTTTCAGCGCGAAATTCGGCGTATCGGTCGTTCCGTCTACTTCTATGTGTTGCAGAACGCCATGATAGCTGCCCGTTGAACTGAGAGTGCCGCTGATGCCCTTAAAAACTGCTAAATCGGCATTTGAAAAGTTGTAATTCCCGGAAACAGCTGTGGCTCTCGGGTCATCGCGCTGCCATGGGCCGAAGCGTCCGGTGCTGCCCATTAACCCCGGCGGCTTCGCATTGGTCAAGCTCGCTTTGTAAAGCATGGGTTGACCAGGCCCGACCGGCTGCAGGGTGAGCTTCTCGATTTCAAAGCGAAGCGGCGGCTTGCCTTCGATCTTGGGGTCGATTTCAAGTAAAGTCCCGTCGGCGACAATCGTGTCGATGAGAAAACGCAAGCTGGTGGTGTCCTGTCCCGGTTCGGCGCTTGCCACTTCATGGTTCTGTTCAAGTCCTTGCTCGAGAACCGACCGGCCGCGTGGCGGGATATGGATCTCAAGCCCTTCGAGTCGAAGAAAGGTCACGTGATTCTTTCGGTCAATCAGGGTGTCGAAATCCGTTCGGGCCGTGAATCGGCGGATGTAGATCAAGGGATGCGGGTCAGTCCATCCTTTGTGGCGAATCGACAGGCCTTCGCCGATAGCCCGCGGCTTCGGATACAGCGAGACATCCAGCGACTTGAGATCGACGTCGGCATCAAACCGTTCTTGCAAAGCTTGGATGACGCGATCTCGAGCTCGGGAGTTGAACCCCTTCACGTAAAAGTACAGCGCCGTACCGCCGCACAAGAATAGAAGGCCGAGAATCGCTAAGCCATAGAGGATCGATTTACGCATGCGCGGCTCCGCTGGACCGAGAGGCGATCGCTTACTATTTGTTTCATGCTCACGGTAGATCGTCTCTCTTTTCGGCTCCCTCCATCAGTTGCTCGGCCTGTTTCAAAGCTTCCGGGGTAATCCGCTCACCGGAGAGCATTCGCCCGATCTCGCGCGCCCGCTCCTCACGCCCGAGTTCGGTGATCACTGTAGTCACCCTACCCTTCTTCTCGCGTTTCGCTACCGCATAATGATGATCCGCGAAGCCGGCAATCTGCGCCAGATGCGTCACGCAGATCACTTGGTTCGCTCGAGACAACGCTTTGAGCCGCTTGCCGACCGCGGCCGCCGCTGCTCCGCCCACCCCGGCATCCACTTCATCAAACACCAGCGTGGGCAGGCCGGCACGCTGATCGGCATCCCCAATCACCGTCCTAAGGGCGAGCGCTATGCGCGACAACTCTCCCCCCGATGCAATCTTCTCGAGCGGCTTCAGCTCTTCCCCTGGGTTGGGCGACACCAGGAAAGCGATATCGTCTATCCCCGCCGGACTCCAGCCGCCGGGCCGCACTGCGATCTGAAACTGCGTACCAGCCATTGCCAGGCTTTTCAACTCGCTCTCCACCTGCTTGTTCAACCGGACTGCGGCACCGCTGCGCGTTTTCGTTAATTCGCCCGCCAGCTTCTCATACTTTTCTGCCAATTCGTTCTGCTGCTTTTCAAGTTCTGCTTTGCGTTCGCCCGCATTCTCCACTTCATCTGCCCGCCGCGCCACGTCATCGCGAAATGCAAGCACTTCTTCAAGCGTGCGCCCGTACTTTCTCTTGAGCCTCTCGATCGCAGCGAGCCGGCTCTCGACATCTTCTAATCTTGCCGGATCACCTTCGAGACGACCCAAATAATCGCGTAATGCGTAAGCTGCATCGTCGATCAAAACGGTACCTTGCTTCAGCGAAGCCGCTGTTTCAGCCAGGCTCTGGTCAATCTGAAGCGAATCCTCAACCCTTTTCGAAGCCCGCCGCAGCTGGGTGGTTGCGCTCTCGGGCGACTCATACAACAAAGTGAACGCTGCCGCCGCATTTTCTTGGAGACGCGTCACATTCTGCAGGATTTTTCTTTCAGCCTCTAGTTCCGCATCTTCACCCGTGCGTGGCTGTACGGCTTCAATCTCATTCCGCTGAAATGTCCACAGATCCAGCATTCTCAGCTTTTCTTGCTCGTCGCGGGTCCATTCCTTGAGTTTTTCACCTGTCTCGCGCCAAGCTGCATAGATTCCGGCTACTTGCCCCCTCAAATCTTCCGCTCGCGCATATTCGTCCAGCAGTTCCCGCTGGTTCTGCGGCGTAAACAGAAGTTGCTGCTCGTTTTGTCCATGAATGTCGCCGAGAGCCGGCGCAAGCTGCCGCAGGAAAGCCGTGGTCACGGGCCGATTGCCTACAAACGCGCGAGATTTGCCGTTGACCGCGATCTCGCGCTCTACAATCAGCTCCTCGCCGAGCTCATGCTCGATGCCCGCTTCGCCCAGAATGGCACTCAGTTCCGGCGCCTGTGCAACGGAGAAGATGCCCGATACTCTTGCTTTTGTCTCACCGCTTCGGATCATTTCGATTGAAGCCCGCGCGCCAAGCAAAAGGCTGAGTGAATCCACCACGATGGACTTGCCGCTGCCGGTTTCGCCAGTCAAAACGTTCAGGCCGGATTGGAATCGGATGCGAGCCTGCTCCACGACGGCGTAATTCTCGACAATCAGCTCAAGCAGCACGTAGCCGAATTATACGGCGGCATGTTCCCTTGTAATCGATCAAAAAAAATAGCCCAGATTCAGATACCGAGATCTGAACCTGGGCCCCTCCGAGAAAGCCGGCGTGGATTACTGCTTCGGAGAAGAAGCGGCAGGAGCCGACGCGTTGCTATCGGTGCTCTTGCTAGCGTTCTTTTTGACGTGCTTCTTGTGAGCCTTCGGAGCTGCCGTGCTCTGAGCGGCCGGATTTTGAACCTTCTTGGCTGCCGTAGGAGCAGCCATCAGGAACGGAACCGCGGCTACCGTCAATAGCGTGGATGTAAATAACTTTTTCATTTTGTTTTCTCCTTAACTAGTGGCGGTGATTTGCCGCTCACAACTCCACTTTGCCTGTTCCAGCGCCGTTGCGGTATCGCCTGGAGAAGTGAATTTTGATCCCGTGTTTTGGGGATAGCGGCAATTGGATTTTAATGAAAGAATCGTCATCGTGCGCC
>JBAUUG010000088.1:0-12898 GCA_049582585.1 Bryobacteraceae bacterium | reverse complement strand
GAACCTTATCAGGTCGTCTCCGGGTTCGGTGACCCACTTATCGTTTTTGCGGCGCAACTTCATAACTTCGTATGTCGCGCCCTGGCTAACGTCCCGATTCTGCCAGTCCTCCTGCCAAGGTCCCCACATGCCATCGGCGATGTGACGGGAGGGTGTCCCCGGTTTAGTTGAAGGTTAGAGGCGGCGGTGGCGGCCGGTTCGTTAGAATCGATTCGCCAAAACCCAATCCTTGGAAAGGACACCACCGCCGTGAAGAAACCGTACCATATCGTGAGCCGGGAGGCGAAGACCGCATCGGCAGCAGTCGAGGAGTTTGCGAGAGCCAACGGGCAGATTCTTCTGCCATTGATGGAACTGATCACGCAAGCCCGGATGGCTGTCGATGAAGTGATCGACAGCATCGGCCGACAAACGATCGAGACCATTTTGAGTTTGAGCGCTGAGCAAGTGGCCGGCCCGCGCACGCCGGGCAAGAGCAGCGGCGACATTCGCTGGCATGGAACGCAGAAGGGACGAGTGAGTCTGGCCGATCGCCAGATCAAAGTGAAGCGTCCGCGGCTTCGCCACAAGCAGAAGGGCGAAGTGGGCGTGCCGGCATACGAATCGCTGCAAGAGAACAGTGCGACGGCCCAGCGGATGATGGGCGCCCTGCTGCGCGGTGTTTCGACACGCGAATACGCAGAAGTGCTGCCGGAGATGGCGGAAACAGCGGGCGTGTCGCGCAGCAGCATCAGCCGCCAGGCCATTGAAGGCAGCGTCGAACAACTTCGCCAGTTACGGGAGCGGCGCTGGGATCAAGCCGATCTGCTGGTGCTCTACATCGACGGCCAGCGCTTTGGATCGCATCACGTGATCAGTGCTGTGGGGATGGATCGCGCAGGAGCCAAGCACGTGCTCGGCATCGAACTGGGAGCCACCGAGAATTCCGCGGCGGTGAAGCAGTTGCTCACTAACTTGCGTGATCAAGGCTTGCCAACGGATCGGATTTACCTGTTCGTGATTGATGGCGCGAAAGCGTTGCGAGCCGCTATTGAAGAGGTCTTTGGAGCGGGACAGCCTGTGCAGCGGTGCCGCAATCACAAGATGCGGAATGTCATCGACGAGCTGCCGAAACAACAGCGTCCACAAGCTATGAACCTGATGCGAGCAGCCTGGCGCGTTCACGACGCCGACGAAGGGATAAAACGCCTGGAGCAACTGGCGCGCTTCCTCGAGCAGGAACATGAGTCCGCGGCCAGAAGCTTACGCGAGGGCATGGCGGAGATGTTCACCCTTCAACGGCTGCAGCTTCCGCCTTCGCTGTACAAATGTCTGGGAACCACGAACGTGATTGAGAGTCCTCAAAGCGGCGTGCAAAAGAGAACCCGCAATGTCACGCGCTGGCGCGATGCCGGCATGGTCGAACGCTGGGCCGCATCGGCTTGGCTACTAACTGAAAAACACTTCCGAAAGGTGGTCGGCCATCGAGATCTCTGGACTCTTGCCGTCGCCCTCGGAAGAGAACACAAACCCAACGCCTCCTCTGAGAAGGTCACGTAACATGAAACTCAGCCGCCCTGACCTTCAACTAAGTTCGGGACACCCTCGGAACTGCACGGCTATAAGGATCAGCAGAAGGAAATAAATTTCTATTTGGGTTTCAGTTACGAAGGGCTACGGGCTTGGGACCCTAGGCTCGGTCCGGCACCTACCCTGGTTGCTCCGACAAAACCAACGGCTACGCCAGTTGCGAAGCCAGCTCAGATGGCAGCACCGCCTTCCATGTTAGCCACCAGGTCCGCTAGGGCCCCTGATGGATCAGGCTTTCGAACAGATGTTCACGAGGCCATCCGGGAAATTGTTGCGCGTGCTGAGAACTCTGGCTCGCCGATTAGCCTAACGGAACTAGGAGATTCGCTTACCCGCGCCTTCCCCAACGTTTATGTCAAAATTTCACGGGCAGCTGGTTATGCAAACCTCACGCAGATGGTACAGGACAATCCGTTTGTTTGCATCCAGGGAACGCCGCCTAAAGAAGTCCTAATGACGAAACCAAAGCCGTAGTCGTCCTTGGCATCGCTATTTGAGACTCCCGAGCGATAGGAAATGTCAACGCTATCGCAGACAGATTTGGTGGAACAGTTGATTAGCAGACGGGATTCGAACCCGCGACATCCAGCTTGGGAACTTGTCCGCCGTTTGATTCTATTAGACTTCTGCGCCGCAAACTCAGCCCACAAGACTCACACAGAGTCACGTAGTTTCCAACACTTAGCCCATTCCGTTAGCGCGGTTGTCGTGCTGTCGTGCAACATTTTAGACCCTCCATGTCCTTGGCAGGCTAACTCCAAAACCGTACAATCCTCTGGGTCTGGAAAGGCGAAAAACAGAGAAGTCAGGGGCGCCTTCTTGCGCATCCTATGCGCAACTTCAAATCGAGTATCGGGCCACGAAGGTGTTCTTAGCACCCTCGCAGCCCTTAACAATCGACCGCTGGAGGCCGAATGTCTACCTGCCATTCTGCACTGAACCAAGTTCCGATTCAGGCGCGCCGTGCTCGCGCCACCGGTTGGGGAGTGCTCTTTTCACTTTCTGTTGCGGCTCCATACGGGGCAGCTGCAAACCACAGCTTAGGAGTCTTTCCACGATCATGTCGATACATCAAATGATCAAAGCTGCTCCGGAGGTCTCGCAGCTCACGCTCGAGAGGCTAATTTCGATGAGAAATGCCATGGACCGAGCGAGCGCTGACTTCGACAGGATATCGAACGAGGTCCTTTTGCAACTCCTGAACGGTGCGCAAGTAGAACCGGGAGTCCATGTAGCCAAGGTGGATGTGAAGACGAAGGGCGGCAAGCAGATACGGAGGCTAAAGGTCTCCTGATGGCCGCAGGTGCTCAAGTAACAACCGGGTATGGAGCTCCCGGGCACGAGCTTCGGCAATTCGCTAATCTCTCGCGCCTCGCGGCATCTCTTCTTCCCCTCCTGAAGGAGACCGCGACGCTCGATGTTGTGGTGAATGCGGACGAGTCGCTCTGGGTGAACCGCCTCGGTAAGGGATTCGAGCGGGTCGGCGATTTTGCGAGCCATGACAGCAAGCTCTTGTTGCAAGGGGTTGCGACTATGCGGCGTATCGCCTTCGATCACGATCACCCGATTCTCGAAACGATCTTTCCGCTGACTGGTGACCGCCTCGAAGGGCTGATCAGTCCCATCGTCGCCGGAACGGTCATCGCAATCCGCACGCGTCAGAAGAGAATTGTCTCGCTAGGCGACATGGCCGGCAGTGGGATTCTGACGGAAAAGAGCGACCCGCTCAATGCGAAGCGGCATTGCGACCAGTTTTTAGGCCAAGTTCAAGACTGCGATCACCTTGGCATCATTCGCCTGGCCGCTCAATACCGCAGGAACATTCTCATAGTCGGGCCCACTGGCTCCGGCAAGACGACGTTCGCGAACAGCATACTCGCCGAGTGGGCGGAGGCAACACCCAACGACCGGGTGGTGATCATCGAGGATACACCCGAGCTGCAGTGTTCATTGCCGAATCACGTGCAACTGCTGGCCACCGCGCATGTATCGCAGGCGGACTTGCTGGTTGCAAGCCTCCGCCTCATCCCAAAACGCATCGTCGTCGGGGAAGTGAGAGAAGCCGAGCCCGCGCGTGTCCTGCTGGGAGCTTGGAACACGGGCCACTCCGGAGGCCTAGCCACAATTCACGCCAATGACGGGCTGAGCGGGCTTCGAAAGCTGGAAACGTTGATCGGCGGACACGAAGCGTCGGTACGCGAGCGGATCGCAAGCGCGATTAACGTGGTGATCTTTATCGACGGGGAAGAATCTCTTCCGGCCGGTCGGAAAGTACGCGAAGTGCTGGTGATCCGGGACTATGACCGGATCAAGCAGGATTACGCGATTGAGTGCGTGTGAACCAGAAAAAGGAGGTTTCAACACATGTGTACACGAATGAAAACGGCGGCAATAACGATTGCCGCATTCATGATGACGAGCGCTCCGGCGTGGGCTCTCGGCGGCGGGCGGCTGGCTGCTACACAGGCCCTGAACGGTCTGGCCAGTGAATTTTCGGGACCGCTTGCCTATTCGATCTCGCTCATCGGGATCGTGGGAACGGCGGTGAGTTGGTACCGGCATCACCACGACATGGGAATGCTCGCGCAGGGCGGACTCGGAACGCTCTTTGTTGCCGGCGTGGCTCTCGGCGGAGCATCGCTGCTCGGGATGATCCCGGGAGTTACCGGGGCGTTGATCTAAGAAGCGGCTTCGTATGGAGATCCCGGAAGTTTATTGCGCGCCGTTTCACGAGTCATCGAACCGGCCGCACTTGATTTTGGGCTGTGAGCCAACCGCGCTTGCGGCGGCGTTTGTGGTGTGCGTCATCCTGGCGTTCTCCGTTCCCACTTGGTGGGGCATCGGGGGCACAGTGTTCCTATTTCTGTTTCTGCGGCAGATCCTGCGCGAGATGGCGAAGGAAGATCCACGGCTGATCTCTGTGCACCACGAATCGCAGCGCTACAACCAGGGCTTCTGGACGGCCAAGCCGCAGCGCATTCAGCGCTGGAGATCGGAGTAGCGGGGTGAATGCGGAATGCTGATTCGGAAAGAAGAGCGCCGGGAAGCGAAAGGTCTCTCGGACTTGATTGACCACTTCCTGCTCGCCGCCGATGGCGTGGTCCTCACTTCGACGGGGGTATATGTCGCGGGTTGGGAGTTTACCGGTCCTGACATGGACGCACTACCGCCGGAGGAGTGCTGGCATCTCGCGAAGCGGATCGCGACCAAGCTGCGGCTCGGGAGCGGATGGACCGTTCAATGCGATCTCATCCGCTCGGAGCATCCGGAGTATTGCACCGGTGAAAGTGATTGGCCGGATCCGGTTTCCTATCTCATCGAGCAGGAGCGCCGGGCTCGTTTCACTACGACCGGCGAAGCGGGAACGCGGCTCAGCCGTTACTTCCTCGCGCTGTCTTACGAACCGGCGCTCCGCGGAGGAAAGGGAGCCGCCCGCTGGATTTTCTCGGCGGATCAGGAGGGGCGCGAAGGTCCGGGTGAGCGAGCGCTGGCAACCTTCGAAAAACGTCTCGCCGAAGTAGAGAACCTGCTGCGGTCAAACCTGGGGAGTGTTCATCGGCTCGGCTCCTACACGCGGGCGGAGAATCCCAGCCAGCTCTTCGATGAGTTTCTTCAGTACGTGCGCCGCTGCGTCGCAGGCGAGGATTATCCGTTCGCGGTTCCCGATGTTCCGGCTTACCTGAATCAATACCTGGCGACCGACGATTTCACCGGTGGGGCGGAGCCTCAGCTGGGTGACCCACTCAACTGGATACTTCCCGGCAAACGCATTTGCGTGCTTGCTATTGACGCATTTCCCGACAAGAGCTTCGCCGGAATTCTGCGGGAACTCGACTCGGTGCCATTTGACTTCCGCTTCTGCCAGCAAGGGCAGCTGATGGATGAGCAAGAAGCCAAACGGGAGCACGAAGCGAATCGCGGCAAATGGGGGTTTAAGAAAACTCCGGCGATGAAGAAACTCTCGCCAATCAAAGTAGCGGGTGCTTCGCAAATCGATAGCTTCGCCGCGCGCATGGAGTCCGATGCGAATGAAGCGGCGAGCGCGGCCGAGCATGGCAGGGAGGAATTCGTGCGCTTCTCAGCGAAGGTCATCGTCATGGAGGCGGGCGCGCAGCGATTGAAACAGGCGGTCGAAGCGATCGTGCGCGTGATCAAATATCGTTGCGGATTCTCCTGCCGCATCGAAACCGTCAACGCCGTAGCCGCGTGGCTGGGGAGCATTCCAGGGCAGCATTATAAGGATCGCCGAACCTTCCTCGTGAACACCGAGAACATGGTTCACATGATGCCGCTTTCGGCGCCGTTCCGGGGACACGAGTACAATCCCTCGCCGTATTTCCCGCCGAAATCACCGCCGCTGTTCTATGGAGTGACGAGTGGTGGCACGCCATACCGCTTTCATTCCTACGTGAGCGACATTGGGCATCAACTCATCACCGGCCCGAGTGGATCCGGAAAGACGACGTGGGTGGCTCTGGGAATCGCTCAGTTCTTCCGGTACCCCCGTGCGCAAGTATTCGCCTTCGATAAGAAGAGAACTCTCTACACGCTGTGCAAAGCCATGGGCGGGGACTTCTATGAGATCAGCCCGGATCATCGCCGCACTCAACTCTGTCCGTTGCAGGAACTGGACACGCCCGGCGAACGGGAGTGGGCTGCGCAATGGATCGAGTTGCTTCTAGCGCAAAACGATCTCAAAGTTACCGCGCAAATGCGCAACGAACTGGCGGAAGCAATCCGCCTGCTCGCCGGAAGCAGGGGCGGACGCTCGCTAACCGACTTTCAAATGGCGGTTGGCTCTCAGGCCATAAAGGAAGCTCTGCAGTTTTACGTCGGCGGCATTCTGGACGGCGAGCGCGACTCAATCTCCATGAGCCGCTTCTGTGTCTTCGAAATGGACGAGCTGTATCGTCTGGACAAGAAGACCATGAACGGAGCGCTGTTCTACATCTTCGCGAGGATTCGGAGGCGGCTCACCTCAGACGCTCCCACCCTGGTGACCGTTGACGAGTTTCGCGAAGCGCTCACCCACGAGCTAGCAGCAAAGTACTTCAACGAGTTTCTGCTCGAAGGCCGCAAGCTTAACATGGCCGTCTGGCTGGTCCTACAGGAGCTTTCGAAGGTTCTTTCCTCCGGGCTGAGAAACGCGGTCCTAGAGCAGTGCTTCACGAAAGTATGTCTGCCGAATCCGCAGGCGATTGCGGATAGCGCAGGAGCGTACGAAACCCTCGGCCTGAATGCGCGGGATCGGGAGCTCATCGCCCATGCGGAGCCAAAAGCACATTATTACGTCACCTCACCAGACGGCAAGCGGATGATCTCGCTCGAACTGGGTCGAGTGGCCCTTAGTTTTCTTGCGGCCGCAACTGATCGCGACCGAGCGCTTGTGGACAGCATGATGGCCCGTTACGGCCCCGCGTGGCCTGGGCAATGGCTTAGATCGCGTGGTCTCGGAGATTGGGCCGCGCTCTACGAAAGTGTGACTGCCGGAGAGGAGACGGCGGCTTATGCATAAACGACCATGGCTCGCGATCGCCCTGAGTATCGCAACGTTGGCTCCCGTCAACGAGGCACCCGCCCAATGGGTGGTGAGCGATCCACCGCTACAGGTGACGACGCTGATTATGCACGCGCAGCAGGTGATGCAGTACATCAAAGAAGCACAAACCGCGCTGCAAGCGATCCAGATGGCGCAGATGATGGCGCGCGAAGGGATTATGCTCGCGAAGCATCCGAGCACGAACATCATGGCCGACCTCAACATGCTCTCGACCATCCTTGTGCAATCGCAAGGGTTGGCCGGCTCTATGGCGCAGATGGACGTGATGTTTCGAAACACCTATGCGCCTTTCAGCCCGAGCCCGGTAGTGAATTGGGCTTCAGCGTATAACAACTGGGCTTCGACAACACTGAAGACGCTTAACGGTTCGCTCAACGCCGCCGGTTACCAGGGCGGCATGCTGCAGAACGAGCAGATGTGGATGCAGCAAGTTCAGGCTATGAATCAGCTGCCTCTGGGCCGGGATGCTTCGCTGCAGCTCGGCAACAGCATCGCCACCGAAGAAGTTGCGCAACTCCAGAGCTTGCGGCAACTCATGATCGCCGACATGCAATCGAAAGCTGCGTACACCGCCCAAGCGGTGAATACACAGCAGGCGCAGCAGACGGCGGCTCAATCCGGGATGACTTACAGCGTTCCCACTGCGGACGCAAGGAGTTGGTAAATGAAAGCGAAGATCAGTCTCATACTTTTATGCATCTGTGCGGCGGCATCCTGCTACGATCCGCACGCACGCGAGTCGGCCATTGTGCGGCAAATCGAAGCGGCTGGTTCAGGCGATATCTCGACTTTTAGCGAGCCTGGCTTGGTGAAGTGGTTTGGCGCTCATCAGGAATTCGCCAAACAGATCACGCGGGAATGCATCCCGCTCGCACAGAATAAACCGGCCAGCTGGATCATGACCGCCGAAGGAACGGCGTGTCACTCGGCGTCGCTGGCCGCGACCTGGAGTCCATCTCCGCTAGTAGCCGATCAGAGGAGTTGGTAGATGAGATTGCTGCCGATCCTCGCGCAACTCCCTCCGATCTCAGATCCATCGGACCTGACGTCGATTTTCGAGCAGATGGTGGGTCACTGGTTGGGCATCGTGAGCCCTTATGCCATCGAAATCTTCTGGGCGCTCGCTGCCCTGGACATTGCCGTGTTCGGCTGGAACCTTTGGATGCACTACGGCGGGGACATTCGCCAGGCGATGTTAGCGACAGCGAACAAGCTGCTGATCATAGGAGTGTTTCTGGCGCTGTTGATGAACGGGGCCACCTGGATGACCGATATCATCAACGACTTCATCACGATTGGGAAATCGGCGAGCGGCGTGCCGTCTTTAACCCCCAGCATGATTTTGCTCCAGGGATTCAAGGTGTTCGGAATCATGTTCGGCAAAGCCTTTACCAGCGGATTGTTTCTGGATATCCCGACGGCGCTTGCATTGATCGTGGCGGGCATTTGCATTTGCGCCTCTTTCCTGGTCATCACTTTTCAATTCGTCATCACGAAACTGCAAACCTTTCTCGCGATCGGAATCGGGTATTTCTTTCTTGGCTTTGGCGGATCGCGCTGGACTGCGCCGTACGTGGAGCGGTACTTTGCGTTTGCAGTAGCGAGTGGGGTCAAGCTGATGACGCTCTATCTGTTGGTAGGGGGCGGCTGGTTCATCACCAACACTTGGGTTCAGAGGGCATCCCAGATCGGTCTCAGTATCTCGGCGGTCGAACAGGCATGGGCGATTGCCTGCGGCTCCATCTTGTATGCGGGAATGTGTTGGTTTGCATCGAGCCAGATCTCGGCGACACTCGGCGGATCGCCGAACTTGAGCCACAGCGATTTTGTGTCATTTCTCGGCCCGATGGTTAGCGCGGGTGTGACCGCGGGTCTGGTTGCCGCGGGTGTTGCGACCGGCGGAACAAGCGCCGCGCTTGGAGTGGCAGGAGCCGCCGTGACTACGGGGGCGGCGTCCGCATCCTCTGGAAGCGGCGGTTCAAACCCCAGCGGCGGTAGCCCTCCGCAGCCTTCTGCCAGTGGAAGCGGCGGTGCGTCGGTAGCCGCAGGAGTTGGCCAGATCGTACAAGCCGGCGTATCGGCGGCGAATCGCCTGCCCCATAGTGGGAGCGGCGCGGCCCCGCCACACTTCAACGGCTTCGGACATTGAGGACAGACATGGCACACACTGTCGAACCTGTAGTGAAAGAAGCTCTCGACACGCGCACGCGGCGCGCGAAGCGCCAATGGGAAGAAGTCTGGAGCAATCCCATTGCGGCGAAACAGAACTGGCAGCGCATCGCTTTCGGTGAACTGCTGGTTTTGCTGTGCGCCGTGTTCTGGATTGGCTATCTCGGCCGACTGCCGAAACAGGTTCTCTATGTTCTTGAACGCGACAAGAGCGGAAGCGTGAGCTACGCCGGGCCGGTGAAGCCGGTGAATATGGACGCGCAGACGTGGGATCTGGTGAAGGTCCAATCGCTGAAGAAGTTCATCGAATACTGGCGCACGGTGACTGCGGATCGCACTGCTCAGGCAGCCGATTGGGACAAGGCCTTCTTGTACGTGGGAGATGGCTCGCAAGCGAAGGGGGCGCTCGCCAAATGGTTCGACGCCAACGACCCGATGAAGCGGGCTGATAACGGGGAGATTGTCACGGTTCAATACAAGACGTTCGACGTAGAGGGCCAGCACACGTACGGCCTCTGGTGGCAGGAGACGAGCATGTCGCAGGGCGGTCAGGTGGTCTCGCAGAAAGCTTGGCGAGCTCGCATCGTATACGACATGCACATCCCCGCCTCGGAAGCCGCGCGGGAAGAGAACGGTCTCGGAATTCTAATTACGGAGTTGAGTTGGGAGCCAGTGCAATGAAGAAACAGATATTGCTAATCAGTGCGGCCCTGGGCGGCATTTCCGCCTTCGCTCAGAAGCAGCCATCGACGCCGAAGCCAGCGGATTATCAGCAAGCCGCGGAGGTCTTGGCTGGCCGAACGCCAACGAGCCCATTGCCCGCGACGCAAAAGCATAAAAGCACGAAGAGGCCCCCAGTGCCCGACATCGAGGGCTCCATTAACGGCTCGACCATGGCGCTGATTCGCCAGGTCTCCCTGCCAGCCAATGCAAGCCTCGCGCTCTCCTTGTCAGAAGCCTTCCAGGTCAGCGGAGCACCGCCGACGACAGGACCAGGCGGCCGCGTGCTGTACACCTATGGCCAGGGCGTTCCTACGCTGGTTTGCTCCACTTTGCAGGTTTGCGAACTGGATCTCGAGCCGGGAGAGGCCATCACCAAAGACGCGCTCGACTGGGGCGATCATCGCTTCGAAGTTGTCGCGCGTGGAACAGGCTCCGGGTCGGATGAATTCACGTATCTCGTGGTCAAGCCGACAGAGCCGGGTCTCGATACCACGATGACAATCGGTACGAACAAGCGGCCCTACTACGTGCGCTTGGTCTCGACCGATCACGAGCACATGGCACGGGTGGCCTTCAGCTATCCCGATGAGGAAGCGAGCAAGCAAAAAACGGCAGAAGACGCTAAACTCGCGGAGGCCCAACGGCAGAAAGCCGAGGCGGAACGTCTCGCGAAACTGAACACCGACAAGCCGCTGCGCAACTGGAATTACCACGTCAAACTGCATGGCAAAGACGCCGATTATTTGAAGCCCGAGAAGATCGGCGATGATGGCGTTCACACGCACATCACGCTCTCGGATGAAGCGCGGCATCGCGGCTTGCCGGTCGTAGAAATCAGCGATGCGCGTGGACCGATCCCCGCCAATGCCCGCTGGGACGGCAACGAGCTGATCATTGACGCACTCTTTGAGCGCGCTTGCCTGGTTGAGGGCGTGGGCCGAAAGCAGCAGCGTGCGTGCATCACGAACGAGGGCCTGAAATCCGATGGCGACCGTTAACCTTGCAGGGCGGACCGCGCGCCCGCTTCCGACCATCTCAGGACGGCTGCTGGCAACCGCCATTGCCGTCTTCCTCCTGTTGATCGGCGCGATCGTTTATGGTTTTCACTACCGCCTGGAAAAACAGCAAGCGCGCAAAGACCAGCAGCACTCCCAGATGAGTGCATCCGATGCTTCCACAAGCAACCGGCAGAGCGTAGAGGGCGAGATACCGGCGAGTTCGCTGTCCGCCGGACCGCAGACAGCCGTTATGCCTTCGGGATCATTGATCCCGGCTCCGCTCGTGAATGCAGCGAAAACTGTGGCGCATCCGTTCCCCGCGCAGCAGGGGCAAACAATTGCAGCAAACCCGCAGACGCCGTCAGCGGCGCCGGTTTATTACACACCGCAGCCGTTGCCGCTGCCGGGGCCGCGGGTCGACGCTCAGGAAGAGCTGCGAAAGCAAGCGCTCGAACATCGCTACGCGAGGCAGCAAGAAGCCATCGAAGCTCCCACCGGAGCACAAGAGCAGCGGACTGCAGCGAGCAGTTCCGTCGATCCGGCCTCCGCCGAACTTGCGCAGATCAACGGCCTGCTTCATCCCGCGGCTGGAGTACCGGGGATGGCCTCAGGCCAAGTCCCAATGGCGAGCGCTCCTGCTCTCTCGGGAGGCGCGGCGCCGGATATCGGCGGCGGCTATGGAGTGCAAAACGCGCAGGGTGAGAAGCGGCAGTTTCAAGAGGGCGGCGAAGGGCCCGGAGATGACTATCTCAAGACAACGCGCACGCCGCCGCTGAGCCCGTGGGTGGTGCAGCGCGGCACGGTAATTCCGGCCGCCGTTCCGCAGCGTCTGATCTCCGACCTTCCCGGTGATTTGATCGCCGAAGTGCAACGGGATGTCTACGATTCGCCGACTCAAAAGTACGTGATGATTCCGGCCGGCTCGCGGCTCGTGGGTGAATACAATTCGAGCGTTACCT
The DNA here is from genome assembly GCA_049582585.1 of Bryobacteraceae bacterium. Lineage (GTDB taxonomy): Bacteria > Acidobacteriota > Terriglobia > Bryobacterales > Bryobacteraceae > Bog-105. Next base: position 920 of record JBAUUG010000088.1, on the reverse strand, counting down.
ACGGCCAGAATCGGGTGCAAATTGTCTGGACCGCAATCTACTTTCCGGATGGCAGTTTCATCGATCTCGACCGCATGCCGTCGCACGCTGCTGATGGTGCAGTTGGACTGAAAGATCAGGTCGATAACCATTGGAAGCGCATCATTGGCGGGGTGGCCCTGAGTTCGGTCCTTGCGGCGGGTTTACAGATCTCGCAGAATCGCACGAATGGCAGCGTTCTGACCTATCCTTCGACTGGCCAGGAGATGGCCTCGGCGGTGGGGACGCAAGCCGCCGAAATGGGCCAGCAGATTACCAGCCGCAACCTCAACGTTCAGCCCACCTTGAAGATCCGACCAGGCGAGATCTTCGCGGTCTCAGTGAAGAAAGACATGCTCTTCCCCGGCCCCTACGAGCCGCTCCCGGCGAAGTGAATCCTATGCGCCTGATTGTCCCCGGAACGCTCGGATTTATGATCGCTCTGCCACTGGGAATACATCTGTCCGGGCTGCTGATGAACTACACCGACTCGGTACCCGTCGGCTTGTACCGTAAGACCCTGAACTCCGCGGCTCCATACGCAGGCTTTTGCCTCGAACGGGTAACCGTTGACTCGGCTCGTCAGGCCGGTCTGGAGATCGTTCCCGGTAATTGCCCGGGTGGTGTTGCCCCGATCTTGAAACCGCTGATCTACCCATCGCGGGAGCAACCGTTGATGCTCTCGGCGCGGGGGTTTTTTGTCAATGGAAGGTTACTCGCGAATACCGCGCCGAAATCTCGATCGAGGACTGGCGCCGCGCTTGAACATTACGCTTTCGGAACGTACTCGAGCGGCGTCTGGGCAGTCAGTGATTTCAATCGCGACAGCTTCGATTCGAGGTACTTCGGACCGGTGGCTCCAGGCGCCATCCGGTTCTATGCAACACCCGTCTGGACGTGGT
>JBAUUG010000087.1:0-4273 GCA_049582585.1 Bryobacteraceae bacterium | reverse complement strand
GTATCAAGCACACCTTTAACCAACAACTTAGCTTCCCGCAATCGCCGGTCTAGCGTGCGGCGCCGCCGTTTACCATTCAGGTTCCGTTCGGGCATTTGGCGAGACACTTTTATTAAATCACGAATCGAGCAGCGGCGGCATAAATCGAGGCAAAAAGGTCGAATAAGTGGCTGAATGCAGAAGCTTTAGGGTCGAGCGGGGACTCCGGGCAATCCGGCAAACGTGGGTTGATCGCCCACCTTCCCCGAGTCGGGCATTGCCATGCGCGAGAAATGGAGTATGTAGGACCGCATCCCGCGTTCAGCGAAGCTTATTCCAAACTCCTTGGCCTCTGTAAAGGCGTGCTGGTTATCCCACCCGTCATGCTGGATTCGGTAGCAGGCGACGACCGTCCCAGTTCGATCTCTTCCGCGGCGGCAATGCACAAAAACCGGGTCTGAATTGTTCTTCAGCAGCAGCGACAAAACCTGCTTCACCTGCTCTTGCGTCGGCGCTGAAAAAGGGGCAAATGGAACGTTCACATACTTCATGTGGAGTTTCTCGACTTGCTGCCGTTCAAACTCCGTGCTCTGGCTGCTTTCTCTTAAATCGATGACGAGCTTCACGCCCATCGCGCCAAGCTCCTGAAGACCGACCAGCGACGGCTCGGCGCCCCGATAGATGTGATCGTTCACTTTGCCGAAGTTCCCGATATGAGCGGCGGGCGATTGGGCAGCGATCGAGAGCTGGAATGCGCAGAGGAGGAGAATGAAGCGACGCGCCGGGGATCTCATTTTGGCGGGCTCGGCGGAGTCGCAGGCGGATTCTTCAACGGCGTGGCCGGAGCTCCCGATGGGCCGTAGGTGATGGTCGATTCCGTCTTGAACTGATACTTCTTGTAATGGTCGTACTTAATCACTTGCTTGATGCGCTGCGATTGCCCGTCTTTGAAGTTTAATGTGTCGTCTGCGTAGGTGTAGGTAGGAAACCAATATTTACCGTCAATCTGCTCGCGGTAGGTCTCGAATTTCGGAAACTGCTGATCTTCGTGGCCGATGTAACCAAGTGAGCGGCCAAAAGTTTTCACAATCTGCAGATCCTGGTCATCGACCCAAATCTCGCCGTCAAAGTACCGCTTGCGATCCTTAGTGAGCTTGATGGGGTGAACGGAGAATACGTAGCAGGAGATCTCATCCACCTGCTCCCGCTTCACGTACTTCACGTCATATTGGCCTAGCGTGTCATTTGTCATCACAAACGGCATGACGTTACGGAAATCTTCCTCGTCTTCGTGGGTCATGAGAATGTTCTGGAGCGATCCGACAGGCGCGTGAATCACATGCGAGGTTCGTTTGTCTCGGTCGTCGAAGGTTACTTCTTCGACGATTTCCCAAGAGCCGCCGGGAGGATCGGTCTCCTGGATCTTGGTCGATTGGCGGTACACATAGCTCTCGCGGGCAATCGCGAAGTCCGTTTCTTTCTGAGTGAATTGCTTGATGATGTCTTGAATTTGATCGGGCGTGGGATCGGGCTTTGCGTCAGCCGCGGCGAGCACCACAGCGCCGGCCAAAAAAGACAAAATAAACGCGCAAGACTTTGAAATACCACGTAAAAACATCTCTTTCTTATTGTGACGGATGGGGAGTGAGATGTGGTTACCGGTCACTTGGCGGAATCGAGCAAAGCTTTGGCAATGGTGACTCGCTGCATGTTGCTCGTCCCTTCATAGATTCGTCCGATTTTTGCATCGCGATACAGCTTCTCGACCGGGTAGTCTTTGGTAAATCCGACGCCGCCCAGGATCTCGACCGCTTGGGACGCGATCTCTTCGGCAATGACCGAGCAGAAGTACTTAGCCATTGCGGCTTGCGTGACAAACGGCTCTCCGGCATCGCGCAAACGAGCTGCGTTGTAAACCATCAGGCGACCCGCTTCAATCTGCGTGGCCATTTCGGCGAGTTGAAACTGCACGCCCTGAAAATCTCCGATGCGTTTGCCGAACTGCTTGCGCTCGCGGGCGTAGCTCAAAGAATGTTCGAGCGCTCCTTCAGCCAAGCCCAACATCTGCGCCGCTATGCCGATTCTGCCCTCATTGAGGGTTTCAATGGCGATCTTGTAACCTTTTCCCGGCTCGCCCATCACCTGCTCGCGCCCGAGCCGCACGTCGTCCAGGATCAGCTCGCAGGTAGAAGAAGCCCGGATACCCAGCTTGTCCTCTTTCTTTCCGACCTGAAATCCGCCCATCTCTCTTTCGACCAGGAAGCAAGTGATTCCCCGGTAGCCGGCGGAGGGATCAATGGTGGCGAAGACCAAAAAAATGTCCGCCTCGGCAGCGTTGGTGATCCAAAGCTTTCTGCCTGAAAGCCGGTATTCTTCGCCGCGTTCGACGGCTCTCGTCGCTAGCGCAAAAGCATCGGAACCGGACCCCGGCTCGGATAACGCGTACGCTCCAACGCTCTTGGTCGCGAGGCGTGAAAGATACTTCTCCTTTTGCGCGGCGCTCGCCCAGCGCTCGATCGCATTGCTGACCAGCGTGTTCTGGACATCCACGATGACGGAAGCAGAGGGATCTACCTTGGCGAGTTCCTCGATGGCCAAAACAGATTGAAAGAAGCTACCGTCCTGCCCGCCATACTGTTCCTTGATATCGATACCCATCAACCCGAGCTCGAACATCTCGCGCAGCAGATCGGGCCGAAATTTCCCTTCGTCATCCATGGCGCGAACATGCGGCGCAAGGCGCTCCTTCGCAAATTGCCGCACCGAGGCCTGGAAGAACCGCTCTTCTTCCTGGAGGATCGTCAGCATGACGGCACCATCATAACGGTTGGAAGCGCGGGTGCGCTGTTATTCGGCACGGAGGACTTCCAAGGGGCGCTGGTCCAGGATTCTGGCGCTGGCGAGCCATCCGGCCAGGTTGGCCAACAGAGCTGTGCCGATGATAACGGCGAGCAGCGACATCCAATCGAAATCGAATGGCGCGTCAATGAATTTGTCAGAGACAATTCTGGTGAAGACGTTCGCCAATACTCCGCCGACCAAGCCGGAAACCGCGCCGAGGATAGAGAATTCGACCGAGAAGATGGTGGTGATCCGACGCCTGGTCGCGCCGAGCGTCTTGAGAATTGCCACTTCACGAACCCTGCGGTAGCGAGTTCCAGCGACGCTCGCGGAGAGGATAATGATGCCGGCCAAAATCGCGAAGAGCGCGAGAAAACGGACTACCAGGGCAACCTGATCTACGGCTTCCTGGATCCTCTTCATGACGTCGGCGAGGTTCATCACGGTGACGGTGGGGAAACGCTCAAAAATTGTTTCTTCCAGTTGAGGAATGCGCGCGGGATCGACGTGAACTGCGCCATAGTATACGACCGGGAAACCTTGCAATGCGAAACGCGGGAAGACCAGATCGTAGCGGACGGGCGCACGCTGCTCGCGTCGAAAAATAGCCGTCAAAGGCGCATCGACAGTTCTTCCCGCAATCTGAAACTGCAAGTGATCGCCCAATTTCAAGTGGTAATCGCGCCGGGCTTCCTCTGAAACGGCCAATTGCGGATCAGTGCTGGTGGGGTTCCACCACCTTCCCGATTTGAGCTCAAGGCTGTCAGGCTTCGCGCCAGCCGTTGTGATTCGAATGTTCTGGAGCTTGTCGCTTTGGTGAAGCACGCGCGCCGCGATGTACCCGGCTAACTCGACCTTGCCATTGACGCCGGGCTGGGCTTCGATCAGCTTGGTTACATCTGAGGAATTGCGCACATCGAGCAGGAATACGTTACCTTCTCGACCGGGACCTTCACTGGTCACCTGGCGCAGAACAGTTCTCTGGAGCAGGTAGGTAGTGAGGGTGAACATTACGCCGATACCTAGCGCAACCAGGACTGAACGCGCTTGATTGCCTGGCCTGTAAAGATTCGCAAAACCATGCCGGATGGAAGCGGGGAGACGGCGGTTCAGCAGCTTCACCAGCCAACGCATCAGGAGCAGGAGAAGAGCCGCGACCGCGGCCAAGACCAGAATGCTAGAGGTCAACCCGGCAATGAAATATGCGCCCATCTTCCAGGAGCCGCTCAACCAGACGGCGATGAGGCTGAAGGCTACCAGAATGACCAAAACGCCCGCAGCGCTGGGAATCTTTTCGCGCCAGTGCTTGCGACTTTCTTTCGCGGCGTCAGCCATATCGCGCCGGAACACCAAGCTGGGGCGGATGTTGCGAATGCCGATCAGAGGGGGCACGGTGAACAGCAGAGTCGCTAGAACTCCGAGACTCATGCCCTGCAAGCTGAAGGACCAATCC
>JBAUUG010000086.1:0-12174 GCA_049582585.1 Bryobacteraceae bacterium | reverse complement strand
CATAACCTTCCTGCCGCAAAGCTTTGCAAGCCTGCGTGCCGGAATAATCGAACTCGCAAGCCTGACCTATGACAATCGGCCCCGAGCCGATGATCATGATGCGCTTCAGATCGGTTCGCTTGGGCATCGCTAGCGCTGGTTCTCTTTCATCAGGGCTTTGAAATCGTTGAAGAGGTAATGCGAATCGTGCGGGCCTGGCGCGGCTTCCGGGTGATACTGCACGCAAAAAACCGGTTCGCTGCGGTGCCTCAGGCCTTCCACAGTTTGATCGTTCAGATTCAGGTGCGTCACTTCTACTTCTGAATCGCGCAGGGAACCCGGATCGACGCAGAACCCATGATTCTGAGACGTGATCTCCACTTTCGCCGTGCTTCGGTTCAAGACCGGATGGTTCGCGCCATGATGGCCGAATTTCAGCTTGTAGGTCTTTCCGCCGAGCGCCAAGCCGAGAATCTGATGTCCCAGGCAAATGCCAAAAATCGGAACGCGGCCAATGAGTTTCTTCACTTCCGTCGATTGGCGCTCGAGCGGCTCGGGATCGCCGGGGCCATTCGAAAGGAACACTCCATCGGGCTTTAACGCTAGGACGTCTTCGCAACTTGCGTCCGCCGGGACAACCGTGACCTGCGATCCGATGTGGACAAGATGCCGCAGAATGTTGCGCTTGATGCCGTAATCGTACGCGACCACATGAAAACGCGGCTCTTCGCCGGCGGCTTGCTTGTGGGACAGCGAAACCGGTTCGACGCCTTGGGTCCACGAGTACCTGCTGACGGTGGAAACCTTCGATACCAGATTCTGGCCAGTCATCGGGGCCGCGTTTCTGGCTGCGTTTATCAGCTCCTCCCGGTCGCGCCGGCCGACCGCGATGACGCCTCGCATCGCGCCACGTTCTCGCAGCAGTCTCACCAGCTTGCGCGTGTCAACCTCAGCGATGATCGGGATCCCGTGTTTCGCTAGAAAGTGGTCAGCCTTGTCATCCGATCGCCAATTGCTGGCCACGGGTGAAATCTCCCGAACCACCAGCCCTTCGATGTAGGGCGCCCCCGATTCGCAATCGGCCCCATTGGAGCCGTAATTCCCAATCTGCGGGTTGGTCAGCACCACAATCTGTCCGCAGTAGGAGGGATCGGTGAAGATCTCCTGATATCCGGTGATGGCTGTATTGAAGACGACCTCGCCCGTGCGTTGTACCGGCGCACCAAAGCTGGCCCCCTCGAAGACTGTACCGTCCTCCAGGGCGAGAACTGCTTGCTCCAACGAATAAGCTCCTTAAAAGCGTGGTTTTGCTGCAGGGAACGACGACGGCGCGATCATTTTATTGGAACACGGCTGGGGTGCGCCGTTCAATCAGTACGCCAGCCGCTGCACGGATGCAGCCGCTTTTTATCGAACGAACTTTCTCTGCCGGCCGGTATCACCAAAAGAGAGCCGATTGGCTCGACCGACAGTTTTGCCGAACGAACAGGCACGGCTCCCGCGGCCTTGCGAAAAGGAAAGCCAATTCATTCGAACCACGCTCTGCGCCACCGAAGGGGAAGCGGGGACGAGCTCCGGACCCGGGATTTGACTGTTCTGGATTGAGAGCTTATTTTAGGGGACAATCAAAGGTAGAGGCCACTTATGACGATCCACCTGAATCCCGCGCAGGAGCACGTTATCCATCAAGCTCTTGAAACCGGAAAATACCATTCCGTGGATGAAGTGCTCGAATCCGCTATCGAAGCCATACGGCAACGGGAGGGAATCCCGCCAGCTCTGGTGCGCTCGCAAATGGCCGGGCGGCGCATTCGTGAATTGCGCAAGGGCGTCACCCTCGACGGACTCTCGATAAAGGAGCTTATCGAAGAAGGCCGCGAGTAAATGGATTTCGTCCTCGATGCGTCCTTTACCCTGCACTGGTGTTTCGAGGATGAGGCGACAGCGGCTTGCGAATCCTTACTGACCGAGCTTCAAAACCAGAAATACGCCGCATTTGTGCCCGACATCTGGTCCTATGAACTGCTGAATGGACTCGGTAAGGGCATCACGCGCGGGCGCGTGGAGCTCCAAAAGGCATTCCTGCTTTGGCAGGAGATACGGGCGTTGCCGATTCACATCATCAACACCCCGGTAGACGAAAAGCTGTTGGAACTCGCGCTCAAGCACGACCTAGCCGTCTATGACGCGAGCTATTTAAGCGTTGCCATGACCCGCAATCTTTCCATTGCCACGGGCGACGGGAAACTTCAAACCGCGGCGCAAAGTGTCGGGCTCGGCATCATCCCGCCGTAATCGTAATCCAGCACTGAGACTTACTATTGGTTCTTCGCTCAAAGAGGCTGAAGATCCTTCCAGCAAGAAGCGCAGGACATCACCATACCGTCAGTGTAAATTAAGAGCGACTCTCAATGAAGCGCCGCACCTTTCTGACCACGGCTGCCATGGGCAGCATTCTTGCTCACGCTCAAGAGCCGAAGCCGGAGCGATCGCAACCTACTCCCTTAGAAGCGCAAGAAGCTCCAGGAGTCCGGCCGCGCAATTTTGAGCTGGATGAGTTAACCGTTTCGGACCTGCGGGACCGCATCAATCAACGAGCTCTGACTGGGGAGCGAATTGTTCAGCTTTATCTCGAGCGCATTCAGGACTTGGATCATCGCGGACCAGCGGTGCGGTCGGTGATTGAAGTGAATCCGGATGCGCTTTCGATTGCCAGAACACTCGATAGCGAGTTTCAGACGAAAGGGGCGCGCGGGCCGCTGCACGGAATACCCGTCCTGATCAAGGACAACATCGATACCGCGGACAACATGCAGACTACGGCCGGATCTCTCGCGCTCGCCGGGAAACCCGCGCCTAGGGATGCATGGGTTGCAGCGCGATTGCGAGCCGCCGGAGCCGTGATTCTGGGCAAAACGAATCTCAGTGAGTGGGCCAATTTTCGTTCCACGCATTCGACCAGTGGATGGAGCGGCCGTGGCGGACAGACCAAGAATCCATACGCGCTTGACCGCAACCCTTGCGGCTCGAGCTCCGGGTCGGGCGCCGCTGTTTCCGCGAATTTCTGCGCGCTGGGGATCGGCACTGAGACGGACGGCTCGGTGGTTTGCCCTTCTTCGATGTGCGGCATTGTGGGCATCAAGCCTACGCTCGGACTCATCAGCCGCTCGGGGATAGTTCCCATCGCGCATAGCCAGGACACGGCGGGGCCGATGGCGCGCACGGTTCGAGATGCAGCGCTGTTGCTGGGCGCGCTAACCGGCATCGATCCAGCCGATAATGCGACCGAGGCAAGCGCGGCGAAATCGTACACGGACTACACGCAGTTTCTGGACGCCAATGGATTGCGAGGCGCGCGCATTGGCGTGGCGCGGCACTATTTCGATATCGGTCCGGCGGTCACGAAAGTGATGGAGGAATGCATCGATCTGATGCGGCATGGGGGCGCGCAGATAGTGGACCCCGCCGATCTGCCCAATTATGGGGCGTGGAGCGACACGGAGCTTCCGGTACTGTTGTACGAGTTCAAAGACGATTTGAACAAGTATCTGGCTCAGCGCGGGGCAGCCGTGAAGTCGCTCGAGGACTGCATTTCTTTCAACCGTGCGCACCGAGTTGAGGAAATGCCGTATTTCGAGCAGGAAATCATGGAGCAAGCACAACAGAAAGGGCCATTAACGGAAAAAGCATACAAGGATGCGCTGGCGGCGAATCATCGATTCTCGAGAAAAGAAGGAATTGATGCGGTGCTGGGGAAATACAAACTGGACGCGATCATGGGACCGACCGCCGGACCGGCATGGGTGACGGATTGGGTGGATGGCGATCGCACGGATAGCGGATGTGCCTCGCCGCCGGCGGTGGCTGGATATCCGCACATCACCGTGCCGGCGGGTTTCAAATTCGGCCTGCCGCTCGGCATTTCATTCTTTGGCGCGGCCTGGAGCGAGCCGAAGCTGATCAAGATCGCTTATGCCTTCGAGCAGGCCCGCAAAGCGAGGCGCAAACCGGAATTTCGACCCAGCGTCAATTTCTATGCCTGATCCACGAACCCGGTGCATCCAATAAGCGATGGCGGAAAAACATCGCGTCTTGATTTTGGGTGGAGGATTCGGCGGCCTTCAAGCGGCTCAGAAGCTGAAACATGCGGCAGTGGATGTCACGCTCATCGACCGCCGCAATTTTCATTTGTTTCAGCCGCTGCTGTATCAGGTCGCGACGGGCTCGCTGTCACCCGGAGAGATTGCGGCGCCGTTGCGCGGCATCCTGAGCCGGCAGGAGAATACACGCGTGCTTCTTGGCGAAGCCGCCGATATCGATCCCGTGAAAAAACAGGTTCAACTTAAGGACGGCGGGGTAATGCCATACGATTCGCTGATCGTCGCAACCGGATCGCAGAGCGCTTACTTCGGACATGACGATTGGCGAGAATGGGCGCCGAGTTTGAAGAGCGTGGAAGAGGCTACCATGATCCGTCACAAAGTTCTGTTTGCGTTCGAGGAGGCCGAACGGATATCGGATGCCGCGGAACGCACCGCTTGGCTGACATTCGTAATCGTGGGCGCGGGCGCGACAGGAGTGGAGCTGGCTGGCGCGCTGGGAGAAATCGCTCTTCACACTCTCAAGCACGATTTCCGATCGATTCATCCGGCGGACGCGAGAATTCTGGTGGTGGATAGCGGAACCCGCGTTTTGGGGAGTTATCCGGAAGATCTCTCACGCAAGGCGGAACGTTCATTGCTCAAATTGGGCGCACGGGTGCGCACGGGAGTGATGGTTACGGGGGTGGACGCGGACGGCGTGACCATTCGCACGAAATCGGGAGCGGAGCGGATTCCGTCACACACGGTGATCTGGGCGGCGGGCGTGACGATTGAGGATTTCGGTAAACAATTGGCCAAGCGCACCGCGGCCGGGACAGACAAATCGGGCCGCATCCATGTAAATCCGGATCTTACAATTCCCAACTTCCCGGACATCTTCGTAGTGGGCGACCTCGCGTTATCGAAAAAGCCGGATGGCAAACCGCTGCCTGGCGTGGCGCAGGTGGCGATGCAGGGCGGGGCTTATGCCGCGAAGGCGATTATCCAACGCGTGAAGGGCGAGACAGATCTCGAACCATTCCACTATTTCGACAAAGGAGACCTGGCCGTAATCGGTCGGGCCGCGGCAGTCGCGAACATCTTCGGAGTACACCTTTCCGGGTTCGCCGCCTGGATAGTATGGCTGTTCATCCACCTGATGTACATTGTCGAGTTCCAAAGCCGCATTCTGGTGTTTATCGAATGGGGCTTTCTTTATCTGACATTCAATCGCGGAGCGCGATTAATTACGGGCAAAGCGGCCGAGCATCAGATGGGCAGCAATCCGAGCGCGGCCTCGATTTCGGAGCGAGTGTGAGAGTCGCCTTTTCGCGTGGTGACTTCGATTCCTTTCTCGTACATCGCGCGCGCTTCGTCGATCCGGCCTAACTTCTCGAGAGCCTGGCCGCCATGAAAGTAAGCAGCCGCGTAATTCTCATCATTGCGCAAAATCGTCTGGAATTCGTCAACCGCTTGAGAGAACCGGCCGCTGTTGGAGTATTCCATCGCGAGGCCGTACCGCGCGAATGCGTTATTCGGGTCCTGGCTGACCATCTGCTGTAAAACTTCGACGCGATTAGTGGCCATGGCCTACATTGTGGCATCCGCGGGATAAGATATGGGAAAATGACGCGATGATCTCTCGATTTTTTCTCAGCCTGCTGGGCCTGCTTCTTTGGGCCGGTTCAGGATTTGCTCAAACGCAAACGTGGAAGCTTGATCCACCGCACTCCGCTGCGCAGTTCTCCGTGCGGCACATGGGGATTTCCACCGTTCGAGGCACGTTCACCAAAGTGAACGGCACCGTTCAATACGATCCCGCCGATCCTACCAAGGATTCGATGGATGTCAGCATCGATACCGCCTCGCTCGATACGCGTGTTGACATGCGCGATAACGATCTGCGCGGCGATCACTTTTTCGATGTTGCGAAGTACCCAACGATCACGTTCAAGTCGAAGCGCGTTGAGCCGAACGGAACAGGCAAGCTGAAGGTGACCGGAGATCTTACGATTCATGGGACGACAAAAGAGGTAGTACTCGATGTTGACGGGCCAAGCGACCCTATGAAAGATCCGCGCGGCAACATGCACATGGGTGCTTCAGCCACGACGAAAGTGAATCGGATGGATTTCGGAGTGAGCGGGGCTCCCGGAATGGTCGGCAGCGACGTTTCGATCACGATCGATGTGGAAATGGTGAAGGCTGCCGCCGGGCAGTGATCTGCGTGGTTTTACAAAGCTTGTTGAAAGGCCGAAGAACCGCTTGCTAACGCGCGCGGCTCAGTCTCGGCGCTGCGTGGCTTTTATGAAGCTTGTTCCCGGACACGGCGCGCCGCGTCCTCGACTACTCCGGCTGCCTTTGCGGCTTTATGCCTGGCAGTTTTCGATGCCTCGTCGAATTTCTTCTGGGCCATTCCAGTAACTTGGCCAGCCAGTGAAGCGGCGGTTTCAACGCCGGAACTGATGCCCTCTTTCCCCTTGCGCACGGCCTGTTCCATGAAGCCGAGCGACCAGTTGGTGCAAGCGGGGATCACCAGCGCGACGCCCACCATCGTCAGTCCACAACCAAGTCCAATTAACGCGGCGCCAATCAGGCCCGATTTTGAGGTGTTATCCATTTTTTCCTCTTTCTTTAGTATGGCTCTAAGTCAAGCCGCTTGCTCACGCGCGCGGTTCAGCAACGACTTCCCCTGTAAATCAAAGATGTGTTGTTTCCGTGTAGGCTCCGAAAATGCCGCGAAGAGCTTCGCATATTTCGCCGAGCGTCGCGTGGGCGCGAACGGCATCGAGGATGTATGGCATGGTGTTCTCAGTGCCTTGGGCGGCCCGGCGCAAGGCATCCAGCTTGGTTTCGACGGCGCTGTTATCGCGGCGCGAGCGCAGAGCCGCCAACTTCTGTTCCTGTTTCTGTTGCGCGGCTTGATCGATTTGAAGCAGCTCGATGGGCTGATCTTCCGATTGGAAACGGTTCGCCCCGACAATGACGCGCTCGCCTTCCTCCACCTCGCGCTGATAACGGTAACTTGCGTTTGCGATTTCACTTTGCGGGAATCCGGCTTCGATGGCCGGGATCATGCCGCCAAATTGGTCAATGCGATCAATGTAGGCGTTCGCGGCGGATTCCATATCGAGCGTCATCTTCTCGAGGAAATAAGATCCGCCGAGAGGGTCCGACGTGTTGGCGACGCCCGTTTCATAAGCGAGGATCTGCTGGGTGCGTAAAGCGATGGTGACGGCCTGCTCGCTGGGCAGAGCATAGGCTTCATCGAGCGAATTCGTGTGCAGGGATTGCGCGCCGCCCAAGACCGCTGCCATCCCCTGCAAAGCGGTGCGCACCACGTTGTTGTATGGCTGCTGCCAAGTGAGTGAACAGCCTGCCGTTTGGGCGTGGAATCGCAATTTCAGGCTACGCTCGCTTTGCGCGCCATAGCGATCGCGCATGACATAGGCCCAGATTTTGCGGGCGGCGCGGTACTTCGCGATCTCTTCGAATAAGTCGTTATGGGCGTTGAAGAAGAAGCTGAGGCGAGGAGCGAACTCGTCAATCTGCAGGCCGCGATCGAGCGCCCAGTCCACGTATTCAATGCCGTCGCGCAAAGTGAAGGCGAGCTCTTGCGCGGCGGTGGATCCGGCTTCCCGGATGTGATAACCGCTGATGGAGATGGGGTTGAATCGAGGTATGTGGCGAGCGCCGAATTCGATGGTATCGGTGACCAGGCGCATGGAAGGGCGAGGTGGAAAGATGTACTCCTTCTGCGCGATGTACTCTTTCAAGATGTCGTTCTGCAGGGTGCCTGAGAGGCGCTGCCAATCTGCGCCTTGCTGTTCCGCCACGGCTAAATACATGGCCCACAGCACAGCCGCCGGCGAGTTGATGGTCATGGATACCGTGACGTCGTCGAGCGGGATGCCGCGGAACAGAATTTCCATGTCTTCCAGAGACGAGATGGAAACGCCGCATTTGCCGACCTCGCCCTGGCTCATCATGTGATCGGCGTCATAGCCCATGAGCGTGGGCAGATCGAAGGCTACGGACAATCCGGTTTGCCCCTGCTCGAGGAGGTAATGATAACGGCGATTGGTCTCTTCCGGCGTGGCGAACCCGGAGAACTGGCGCATGGTCCAAAGCTTGCCGCGATACATATCGCGGTGAATGCCGCGAGTGTAGGGAAACTGGCCGGGCTCGCCGAGGTCGCGGGCGGGATCGAAACCGATGAGCTGCCCAGGGCCGTAGAGAGGCTCGACGGGCACTCCGCTGATGGTGGTGAAGGGGCGTTCGAGGGTCTTCATTTCGTGGCGAGCCGCCGCTTGTATCGTAGCGCGGAGAGGCTCGCCGGCGAGTTCACAGCTTCGGCGCTCGCCGCGAGGCGTGCCAGAAATGAAGAATTTCTATCGCTCCCCGTGGTTCATCGAGCCGGTAATAGACGTAAAGCGGTGAATGCAGCAGCCGGCGAACGGAGGGAAAACCTCGCACGGGCCGGCCAATCAACGGAAATGCCTTGAGCAAGTCGAGATGGTTAAGAAGGGCCGTCCCGAACTTCTCGCTGCTGGCCGGGTAGTTATCCCGTGACCAGTTCATGAGGCTTTCGAAATCGCTTAAGGCTGATTCGGTGAGGATGACTTTGAAATCCACTGGTGCATACGCTCGCGCGCCTTTTCGAGAGAAATCACTCGGCCGGCTTCAGCATCCTCAATCCCCCGTTGGATCGCGGCGGCGGTTTCGGCATCGACTTCCACTTCTTCTTCCGTCGACACAAACGGGTCGATACGCTCGGGGTTCGCCATACTCTGAAGGTAGCTCATCGCCGCAAGGATGCGAAGGAGAACCGGGAACGCTCTTGCTTGTGGCGGGTTCGCCGTTACAAGCCGAAGCGTTGGAGGCGGCGATAGAGAGCGCTGCGGCTGAGGCCGAGAGCATTCGCCGCATGGCTGACGTTGCCGCCAAAACGGGACAGAGCCTTCTTGATGAGAAACTCCTCAACGTCTTCGAGGCTCATGTCCTCGAGGCGGGGCGAGCCTGCCGAACCCGCGCGCAGGGCCAGATCGCCGGCTTTGATGCAGTTAGCCTGCGCCATTAAAACGGCGCGCTCGACGACGTGATTGAGCTCGCGAACGTTGCCCTGCCAGGGATGATCGTACATCGATTGGATGGCGTTGTGGTCGAAACCGGTAATGGATTTTCGATAACGCCGCGCATGGATGCCTAAGAAGTGGTTTGCCAAGGGGCCGATATCCTCGCGGCGCTCTCTTAAAGGCGGTATAGGAATTTCGATGGTATTGAGGCGGAAGAGCAGATCCTGGCGGAAACGGCTGTTCTGCACTTCGTCGGTCAGATTCGCGTTGGTCGCGGAGATGACTCGGACGTCGACCCTTTTCGTCTTGGACGAACCGACGCGCTCCATTTCGCCGATTTCCAGGACCCGCAGCAATTTCGCCTGGAGATTCAGGGGGACATTAGCGATTTCGTCGAGGAACAGGGTTCCAGTATCGGCAAGCTCGAAGCGGCCCACGCGATCCATCTTGGCGTCAGTGAATGCGCCTTTCACGTGACCGAACAGCTCGCTCTCAAACACACCTTCGGCGAGTCCTCCGGCGTTAACCGTGACCATGGGCTTGTTGGCGCGGATAGAAATGGCGTGAAGGGTTCGGGCCACCACTTCTTTTCCGCTCCCCGGCTCGCCGGTGATCAAAACGTTGGCATCGGAGGGGCCTACGCGAGCGATGAGATCGAGCACCGGCTGCATAGCCGGCGCCTGCGCGATCATGGTGGGAAGATTATCGCCGCGCAAGAGCTGATTTTCAGCTTCGAGGCGCTGGCCGCGGCGAATAGCTTCGCTGAGCTCGAGCTGGGTTCGGACGATAGACAAGAGCCGCTCATTATCGAAGGGCTTCTGAATAAAATCGCGCGCGCCTCGGCGCATGGCTTCAACGGCTAGATCGACGCTGCTCCAAGCGGTCATGACTATCACGGGAAGCATGGAATCGACGGTCTGGATTTTGGCCAGCAAATCGAGCCCTTCCTGGCCGGAGGTGGTATCGCGGGTGTAATTCAGATCGATGAGGGCAGCATCGTAATCGCGATTTTCAATCGCGTGCAGTACTTGGCGGGGCGATTCAGCGGATTCAATCTTGTAACCTTCCCGCTTGAGAAGAAGCCGCAACGCTTCGAGCACATCAGACTGATCGTCGGCGATCAGGATGCGCATTTGTGACGGCACGATTTTCATGTCGATTGGCGGGCCGCCGCTCAGTTTTGCGTGATCCAGCCGTCCTCTATTTGGATAATGCGGTTCCCGTATTCAGCGTTCTTCTCGTTGTGGGTGACCTGAACAATGGTTGTGCCGGTCTCATTGAGCCGCTTGAACAACTCCATGATTTCTTTACCTTGGCTGGAATGCAGATTGCCGGTGGGCTCATCGGCGAGGATGATCTTTGGACTCGCTATCATCGCGCGCGCCACAGCCACCAGCTGCTGTTGGCCGCCGGAGAGCTGGTTCGGGTAAAGGTCTTTCTTCCCCACCATGTTGAAACGATCGAGGGCATCGCAGACGATGCTCTGGCGCTCGGACTTCTTGATGTTGCGGTAGGAAAGCGGGATGTCCAGGTTCTCGTATACGGTGAGCGAATCAAGCAGATGGTAGCTCTGGAAGACGAACCCGATGTATTTCTTATACAACTCCGATCGGTCTTTCTTGTTCATCTTGTGAATGGGTTGATCGAAGAAGAGGTATTCACCCGTCCACGCGCTATCGTGCATGCCGAGCAGATGGAGAAGCGTGGACTTCCCTGCGCCGGAAGGTCCCATGATAGAGATAAACTCGCCTTCCTTGATGTCGACGTTGATACGCCGCAAGACGTAGGTTTTGGTGGGACCGTGCTCGAAAAATTTTTCGATATTACGAAGAGAAATCATCATCAATCGCGCGTGAATCGTGTGGGCGGCATCGGTGGAATTATAACCAACCGATGCTCTCGCGGGTAAAGGCCAATTCGCTGCGCGTGAGTCAATTCAAAAGTGGCGCACTTGCGCGCATAAGAATAGATGGCAATGCCCAGCAAGAGCGCGCCAACGGCGAATAGGTCAACATGCCTCAAACAGGCACCTCCATGTTCTCTTCGACAACGCGGCCATCGAACAGGTGGATGGAACGGTCGGCATAGCGAGCATAGCGAGGATCGTGGGTGACCATGCAAATAGTGGCTCCGCCGCGATGCAATTCGCGGAGCAGATCCATGACTTGCTCGCCGTTTTGAGAGTCGAGGTTACCAGTGGGCTCATCAGCCAGGAGGATGGAGGGATCGCCTGCCAGCGCGCGAGCGACTGCAACGCGTTGCTGCTGACCGCCGGAGAGCTGTGATGGGTAGTGCTTGATGCGGTGGGACATGCCGACGCGCTCAAGCGCCTCGTGAACTTTCTTTTTTCGATCGGCTCCGCCCATGCCTCGGTAGGTAAGCGGCAGCTCGACATTCTCATAGACGTTCAAATCACCGATGAGATTGAAGGCCTGGAATATGAAGCCGATCTCACGGTTCCGAATGCGCGCGCGCTCGGAAAGCTTGAGGCTTTGAACGGGTTTCCCGTTAAGGATGTATGTGCCCGAGCTTGGAGAATCGAGCAGACCCAAAATGGCTAGCAGCGTTGATTTGCCGCAGCCGGAAGGCCCGGAGATGGAGACGTATTCGCCACGCTGAATGTCGATGTGGATGCCGGCTAAGGCGTGCGTCTCCACCTCGTCGGTGACAAATACCTTGGTAACGCCTTCCAAGTGGATCAATGCGTCGGATGTGGTCATTCTGGTTCAGTCCTCCTCAAGTTTCATTCCGCTTGCTTACGCGCGCGGCTCGGTTCCATTCTTGCCGCTTGCTTACGCGCGCGGTTCGGTTCAAATTCGTTCCGCTTGCTTACGCGCGCGGTTCTGTTAAAATTCTTGCCGCGCGCGGCTCGGTTAAAATTCATTCCGCGCGCGGTTCCGTTCTATTCAATTTACGTTGAGACATGGCTATTGGTTCAAACGAATTCGTTGGTACTGATCGTACTGCGACATGTCGGAGAGGATGACACGGTCTCCGACCTTCAAGCCATCGAGCACTTCAATAGTATTGACGGAGGC
>JBAUUG010000085.1:0-3353 GCA_049582585.1 Bryobacteraceae bacterium | reverse complement strand
CAGGATGCCTGGATGCTCGTTCAGTTCTTGGTTGCACTCATCTCTTCGGGGCAATTTGAGGAGGCTCGACGTGTAGAAAAGGAACTTCGCACAACACCCTGGGATGATCGCGACGATGCGATCGGCGCGTTGTTAGGCTCGGCTCTTTTTCAATTCGCAAACGGGAGCGCGGATCAGGCAAATCGGATGATGGACGAAGCGATCGCGCTCACGGATGATGAGGATGTCGAATGTAAGCTTTCGGTAATGCAAATGTCTGCGTTTTTGAAAGCGTTAAGCGGAGATTTTCAGTCGGCGCGATGGGTACTGCAGAAGGCAGCCACAATTACAGATCGCGACACTTCGGCGGACGACTTTTTCAAAATTCCTTCTCTTTTGACCGAAGCTCTTTTGGCGATTTATGAGCAAAATACGGAACTAGGCGTCAAGAATATTCTCGAAGCACTACAACAGATGGCCGAATCTCCTTCGGATGAATCCTCACAATTAATAGCGGTTCAACTTGCGTTGGCAACAGGTGCGATCGCGAACCTTGACGATCCCAGAGTTCCAGAACTGCAACAAAGGCTAGCCAACAAAGTTTCAGATTTGTTAGGTCCAGAGCACCCCGTGAATGTCATCGCACTCTCCGCCATTGCCAATGCTGCTATACGTTCCGAACACTTTACCGCCGCAGAGCGCTTTATCAATCAAGCCCTGGAAATCCATCTGAAAAGGTTACCCAAAACACATTGCAATTATGTCGCCCTGCTCGCTTCATTAGGCGATGTTCATCGTAGAGTTCACTCGTTCGAGACGGCGGAATCGGAATTAAATGAAGCGCTGCAACAGTCGCGACGTATACAACCGCGCGCTCCGCTACTCACGGCACGAATAAAGGTCTATTTAGGTAATCTCTGCATTGAACGACGGCAGTTCGTTCCTGCCCAGGCGCACCTTTCGGAGGCGCTCGCCATTATTGAAGGGAGTGTCGGAAAGGACTCGATGGAGTCGATCGAGGCCCGGCAAGCACTGGCGTCCCTGGCTGTCGCGCGCGGCGAAATTCGCTTGGCTCTCGATTTGCATTTGAAAAACTTAACTATTTGTCGGGTCCAGGCTGGAAGAAGAACTGAGTGCTCTGCTGCTGCTCTTTACAACATCGGTTGGGTGGCAGCTTCTGCACGCGATTTCAGTCGTGCGGAGTCCTCATTCCGCGAGGCTCTAGATATCGAAGACCAGATATACGGAAAGGCCGACCCCGAGATCGCCCGCACTATGTCCGGTTTTGCTTCTGGCGTTCTAATCACGGAAGGGAAATATTCTGAAGCAGACACAATGCTGGAAAGTTCGATAGAGATCGACGCCGCTAGACAACTGCCTCCGGGTCCCGAAACAGTTCGACGAGTGGCGGATCGGGCATTTATCGCCTACATGGAAGAGAACTACGAATTGGCGAAAAGCCTCTACGCCAGAGAGGCAGCGTTACGTAAGACCCTAGATTTTAATGAACCAGAAGATATGGTGGGACTTCGCAGAGCGCAAGCCTTTCTAGGCTTTGAGCAAGCTGATGTGGAAGCGTGTGCCAACTCTTCCGCCAATTTGATCGAAGACTCTGAAAAGTTTTCTGGCAGCACTAGGTCTGTTGCTCGCGAGATCACAGGATTGTGCGCGCTTCTGCAAAATGATTTGCCTAGGGCCAAACGCGAGATCCTGAAGTCTATTGAGATTGAGCGCCTCGCAACAGGAGAGACCTCCCAAGCTTACGGTGAACGTCTACATGCCTACGCGGAATATTTGCTCACTGCGCGAGAATACAACGAGGCGAAGCAACAGCTCAAGCGCGCCCTAAACATCAAAGAAAAAGCAGTAGGCGCTAATCATCCTTTGATCATTCGAACAGTAGAGAAGTTGGCGCAGGTTTGTGATCTGTTGAACCAAACTGATGAATCACGAACCCTCTACATGCGAGAACTTCAAATCACCGAGCGGACAATGGGGAACCAGGCTCCTCGCTATGTTCGGCTATCGAAGATGATCGCGCCGGTGCAGGAACATTAGCAAGTTCAGCAATAAGGACGCACTGTTTGTACCAATCATGGAAGATGATTTTCGAGTTGTGCCAGGATGACGGGCAATCTGGAAACTGTGTCCAGATTGCCCGACCATCCTCGGCAACCTGTCGATGAGCGCATTGGCCTGTTCGCAAGAGCTGACAGTTCGCAATTTGCCCCCTACGCACTCCCCACGGCTTTCTTGGAGCCTGACCGCGCTTCATCAATTCCGTCGTTCACAAAGTTGAACCGTCTTCAGCGCGCAGTATTCCGACTCCGCCGCTGCTCACTTGCCTTCATGACTTCGCTCATGTCCCCCGCTGGCCGAATCTCGAAAATATTGCCATACGTCAGCGCCGGATGCAGACCCATGAGCTGTACAGCATGATTCATGTCTCGCGCCTCTAGGATGAGAATGCCGCCGAGTTGTTCCTTGGTTTCCGCATAGGGACCGTCTGTAGTTGCCACTTTGCCGTTCTTCCTAGACACCGTTAAGGCGGTTTCCGGACCCTGAAGCGCTTCACCACCCGCCCAGTGCCCGTTGGCGCGAAGATGATCGTCGTATTCAAAGCATCTGTCGAACATGGCGTTTTGTTCGACCTCAGTCATGCGGTCAAATTTGCCTTTGTCGTAATATCCCAAACAGACGTATTTCATTGTTCTTCTCCTCATAGCGTATTGGCGGAGCCGGCACAAGAGCGTTGCGCCGGCTGGTTCATCTACTCACTTCGGTGCGTGTTCCGAGGCCGCAGTGGCCAGGTTGTTTACTTGCTTCCGCCGGGTTCTTGTTCCGGAGCCGGGTAGAAAAGAAGCTCGCGCACCTCGCCCGCCACATCGCAGGCGATGGCGCCCTTGCGCGCCCACGCGAGTGCCTCGTCCATATCGGCGGCTTCCAGTATCCAGAAACCGCCCATGTGCTCCTTGGTCTCGGTGTATGGCCCATCGGTGACGAGCACCGTACCATCAGGCTGCTTCCGCACCGTCTTTGCGTTGCCGGCCGGGGAAATTCCGCAGGCGAACTTCCTCACGCCGGCAGCAATCATTTCGCGGTTGAGCGCGTGGATCTCTTCCATCATTGATTCGGTTACGGCGGACGGGTCGAAGTCGTCGGGGAGGTAGTTACAAATCAGATATTGCGGCATGACTTTTTCTCCTTGGTTTTTGTAGTTTGCTTGCGATGGCTCGTTTCCTGTTCACTCAGGAACCGTAGCTCATCGTTCTTCTGTCCTATAGTCGTTGGGGAAACGCAAAATCGACAGCTATCCCGACTTTTATTTCAGCTGCCGAATCCGCTTTTGCAGAAATTGCCGCTCTGGTTCCTGT
>JBAUUG010000084.1:0-3378 GCA_049582585.1 Bryobacteraceae bacterium | reverse complement strand
GTATTAGTACAGTCTCATTATCGAATATGAGTGCTGGCTTGTCAAGTATTTTTGCCATCCTCCTGCTCCTCTTTCTGAAACCCTGTGTAGGACAGACAACGCTCACCATAGCCGCCGCAGCCGACCTCTCCCAGCTCGAACCCAAGTTGGCCGATGCCTTTCGCAAAAACGAGCCCATCCGGGTTCGTTTCGTAACCGAGGCGAGTGCCATGCTGGCCCAGCAAATTGAGAACGGCGCCCCCTACGATATCTTTCTTTCCGCCAACGCCGCCTACATTGACCGCTTGGCCTCGATTCGCAAAATCGAACCCAATTCGGTCATAACCTACGCAATCGGCCGGGTAGGAGTGCTCTGGCGAGACGGTAAGCCCCATCCCCTCAGCGACTTAGCCCAGAATTGGGTTCGTTTCGTAGCGCTGCCGAATCCCCGTCTCGCGCCCTACGGAGTCGCCGCCCAGCAAGCCCTCGAGCACGCCCGCCTATGGGAGTTCGTTCGGCAAAAAGTGGTCTACGGCGAGAATGTCCGCCAAGCTCTTCAATTTTTCGACAGCGGGAACGCCGATGCCGTCCTGACCTCCGCGTCCCTTCTGCAGGGCCGGAATCCTGACTTGATCCCCGCAGATTGGCACCAACCGATTGTCCAAAAGGCGGGTATCGTGTCCGGCACAAAGAACTTGGAAGCCGCCCGGAAATTCCTGGGGTTCCTCACCAGCCCGGCCGGACAAGCCGTGTTCGCCAGCTTCGGCTTCAGCGCCTCCCCGGCCGCTTTCCGAGCCGCGACCGCAAGGGAGTCGGTCAGCGCCGAACGATGACTTCGCGCAAATGGTCCCGAGTCAGGAAGAACTTGACTGACGCAGCCTTTTCAAACAGCCTTTCCAACGATCGGTTATGAAAGTACTGCACCCTCTGCGACCCCCCGCGCGGGACCAGCAGCAGAGTCTTCCGGTCCTGAATGCGGTAGTTGTACAGCGGAATTTGAGATACCTTCTCATCCGCGTTGAAGAAAGTCAGCATTTGGCCGCCGGGACGTACAACGCGGAGCAATTCGCGCACCACCTGCTCGAGCAGCGGCGAAACAAAGAACTGCAAGGTGTCCCAGACCAGAACGCCGTCAAATGACTCGTCCGGAAAATTGAGCGTCTCGTCCAGAAAGCGCTGGGCGTTACTGGCTGCTTGCTGGTTCTGGAAGAAGTCGTCGCCGAAGCACTCGTGCATCGTTCCCACCAAATCGTCGGACGAGATGCGATGCCCCAGATCGGTGATGAAGCTGATATTGGCTTGGCTCGCCCCCGACATGTCGAGGATGGAGAGGCTCTCCCCGCCGTTCAAAATGTTGCAAAACTGGTCGAAGCCGCTGCTGTGCCGCGTCAGCTTGGCCGGAAGATGTTTCTCTGACGGTTGAGCGGCAGACCGCATTCCGGCCCTCCCAGAAAATGGGTTACTTTAATGAGCTTGCAACGCCGGCCGCGCTCGTCGACGGCCTGCTGGGGGTCGCCGGAGCTGCCGTAGAAACAGGCTGAGGCTCCGGTTGAGCTTGCGCTTGCTGAGACGCTTTAACCGGCGGCGTCTTCGAAATATCTATACTGCCTTTGAAATAGGCCCCGTCTTCGATTACGATTCGGCTCGTCTTGATGTCGCCGACCAGTTTGGCTTCTTTCTTGATGTCGATTTTTTCACTCGCGTCGACGTTGCCCTGAATCGATCCGTGGATGATGATTTCCCGGGCCTTCAGGCTGGCTTGAACACGAGCGTTCGGGCCGATGGTCAGCCGATGCTCATGGCACTCAACAGTGCCCTCAATTTCGCCGTCTATGGTCAAATCCTCACGAGCGAAAATCTGCCCTTTTACGGTCACGTTCTTTCCCAACGCGGCAGAGCCGCCGCGGACGGAAGCGCTCTCGGGTTCGAAAGTTCTGGATGGCGATGACATAGTATTGGTTTCTCTCCTGAATGGTTCTACGGCGGGTGCGTGCGATAGTGGCGCGGCGGTTGCGCGTTCCGGCCTCTGCGGCAGCTCATCTTCTTTTCTCTTATTAGTCCACATGCAACGAGGGCCTCCTAACGAAATGCTCTTTTCAATCGTACTACTCCCCGCGCGCATTATGCTTTTCCTCCCGGTTTGTCATAATGAACAACGGTGTCCAAGGCCAGAGAACTCGAAGCACGTCTGGAAAGGACCGAACAACAACTTCGACTTTTTCAACGCGTCAGCCGCCTGGTGACACGAGACACGGATTTGGATGAAGTACTCCATGAGATTGTAACCTTGGTCCGTGATTTTCTGAATTGCGATTCCTGCTTTATCTATCTGGTCGAAGACGGAGAATTAAATCTCTACGCATCCAGCGAGCCAAGCGGCAGCAACATTGGGAAAGTGCGCTTGCGGCTCGATGAGGGGCTCACGGGCTGGGTCGCGCGGGAGCGGCGATTGCTCGCGATTTCGCGCGAGGCCTATAATGATCCACGCTTCAAGTTCTTCAAGGATTTGCCGCAAGACACCTACGAAGCTTTTCTCTCCGCGCCCATCATTGCGCAAAACAAAGTCGCCGGAGTGATCAATGTTCAGCATCGCGAACCGCGCGTGCACTCCGGCAGCGATATGGAGATGCTCAGCACGCTGGGTGAGCAGGTCGGCTGTCTACTCGCTCTCTCGCACGAGAAAAGGCCGGCCACTTCCGGCGCCGTTTTGTAGCGCGTTAGGGAGCATCAGGTTTCCGTCTCGGTTTCCGAAAGCGCGCCGGTCTCTTCGGCGGCGGCTTCGCTCTGGCCGCCTTCTTTTGCCGTGTTGTCGCGGCCTTCGCGCGCGCGAAAACTCAGGAAGTTCTCCCGGCACACCGAGCAGCGATATCGATTTGCGCCAAAGGTCATCAGCAACTTGTTCCAAAGCGTCAGATGATAATGTCTGGCCGGCCAGGTTGTCAGTTGCATGCCCAGGCACTTAGGGCACTTCGCATAGGCAAGCTTCGAAAACAGCCAGATATTTACCCAAACCCGCTGATTGCAATCCAGGCAGCGAAACGGATATATACCCAGCGCCATCTTTGAGAGCTCGACTGCCGATTGCCTGCGGGATCGGCGCAGGCTCGCGCTTCCGCAATACTGGCAAGCGTAAGCCGCGCTTCTCTTCATACGGCCACGGTTTCTCGGGGCCGCGCGTGGTGGTTGACATAGTTAGCTCTAAATTTCAGCAGAGCTGTCTGCAGTTGTTTCAAGCGGTCGCGATTTTGATTCAGCACCGCATGGTCGATTTCGAGCACGCCAAGTAAGTCCCTGGTTGTCGAGGTAATGAAGACTTGGTCGCTTTCTTCTAATTCCGAGGGAGTTAGTTCACGCTCTGAGATGATCAACCCCGGTACGTGAATTTCTTCGAGCAGAATG
>JBAUUG010000083.1:0-4412 GCA_049582585.1 Bryobacteraceae bacterium | reverse complement strand
GTTTCAGCCCCGCCGCAGGGGCCCTCCTGGAAGCTTTGCGGCTGGACAATAATTCCAGTCAGTTATCCGGAACGTTATTGCACTCGCACCACGAGTAGAGTCATATCGTCATGCTGCGGGGCGCCGGCCGTAAAAGTATCCACGCGGTCCAAAATGCAAGTAATCATGTCCGCGGCGCAGCGCGTCGCGCATTCGCGGGTGCTGTCAATCAAACGCTCTTCGTCGAATTCTTCGTCCGCGGCGGTCATCGCTTCGCTGATCCCGTCCGTGAATGCGACCAGGAGGTCCCCGGGCTCGAGCTGAATACGCGCCTCTGCGTATGGAAAATCGGGAAACAATCCGAGCACGGTTCCGCCTTCATCGAGCCGAACAATATCGTTCCCATCCTCTCTCTTGCGCCGCAGAATGGGCGGGTTGTGTCCGGCGTTCACATATCGCAAAAGGCGGTTCCGCGAGTCATATTGCGCATAGAAGAACGTCGCGTAGCGGTTCTCCGCCGAGGCTTCGTACACCAGGCGATTGATCAATTGAATCATTTCGCCCAATGTCGCGGCGGGCCTGATGGTCTGGCCGCGCAGAGAAGCCTGCAGGCTGGCCATCATCAGAGCCGCTGCTATTCCCTTTCCCGATACGTCTCCAATCGCTATACCTAGACAGTCGTCCGGCAACCGAATGAAATCGTAGTAGTCGCCGCCCACGCCTAGAGCGGGCCTGCAATATCCCGCAAAATCGAGTCCTTTTACTTCAGGCAATTTTTGCGGAAACAGGCGCTGCTGCACCTCGCGGGCAATCTCGAGCTCGCGCTCCGATCGTTCCCGCTGCGCGATCTCGTGCCGGATAGTCTCCGTCAGCTCCGCATTCTCGAGCGCCAGCCCGGTCTGCGATGCCACTGCGCTCAAGAGCTGAAGGTCCATCTTCGAGTAGGGAGCTTCTGATCTCTTCGGGCCCAGGCTGATCAAGCCCAGCATGCGGTTCTCCAGTGTGACCGGAAGCAGAATCTGGGCGCCCAGCGTTTGCAAGGCAGTTTGCTCGTCCGCAGAAGTGCCATGCACCCATGACTGTGGATCGTCGAAGTAGATTTTTGACGGCGCGCGCTCCTGTCTCAACATCCTGATGGTTGCGGTGTTCTCTTTCAGTTCAACCCGCAGCCCGCTGCCATCGAAGCCAAGAGCGTAAGCGGGTTCGTATCGATTCCCTTGCTCGAGCAACACCGCAATTCGAGGCACGTGCAGCGAATCCGCGATCCGCCGCGTCACTGTTTCAAGCAACGCCTCTCTGTCGCGAATCCCCGCGACGGAGTTGCTGAGATCGGTCAAAATGACTTCGGTTTTGTAAGCCTCGCGAAAGAACCGGCGATCCATCCATTGGCTCACCTTCACCGCTATTCGCCTGAAGCCGATCATGAGCGCCGCCCCGAAGCACGCAATGATCGCGGCTTCCCAGCGGCCACCGCTGCGGATGCCGAATTCTGTTGTTAGAGCCGCGATCACGACGAACAGTGCAATGCGCAGAATCCTGAACCCCGTACTCGCCAAAGTGTATTTCACGCCCGTGCGAACCACCATGCGCACGTCCATCGCGCGCTGCACCACGATGACGTACGCCATCGTGATCGGGAAAAACAGAAGCATCAAAAGGCAAATCGTCTCCAGCCAGATTGGAAGATTCGGGAGTATATGCATCTGACTGAGGACCAGCAGCAAAAGCGGTCCCAGGGCGAGCGAGCAACCAAACCTCATGACGTCCAGCCGCCGCTTTGCATCCGGTTCCCGGAGCGTAGCCTTCTTGAACGCCAAAGCGACAAAAAAACCCGCGATATAGAGCGAAACCAGCAACGTGATCCATGACTCCATGCGCTGCAAAACATCGCTCAGCCAAACGAGATCGTGCACATGGCTGCCTTCCATCCAACGGCCGTAAAAGGTGGTGGAAACCAGAAGCAAAATGGGCGCCGCGAGCAGCCAGCTGATCCACTGCCGCGTGCGCAAGAAGGCGAATGGCGCGGGAAAGTACAAACCGAATATCAGAAACCAGAGGCTCCAAAAAGGACTCAACACCGCGAAATAAGCCAGATAAATTTCACGCCACGGCGGCCAAATGGCCCAGAAGCCGCCGCCGCTTGCAAGTTGACTGAAGGAAACCAGCATGGCCAAGGTGATCCAGGCCAGTGGATCGCGCGGTCTGGCAAATGCGATGAAAAAGCCCAGAGCCAGGCAAGAAAGCGGGAATATGGTGAATAGCCCGAGGTCGATTGCCCAGTCGAGCCCCTGCGTCTGATCCGCCCGCAGGTGGACGGGCACCGTCACGATATTGGGAACGCCGCGAACGGACCGGCGGACGGTGATAATAATGGTCTCGCCCACGCGGAACTTGTATGGGATATTGTCTAGCTGGATGGCCCCTTGAACCGGCTCGCCATTTACTGCAAGCACCTCATCACCGGGCTTGAGGCCGCTGTTCCTATACTCTGAGTGTGCCCTTACGATGCGCGCCGTAAACCCCTGGGCCTCGAAGGGCGGGGCAGGGTATTTCGCCGAGTTCGCTTGCGTGTAGATGAGGAACACTGAGTAGGTCAGCTGAGCAATCAAAGCCCAAGCAAGTAGCGCCGATAGGATTGCGTACTGCCAGGTGGGCTTCTTCATGAAGGATCGTGCAGCGGACTCCGCTTACGGCCATAACCAATGTAAATGAAGAGTCCGATCACCAGCCACACCACGAAGCGAATCCAAGTCTCTAGCGGAAGCCCCAGCATCAGGCCAAAACAGCAAAGTACGGAAATCGCCGGAGTGACGGGCGAGAAAGGCACTTTGAAGGATCGCGGTCTTTCGGGCTGTTTGTGTCGCAGAAGCACGACACCGAAAGAAA
Source organism: Bryobacteraceae bacterium (assembly GCA_049582585.1). Classification (GTDB taxonomy): domain Bacteria; phylum Acidobacteriota; class Terriglobia; order Bryobacterales; family Bryobacteraceae; genus Bog-105. The sequence goes on along the minus strand of JBAUUG010000083.1, from coordinate 1,547 downwards.
CGATGATGAATGCGAATAGCGTTCCGATATTCGATAGATCCGCGAAACTGCCGATATCCCCAATGCCCGCCGGAATCCCCACGGCTAACCCAGCGAGCCAGGTGCTGATGTAAGGAGTCTGGTATCGCTTGTGAACTTTCGAAAAGATGCCCGGCAGCAGACGGTCGCGCGACATTGCAAACCAGATGCGCGCCTGGCCGTATTGGTACACCAGCAGCGATGACAGCATCCCCAGTAGTGCTCCCACCGTTACCGTGAACCGAAGCTTGTTCATGCCGATGGCCTGAAGCGCATTTGCCACCGGTGAAGCATTATCCAGGGTCTTCCAGTTGACGATGCCGGTTAACACGAACGCGACTGACGTGTACAGCAGTCCGCAGACGATGAGCGTACCCATAATGCCGATGGGCATATTGCGCTGGGGATTTCTGCATTCCTCAGCCGCGGTTGAAACCGAATCGAAGCCGATGAAAGCGAAAAAGACGATCGCCGCTCCGCTCAGCACGCCTGGGTAGCCGTTCGGCAGAAACGGATGAAGATTTGAGGCCTGCACGGCGTGGGCCGCTCCGAACACGAATAACAGAATGGCCGCTAATTTTATCGTGACCATGATGTTATTAGCTCCGGCGCTCTCCTTAACCCCGCGGACGAGAATCCAGCTCAGCAGCATCACGATCAGAAATGAGGGAAGGTTGAACCAAGTGCCGGTTAAGTGTCCTTCCATAAGCGGCGGCTCGGATAGATACTTCGGCAGGTGAACGCCGAAGAGATAGTCGCACATAACATTAAAATAGGCGGAAAAGCCCACTGCCACGGACATGTTGGATACCGCGTATTCAAGAATGAGATCCCAGCCGATGATCCAGGCGAATATTTCGCCGAGAGTTGTATAGGCATACGTGTAAGCGCTGCCGGCAATCGGGATCATGGAAGCTAGCTCGGCATAGCAAAGCGCCGCAAATCCGCAAGTCAGCGCCACCAGCACGAAGGAAAGCGTCAACCCCGGACCCGCTCCAGGCCGTCCCAAGGTCGAAGTGGCGGAAGCGCCGTGCAGAATTAAATCCAGAAGCGGTGCGTTAAGAACGGATCCGCTGAGGTGTTGCCCGGCGGCCGCCGTTCCCGTTACTGTGAAAATTCCTCCGCCTATGACTGCGCCGATGCCGAATGCGATCAGACTCCAAGGCCCTAGCGAGCGCTTTAGCCGCTTCCCTTCGACATGCGTCTCGTCGATGAGATCGTCGATATTCTTGGTTTTCAGTAGCTGGTTCATCGTGTGGAGCAGCTTTCCAGCCAGCATAACGAATTGAGATTTCCTTCGATCGCTAAAGACACTTCTTCGTATGAGCTTTACCTGCCGCCGCTTGCCCCATTGGCAACCCGAGGGTCGATTTCTGTTCCTCACCTGGCATCTCCACGGCACTTTGCCGGCGGAACCGCTTCCCGCCTCCTAATGCTGAATCCGCTGGAAAGGCTTTTGTCTGGATGGACAGATATCTCGACGAAGCCCGGTCCGGAGCCACTTGGTTAAAAAGGCAAGAAATCGCCGA
>JBAUUG010000082.1:0-47818 GCA_049582585.1 Bryobacteraceae bacterium | reverse complement strand
ATGCTGGCGCAAGGCCTAACCACGTGGGCTGAAGTGAACGAGCCCGATACGCGCTCCGATTGCCATGCTTGGGGAGCAAGCCCGAACTTCGAATTGCTGCGTACCGTCGCGGGAATCGAATCGATAGCGCCGGGTTTTGCGAGAGTACGCGTAGCGCCTAACCTGGGAAGCCTTCAACGCGTAACTGCGACCATGCCGCATCCGAATGGCGAAATTCGCGTAGATCTGAAGCGTCGCCGTGACAAGCTGTCGGCAGATGTGGAACTCCCGCCCGGCATAACTGGCGAATTCGATTGGTCGGGAACAACGCATTCGCTCAATCCCGGAAAGAATCACCTCGACTTCTGAATGCGGGCGTTTTACATCACTGAGCCCGGCAGAACCAGTCTGAGTGAGCTGCAGCAGCCAGAGCCAAAAGCGGGTGAAATCCTGCTGAAGACGCGGCTGATTGGGCTCTGCGGAACAGACCTGAGCACGTTTCGCGGAAAGAATCCGCTGGTGAGTTATCCACGCATTCCTGGGCATGAGATCGCGGCTACCATCATCGAGCTTGGATCGGACGTTCCCGCCGATTACCTGCCGGAGATGGACGTCACTGTCTATCCCAACACCAGCTGTGGAGCATGCGCTTCCTGCCGGCGTGGTCGAACCAACGCCTGCAAGTTCAACCAGACGCTCGGAGTGCAGCGAGACGGAGCGATGACCGGATATTTCGTTGCGCCATGGCAGAAAGTGTATCGCGCGCAAGGCTTATCGCTGCGCGAATTGAGCTTGGTTGAGCCATTGGCAGTCGGGTTTCATGCTGCTGAGCGAGGAAGAATCACAGCCTCGGATATCGTCGCGGTCATTGGCTGCGGCATGGTTGGATTGGGTGCTTTGTCCGCCGCTGCATCCCGGGGCGCAACCGTCATCGCAATCGATTTAGATGATAAAAAGTTAACGCTCGCAAGAGAAGTGGGAGCGCAACACGTTATCAATTCACAAGGCCAGGCATTAGATAAGCAACTGGAACAAATTACCGGCGGCCTCGGGCCGGATGTCGTGGTTGAAGCGGTTGGCACCCCCGAAACCTATCGCATGGCGGTCGAACAGGTTGCCCACAGCGGACGCGTGGTCTATATAGGTTGGGCCAAAGAGCCGGTCAGCTATGAAACCAAGCTATTCGTGCACAAAGAGCTGGATATCCTGGGTTCCCGAAACTCGTTAACGGAATTTCCAGCTGTCATCGAGATGCTCTCCCAAAAGAGATTTCCGGTAGAAGATACGATCTCCGCGACGGTGCCGCTCGAAGCGGCCGGTGATGCTCTTCAAAAATGGAGCGAATCGCCGCAATCGTTCACCAAGATCTTGGTCGAGATGGATGGATAGCCTTGGAATACAGGCTGCTCGGCAAAACAGGATTGCGAGTGTCTGTGCTCGGCTTTGGCGCATCGCCGCTAGGCAATGAGTTCGGTCCCATCGACTCAGCCGAAGGCGAGCGTGCCGTCGACATCGCGATCGACCGAGGCATTAACCTGTTCGATGTCTCTCCTTATTACGGGCGCACGTTAGCCGAGGAGCGGCTCGGCGCGGCTCTCTGCGGCAAGCGTGACAAGGTGATTCTCGCAACAAAATGCGGCCGCTATGATACTCGTGTATTCGACTTCTCCGCATCGCGCGTAACAGCCAGCCTGGATGAATCGCTGCGCAGGTTACGAACCGGCTACGTTGATTTACTCACCGCGCACGACATTGAATTCGGCGATCGCGAACAGATTATTCACGAAACCGTGCCGGCCATGCGTTTGCTCCAGAAGACGGGCAAAGTGCGAAGCGTAGGCATCAGCGGCCTGCCATTGAAGCTGCTCGCCGATGTAGCGTTGCGCGCGCAGGTGGATGTGGTGCTCTCCTACTGTCATTACAACCTGCTGGTTCGCGACTTGGATCAATGGCTGACGCCCGTTGCAAAGGCCAATCAAATAGGACTGATCAACGCTTCGCCGCTGCACATGCGCCTCCTCGCTCCAGAAGGACCACCGCCTTGGCATCCGGCATCCGAGCAGGTAAAGCAGGCGGGCGCGAGGATCGTCGCATTGTGCCAGGCGCGCGGCGTCGATCCCGTAACGGTTGCTCTGCGCTTCTGCCTCGCTCACCCATACGTCTCATCCACGCTCGTTGGTATGTCGAACCCGAGCGAAGTCGAGCACAACCTTGGAGCCATTGACCTGGAGAACAATGCTCTGGAAAACCCATGTTGAAACTTGACGCCCATCATCATTTCTGGAACTACGATCCTGTCGAATACCCGTGGATCGACGACAACATGAGCGTGATCCGGCGTGATTTCCTGCCCGCCGATTTGCAGGCAGAGATGGCCCCAGCAGGTGTGAGCGGCGCTATATCGGTTCAGGCCCGGCAAACACTGGAGGAAACACACCGGCTACTCGAGTTTGCCGGCCAGAACGATTTCATCCGCGGAGTTGTTGGATGGGCTCCGCTCGTCGAACCGAACGTCGGCGACACGCTCGCCGAGCTGGCTTCGAACCTTAAATTGCGCGCCGTGCGGCACGTTTTGCAAGATGAGCTCGATCCTTTCTACGCGTTGCGCGAAGATTTCAACGCCGGCATCGGCGCGCTAATGCCGCTCAATCTCGCTTACGACATTTTAATTTTTGGGCGCCATCTGCCTCAAACCATTACGTTCGTCGACAAGCATCCGAACCAAACCTTCGTTCTGGACCATCTCGGGAAGCCGCGCGTGAGAAATGGTGAGATATCCCCATGGAGGGAAAACATTCGAGACCTGGCGATGCGTGAAAATGTCTATTGCAAAATTTCCGGCCTGGCAACCGAGGCAAACTACTCGAGTTGGACCGAAGCCCAGCTCAGGCCTTATCTGGACACCGTTCTCGCAGCATTCGGGCCCCAGAGGCTGATGTTCGGATCTGATTGGCCAGTCTGCCTGGTAGCTATTTCCTACTCCCATTGGATCTCGATAGTGTCGAATGCAATCCGTTCGCTCACTCAATCCGAGCAGCAGCGGATCTGGTCCGGAACGGCGGCTGAGGCTTATCGGCTGAAACATTCGCTATCATAAAGGTTTGATTATGTATGCTGTCATTGAGACGGGCGGTAAGCAATATCGTGTCGCGCCTGGCCAAACTATCGAACTTGACACGATAACCGGCGATGTCGGAGCCGACGTAGAGTTCGATCGCGTCCTCGCAATCTCGAACGATTCTAACGAGCTGGTTTTCGGCGACGCTCTAAGCTCTGCTCGCGTTCGCGGTAAGATTGCCTCTCACGGGCGAGGCCCCAAAGTACTGGTTTTCAAATTCAAGCGCAAGAAGCAATACAAGCGCACCATCGGCCACCGCCAGAATTACACGCGGGTGGAAGTGCAGGAGATCGTAGCGTAATGGCACATAAAAAAGGTTTAGGCAGCTCAAAGAACGGACGCGACTCCAATTCTCAGCGATTGGGCATCAAAGTATTCTCAGGCGAGTTCGTCAGCGGTGGATCCATTATCGTGCGCCAGCGCGGCACGCGTTATAAGCCGGGAAAGAACGTCGGTTTGGGAAAAGACGATACTCTCTTTGCCACCATCCCTGGAACGGTCGAATTTCGCGATCGCGGCAGATTGGGAAAATTCGTCAACATCATCGCTGCGGGCGCGTAGCGCTCGAAAGAGAATTCCTTCGGAACTGGCACTAACATATTTCTGAAGGTTAAAGAAAAGCCCGTTTCTCCGCAAGCAGCGGAACCTGCCGCTCTACTCGCCGCTATTGAAACATTCCTGACCGGTTGCCGCAGCCCCGCGGTTCTCGAATATGGCGAAGAAGTTATCGCGCTCACCCCGCAGCTCTATGCGCTTGAAATCCGCTCAGGACGCCTCTCGATCGAGGTCTGGAACGGAGCACGCAGCCTCTCGCGGCGAATTCTCAGCATCGAACGCCACGCCACGGGCGTGCTCGACTGCGCGATTCAGAGGTTTGGACGGAATCCTGGAAAGCTGAGTTTCCTCGACCTCGACCGCCCGCAAACAGCGCACACATCTCTCTGCGGCATTCGACAGAATTTCGCGGAGCACTTTCGTCGCATGCTGTCTCGGCAGTTTCCCGGCTGGGAGATTTCAACGCTCTCGTGCGGTATGGATCTTCAGCGCTCCTTCTCGCCCGTTTTTCCACGCGCGAAGCTCATCCGGGGCAATCGGCAGATTGCCGCCATGGCTTGTCCCACGCTCAAAGACGAGCCTGCGATGCTCACCTTCGCTCTCATTTGGCTTGATCATCTGCGCGCGCATTCCAAGCAGCCGGCACCCACGCCTCTCAGCCTGTTCTTGCCGGAAGAAGCCGGCAATTTGACCGCGCATCGCCTTCGATGGCTCTCCGGTGAAAATTTCGAGACCAATCTGTTCCGCTTTAACGGGCATGGTTCCGCCGGACAAGTGGATCCCCGCGATCTCGGCAACCTCCAGACCCGAGTGCGAACCACCCCGTGCCACACTGAGAAAGTGGAAACCGCGGCGGCGCTGGATTCGTCTGAGCGCTGTCTGGAATCGTCTATTAGATCGAATGTTCCGGCGATTGATCCTCGCCTCCTCGCTGCGCCGGTTCACGGGCAGGTGCTTACGTTCGCCGCTGCTGATCGCGATGTCATCGATCTCCTCGCCGTATCCGCTGCCGGCCGTCTCACTGTTCTGGAATTGAAAATAACCGAAGACATCCATTTGCCGTTGCAGGCGCTCGACTACTGGATGCGGGTGACGTGGCATGCCGAACGCGCTGAGCTCCAGCACCTTTTTCCGGCGATTCCTCTGGAGAGAACGCCGCCGCGCCTGCTCCTGGTTGCGCCTGCAATCTCGTTCCATTCATCGAACTCTACAATCCTGCGTTACTTCTCGCCCTTCATTGAAGTCGAACGGATTGGTATTAATTCAGAGTGGCGCCGGCATCTTAGAGTTGTCTTGCGCCTCACGGGCGCGGACGCGCCGATATCTCACGGGAGTCTTCAATGAGCATTCAGGGTTTGGTCCATATTAAGAAAGCGCTTAGCACGCTGAATCCCAAACAGGTCCGGGAGATGAGCGAGCGACCTTTGCACGTCGCGCTGCATGCAGCCAGTCAGGAATCTTATCAGCGTATGGAGAACTTCTTTCTCCGCGACCTGAGCCCTGCGCGACGTAGGCAATCGGCGCCCCTACTCACGCGCGCGCCCATTCCTGTAATGGGGCAGCCTCACGATCTTGCCGTCTGCGACGAAGGGCTCTCCGCCCCTCCTGGGGCACTCATCTTCCGCCCTGATGAGACGCACCAGTTCGTGCAAAAGACGCTCGCCGCGCACCCCGATCTCGGAGTTGCTATGGCCAAAGCATTCCTCCCTTTCCGCCGTCCCTATATAAACAAAGTCATCGCGAAAACCTGCCGGGAAAACACGCTTTTTTCCGTCACTACCGCACTGCCTGACATCATCCCGAGCGTCATCGAACTGCCGTGGGCGGTCGCGGAGTTCGCTTCCGACACCGCCTTTCTGACCATGAACCAGGTCCGGATGGCTTTTCTAATCGCGGCGGCAAGTGACCGCCAGGTGGGCTATATGGAGCAGAAATCGGAGATCGCGATGGTAATCGGCAGCGCGTTCGGGTGGCGCGCTTTGGCGCGGCAATTAATCGGCAAAATCCCGTTTGGAGGCGGTTTAATCGCTAAAGCGGCGGTCGCTTACGCTGGAACGAAAGTGCTGGGTCTCTCGCTTGAGCATCTCTATAGTATCGGGTTTACTTACACGCGCGAAGAGCGTGATCGGTTGTACGCGGACGCCTTCCGCCAGGGCAAGAAGGTTGCTGCGCGAATATTGACCTACTTCCGTCCGGAACTCGCCGAGAAGTACGCAGCCGAAGCGAGACAATCGTCGTCGGCTCACGCAGCACCGGTTTTTCAGACTCAACATAGCTGAGAAGTCATTCATGGCAAAAGGTATATTTCTAGCTCTTTTCTTCGTTGCGTTCACTGCTCTTTTGAGGGCTGACACGCTCGTTTTGAGAAACGGTTCGCGCATCGAGGGAAGCTTTGTGGGCGGCGATAACCACGTGGTCAGGTTTGCCGTCGGAAATCAGGTAAACACTTACAATTTGAACGATATTGATTCCATCCGATTCAGCGGCGCGCCGGAGAGCGATGCGCCTCCGGCTCCTCCTGACAGCTCGGCAAATCCGCCCAATCCGGGCTTCTCTCAAACCGTCAGCTCGCCTCCGCCTCAAAGCCGTCCGCCCGAGACCTATGCCGCGCCTGCCAGCGCTCCTCCCAGCAGCGGGCCTGTCGGCATTCAGGTTCCGGCCGGAACTCAGATCGTAGTCCGTCTCATTGACGGGGCGAATTCCGAAATCGACAGCCTGGGTCAGACATACCGCGCCAGCATTGATCAGCCGGTGGTCGTCAATGGCCAGACTGTTATCCCGCGCGGCTCGGACGTAATTGCCACCCTTGTCGATACGCAAAAATCCGGCAAGATTGAAGGGCGAGCGATCCTCACGCTTGACCTGAAAAGCGTCGCCGTGAACGGCCGCACTTACAATATCGTGACAACCGGTGTCGCAGAATCGAGCGCATCTCGCGGACAGAAGTCGGCCAAAGTAATCGGCGGCACGGCAGCCCTCGGAGCTCTCATCGGCGGTATCGCCGGAGGGGGCAGGGGCGCCGCCATCGGAGCAGGATCGGGCGCGGCAGTCGGAACCGCCGCTCAGGTCGCCACCTCGGGCCAAAAAGTCAAGGTGCCGGCGGAAACGCGGCTGACCTTCACGCTCCAGAACCCGATTGATCTTTGACCAAACTCGAACTTCTCGATCCTGCTGAAGCCCGCGTGCTCGGCGCGCTGATCGAAAAAGAAGCCACCACCCCCGAGTATTACCCGCTTTCGCTCAACGCGCTGGTCAACGCCTGCAATCAGAAGTCGAATCGCGAGCCGGTCGTCGAATACGACGAAGACACTGTTTATGACGCAGTGAACCGCCTACGCGAGAAGAAGCTCGCTTTGATGATCACCGGGAGCGGGCGCGTCAACAAGTACGCTCAGCGCATTTCAGAAACTTTGAACTTGGGGCGGCGCGAATTGGCGATTCTATGTACGTTACTCCTGCGCGGCCCGCAAACTCTCGGAGAAATCAAGGATCGCAGCGAGCGGATGTTTTCCTTCGCGGATCTCGCCGAAACCGAGTCAGTCCTCGAAAAGCTTTCGGAGTCGCCGGAAGGCGGCTTGGTTAAGAAATTAGCCCGCCAACCGGGCCAGAAAGAAGCGCGCTATGCACACTTGCTTTCCGGTGAGCCGCTGGAATTACTTACAGAAGCGTCAGGCGTGAATCCGCCGACCAAAGTCGCGCAACTGGAAACACAACTGCAACAGCTACGCTCGGAGTTCAACGATCTTAAGAGAAGATTTGATGAGCTGGAGGCGCAACTTCGGTGAACCCGAATTCCGCTTATCCTTGAACCGCCCCGCTGATCAAGCTGTATAACAATACCGAGAGCACGATTGCCGTAATCACCACGTAGGTCCGGTCACGCTCGAAAGCGAAGCCAACCAGCGAAAGTGCCACGCGCGTAATCGGCGTGGCGATCAGCAATAAAATGCCGAGTTGGATGACCGACCGGGCGCGCAATTCAATCGCTCCTGTGATGATTTGGCTTAGGATCCGATCTATACTTGCCTGACCCCTAAATGTGTGATGATCGGCGATCTCGCTGCCGTGCCTCACGACATAATATATGCCGCCCGTGAGAACGACTGAGCCGGAAATGATTACGCCTGTTCGGAGCAGCACGCTGACCATGCGCTCGATGGTTTGATCCGTTATCCTCGTCAGGTTCATATCTTGCCCGTGACTCCATTCACGATCATCTCGAGTGCAATGACCCCCACCACAACTGCGAACACTCGGCGCAGCAATCGGACCGGCAAACGAGCCAGGAACCGCGCTCCGATCATCGATCCACCCAGCACCCCCAGCACCACCGGCATCGCAAGCGCGGGATCCACATATCCGCGGCTCAAATACATACTCGCGCTTGCCGCGGCCGTAACGCCGATCATGAAGTTGCTGGTTGCCGTGGACACCTTGAAGGGAATTTGCATGGCCTGGTCCATCGCAATCACCTTCAGAGAGCCTGAACCGATTCCGAGCAATCCGGACACAGTTCCCGCGCCGAACATTAGTCCAAAGCCTGTCTTCACGCGATGCACTTCGTAGGATTGCCGTTCGCCCGCGCGATCAAAAGAGCCGTTTAACTTCAATCGGCCGGCCAGGGGGTCGGGCGGCAGCGGAGCCTTGCGTGGGTTGTGTTCGCGGCTTGCCGACCAGGCCGACAGCAGGAGAATAAGCCCGAAGATGATACTCAGCGCGCCAGTCGCGATATGCGCTCCGAGGAATGCGCCGAAAACTGCTCCGAGCGTTGTGGCGATTTCCAGAAACATCCCAATCCGGATACTCGAGTAGCCATCCCTGACGTAAGCGGCTGCCGCTCCCGACGATGTCGCGATCACCGAGACCAGGCTCGCTCCAATCGCGTATCGAATGTCCACCCCCAGAAACAGTGTCAGCAGCGGCGTAACAATGACGCCTCCGCCTAAGCCCGTCAGCGAACCCACGAATCCCGCTGCAAAAGCTGCGCCCAGAACGATTGGAGTGAATTCAGCGACAGTCATGATTAAGAGATAAACTGTTCATGTCTGTTCCGGACTTATCGTGAAAAAAACACTCCTTTGCCTAATCGCGGTCGGCGCGCTCGCGCAGCAGCCGCCTTCCGTCCAATCACCAGATGTTCAAAGCGATGGACGTGTTACGTTCCGCTTTCGTGACCCGAATGCGCAAAAGGTCTCGGTGAACTTCGAAGGCGCCAAAGCGCCGCTGCAGATGCAAAAAGACGAACAAGGCGTGTGGAGCGCGACCACCGATCCGCTGGTTCCCGATCTGTACGGCTATTCCTTCGATGCCGACAGCGTCCACCTGCTCGATCCTTCCAACACGCAGATAAAGCCGAATCTGTTAGGACTCAGCAACCTGGTTCACGTACCCGGCCCCACGCCGCTTCCTTGGGAAATGACCGATATCCCGCACGGCACAATTCACCACCACTTCTATAAATCGAGCATCATTGGCGACAATCGGGATTTCTACGTCTATACTCCGCCCGGCTATGATCCACGTGAAGCCACGCTTTATCCGGTTCTCTATTTGCTGCACGGCTATAGTGATGACGCGAGTGGCTGGACCGCTGTCGGCAAGGCGAATCTCATCATGGATTCTCTGATCTCTGAGAGCAAAGCAAAACGAATGATTATCGTGATGCCGCTGGGTTACGGCGCGCCGGAGATAGTGCATACGGCGCCTGGATCTGGCTCGCCCTTCAACAATAATGCTCTTCGCGAAAGGAATTTAAACAATTTTCGCGCGGCGCTGATCGATGAAGTGATCCCCGCAGTGGAAAGGATGTATAGGGTTTCGACGAATCGCGATTCCCGCGCCATCGCCGGGCTATCGATGGGCGGAGCTGAATCGCTCCTCACCGGCTTGAATCGTCTCGATAAGTTTTCGTACATTGGTGCGTTCAGCGCAGGTGGTCTCGGCAGCGATCTGCCGTCGGCTTTCCCGCAGCTCAGCGCGGCTGCTAATCGACAGATCCACTTGCTATGGGTAGCCTGCGGCACGGAGGATCGCCTGATTAAGCCCAATCGTGAGTTAGTCGCTTGGCTGAAGACCAAAGACATTCAGGTAACGCAAATAGAGACTCCGGGGATGCATACGTGGATGGTTTGGCGCCGCAACCTGATCGCTTTCGCCCCTCTTCTCTTTAATGCGGTTCACGCTCCGGTGATGATAGAGGGCGAAAAATAAGGAAGGTCGAGAGGATTTTCTCCTCTCGGCCTTCTATCCCCCGGAGCGATGGAGTTGCCGGGTGGAACTTATTGGCTGCTTCCGCCGGGCGGTTTCGCCGGAGCATTCGACGCGCTCGAGCCCGCAACCACGCCCTGATTTACGAGCACCTTCACTTCAACTCGGCGATTCAACTTCCGCCCTTGGGCCGTACTGTTGTCTGCCGCTTCGTGCGTTGTACCCATGCCGGCAGGCGTCAGAATTCGGTGAATCGGAATATCGCCGTTCTGTTCCAGGTACTGGATTACGGCATCCGCGCGATGCTCGCTCAACACTTGGTTTTTGTCGGCCTTTCCCTTCGTGTCCGCAAAACCGGCGACTTCAACTACGTAGCCCTTCTCGTTGTGAGCTTTCTGCGCCAGGTCGTCCAGATCTTTCTTTGCATCCGGGTCGAGCACCGCGCTCCCGAATTTGAAGTAAACGGTCGTCGAATATTTAGTGTCGTAGTTGTCCAGGTTAGTCACGCGCGAGTTGACATCGTTCACGCCTTGATTCGCCTGGTCAGCTTCTGTTTTCACTTGGCCGACCTGTTGCTCAGTTTGCTTCTCTTGATTTTCTAATTGGCCCTGCCGATTTTCCATCTGCCCGGCACGGCCTTCTAGTTGGCCCGCGCGCCCTTCCAGGCTCCCGGTCCTTTCTTCGAGCGGATGCACCCGCGCGTCAATTTGCCTTGATGCGCGCATCGAGTTCGGATCGAAAAGAACTCTGTTGGCGACCAAATCACCTTTCTCATTGCCTTTTCCCTGCGCCTCAATATGCAGGCCCGGAACTAGAGCATCTGCTTTCATCAGCGTTTTGCGGCCGAAGCTGCGTTTCATCTCAATCTTCGTGTCGTTAGTCAGATCGATTGTGCCTATCGCATCGTCATCGCCTCGCAGCTTTAACATGTCGCCATCCCGCGAGAGGATTACTCCCTGGACTTTCGTTTGCTCTCCAGCCGTGAACGTGCGTGCATTGGGTTCCACCGCCATCAGCAGTGTGGCGGTCAATAATGCCTGCGCCGAAACAGCTACGCATGCACGCAGCCGTTTCATCTGTGGTGAACTTCTCATTTTCTATAAGGCCTCCTGTGGTTGTTGGTTTTCTGCGCAAATCTATTGCTGACGAATCTCCTCCTCGTCAATTAGACGCCCGCTTGTTGCGGGTGTGACCCTAATTCTGAGGCACGATACGCGTGGTACTGCTATTCAGGTACTAAACCGCCTGTGTTAGTGACATAACACCAGGGCGAATCTTTACTTGGCGAGTCTGGCTATTTCCCGCTCGCGGCCGCGGGCTTGCCCGCCGGCTTACTTGTGTTCGGCTCCTCCGCTGCGGGTTTCGGGGCGGGATGCGGCGGCGGTAAAGGCTTGCGAGGCAGCATCTCGGGACGATTCGCGGTCATGTAAACAAATGCCGCGACAATCGTTGCCGCTTGTTTCAAGTCATTCTCTGAAATGTGATCGTACAGATCCATGTTCGAATGATGGGTCAAAGTAGAGTACTCGAGCTGGTCTTGAATGAACTGAAACCCAGGTAACCCTACCGCATCGAAGCTGAGATGATCCGTGCCGCCTGTATCGCGTATCGTAATTGCATTCGCGTCCATGTCTTTAAACGCAGAGAACCATTGCTCAAAGACAGGGCGGCACATATCGTTACCCTGCAAATAGATGCCGCGAATCTTCCCGCTTCCGTTGTCGAGATTGAAGTAGCCGTCCAGCTTTGCATGCTCGGCAGTGATCTTCATCGTTTCCGGATCTCCGAAGTGTTCCTTGACGTAGGCCTTCGATCCCAGTAATCCTTCTTCTTCCCCACCCCACAGCGCCAGACGCACAGTTCGGTCCATCTTTAAATTAAGCGTCTTCAGCAGGCGCATGGCCTCCATCATCACCGCGCTGCCCGCGCCATTATCGGTTGCGCCAGTACCGCCGTGCCACGAATCCAAATGCGCGCCCAGCATCACCAGTTCATCCTTCTTTGCTCCTCCTGGAATCTCCGCGATCACATTCACCGAATCTTGAGGCTCCAAAATCTCAGTCTTCACATCGAGATCGAGTTTGACCGGCATGTCGTGCGACAGCAGCCGGTAAATTCGGTTGTAGTGCTCGGGGGTGACGACGATGCTGGTAGGTGGGATTGGATCCTTCGTTTCTCGGCTCCCGGCTGATGCGCCAAACACCGTCCCGTCGTCCCCCGCATAGCCGTAGCTCAAAACGGCTGCCGGCTGTTCGGACACCAGAAATGCATTGATCTTCTTCCGCATCGCTTGAACTTCATCCCGCGACATGTTCTGCCAAGGTCCGGGAAGCCTGGAGCGGAATGCCGCCATATTGCGGTCACTCGATTCCGGAAATTCTTCCATCTCGCTCAGCTCAGCCTCCGTCCACCGTGATGAGAGCGGCTTGGTCGATTGCTCAATCTCTCTCGGCGCTTGGCCAAGCACGACTTTCCCCTTCAACTTGCCCTTGAATTTCTCCATATCCGCATCGGTGTAAATGAGGGCGATCATTGCCTCAGCCGTTACGGGCCCGTTAGTCGATCCGCTCCACGCGAGCGGAAACCCTATCAGCGGCATGTACTGCGGCTCGGTCATGGCCGCGTAGTACTTATCGACGCGCCAACTCTGCCCAAAAGGACCCCACTTCTCCGTCTTAGCGCTGAGACCCAGATCTCGCATCTGCTTGACCACCCAATCCGCGGCAGTGAAATAGTTCGGCGTATTCGTTAGCCGCGGGCCGTTCACATCCGCGAGGTAGAACAAAGTATCCATCACTTTCGAGTGAGCTCGCTCTTCCGCGCGGACTCGTTGAATCGAGTAAAGATCCACCTTCTCTTCGGCGGCAAGAGTTAGCGCGAGCGCGGTGGCGCAACACAATATGCGAGTTCGCTGTAGCATCGTGTTTCAGATTATCAATTAGCGGTCGAGCGAAAATGGACGTTATGACAGAAAAAGCGACATTCGGAGCGGGATGCTTTTGGGGCGTGGAAGCAACCTTTCGCGAGCTTGACGGAGTGACCGATGCTCTAGTGGGTTACGCCGGCGGCCACACCGCGAATCCGACCTATAAAGACGTCTGTACAGACCGCACCAGGCATGCGGAAGTTGTGGAAGTGGAATATGATCCGGCGAAGATCGGCTACGACAAGCTTCTCGACGTGTTTTGGCAGGCGCACGACCCCACGCAGGTGAATCGCCAAGGTCCTGATGTAGGGACGCAATATCGTAGCGTGATTTTCGTTCATACGCCCGAACAGGAGCAGGCCGCTCGTGCCTCGAAAACGAAATTGGAAGCCTCTGGCCGTTTTCGGCGTCCCATTGCAACTCAGATTGAGCCAGCCGAAACGTTCTACCGGGCCGAAGAGTACCATCAGCAGTACCTTGCAAAACGAGGCCTGCGCCATTGTCACATCTGAGGCTTCAACTGTTTGAAGTAGTCGATGGTGATCGTCAGTCCTTCATCCAACCCCGCCTTCGGCTCCCAAGCCAGTACCCGTTTTGCTTTGCTGATGTCGGGTCGGCGAACCTTCGGATCGTCGGAGGGCAGGGACCTGAATTCGATGCCGATGTGATCACCGAACCGCGTGCGAATACGATTCGCAAACTCGAGGATGGACATTTCGGCTGGGTTGCCTAGGTTCACCGGATAACGCTCTGAGGATTCGCTTAGCAGCAGTAATCCTTCCACAAGATCTGAGACGTAGCAAAAGCTTCGCGTCTGAGATCCATCTCCAAACACAGTCAAATTGCTGCCTGTCAGAGCCTGCTCTATGAACGCGGGCACCACTCGCCCGTCCTTCAAAGCCATGCGTGGCCCGTACGTATTGAAGATCCGCGCAATGTTCGTTTGCATCCCGTAAACCCGGTGGTAAGCCATAGTCAGTGCCTCCGCGTAACGTTTGCTTTCGTCGTAGCATGAGCGCAGGCCTACCGGATTCACATTGCCCCAATAGCTCTCCGATTGCGGATGTTCGAGCGGATCGCCGTAGCATTCCGAGGTCGATGTCAGCAGAAAACGAGCGCCATTCTTTCGAGCCAATTCGAGCATATTGCGCGTTCCCGTTGACCCCGACTCGAGCGTCTCGATTGGATGCTTCAAATAATCGTTCGGGCTCGCCAGAGAAGCCAGGTGGAAGACGCGATCGACCGAGCCTGCTACATCCAGCGGCTTGCAAATGTCATGCTCGACGAATTCGAACGCGCCCTCGTCAAATAAGTGCTGAATGTTTTCCGCGCGCCCGGTGATGAGATTGTCCACCGCAACCACTTCGTGACCTTTCTCGATGAGCCGGTCACAGAGGTGTGATCCAATGAAGCCAGCGCCTCCGGAAATGACATATCGCACGCTTTTTCATGCTACTATCCGAGCCGCGGCGGTCGGGGAGCCCGTGCTGTTTTGCTCCTGAGAACACTTCTCCTCGCCTTAATCGTTCTCTCTGTTGGATTGTTTTGGCTGCGCTTCAGGAAAGTTGTCCATCGTATCCTCGCCGCCCGTTGCGATGCCGATTTCAAACTCCGCCCCATCAGCCGTCGTGTTTGGGACTTCCTTTGGGAAGTGCTATGCCAAGCCAAAGTCATTCGTGAGCGGCCGCTGCCCGGTATCGCTCACGCATTCGTCTTCTGGGGTTTTTGCGCATTCGCCTTAGTCACGTTGAACCACATTGCAGCCGGATTCGGCCTGCCTTTCCTCAACCGGGAGAACTTCTTCGGAGCTTTCTACTTCTGGTTCGCGTTTGTATTTGCTGCGTTTTGCGCTGTGTCGATCGCCGGTTTGGCGTTTCGGCGCTTCGTGATCCGCCCAAAGTGGCTCGGTCCCTTGTCTTATGAATCGGGTCTGATCGCGCTCCTCATATTTATCCTGATGGTCACGTACATGCCGGTGGCGTGGATCCCCGGGGGGTCTCCAACCGCGCAAGCGCTGTGGTGGATTCACACCCTCACGCTGCTGGCATTTCTGCCGCTCATTCCACACACCAAGCACCTTCACCTCGTCCTGAGCCCGCTGACAATCTTCCTGGAACGGAGCGGATTCAGCCATATTCCGCCGCTTTCCTCAGACGAAGATTTTGGCGTGGTTTCCGGCAAAGACATCAGCCGGATCACGGCGTTGCAGGCGTATTCGTGCGTGGAATGCGGCCGCTGCACGGAACATTGCCCCGCCAACAATACCGGCAAAGAGCTGAACCCGAAGCTCATCGCGCTCGGAATGCGCGCCTATCTCAACGAATACGGAAATGACAATGAAACCCCAATTCTCAGCGCGACAGTCTCTCAGAAAGCCATTTTCCAATGCACCACTTGCGGCGCATGTGAATATCAATGTCCCGTGGGAATTCAGCACCTGCCCATGATTGTCGGCCTCCGCCGGGGCGCCGTGAACACCGGCGGCTGGGAAAACGATTACGGCACTAAGCTCTTTCTGAACCTGGAGCGCAATGGCAACGCTATGGGTTTTTCCCAAACCGAGCGCGACAAGTTCATCGCCAAACAAGAGTTCCCGATTTTTGACGGCTCGCAGGAATATTGTCTCTGGCTCGGCTGCATGGGCGCGTATGATCCGCGCGGGCGTGAGATCGTCAGCTCATTCGCGGCGGTCATGAGGCATCTCGGCGCGTCATTTGGCGTCTTGAAAAAGGAGCGCTGCACCGGTGATCCGGCGCGCCGCCTGGGGAACGATCTTGTCTTTGGACAGCTTGCGGAGACTAACCTTTCCACCATTCAACAGGCCAACGTAAAGAAGATCGTCTCGATTTGCCCTCACTGCGTTCGCACGATTCAAGAAGATTGGCGCGAGTTCGGCGCCCATCTCGAAATCGAACATCACAGCGAATTCCTGGCCCGCCACGTGGATGAGTTGCCGGCCAGTCCAACCGGCCAGCGCGTGGTTTTTCACGATCCCTGTTATCTCGGCCGTTATCGCGGCATTTACGAACAGCCGCGCCAGGTAATCGCGCGATCTTCCATGGTGATCGACCCGCCCCGCGCGCGCGAAAGATCTTTCTGCTGCGGGGCCGGCGGTGGCCTCGTGTTCCTCGGAGAAGAAACCGGCCAGCGAGTGAATGAGGCCCGTGTAAAGGAGCTGGTTGCCACAGGAGCCGACACCATTGGCGCAGCCTGTCCGTTCTGCAATAGCATGTTTCGGGACGCGCTCGCCGGTGCGTCGGAGAATCCACCGCGGCTGTTGGACATCGCTCAAATCGCGGCAGAGCAGCTCCAGAGCATGCATGGTTCACGTGGACAATAAGGAGAGATGCCTCAAATCACGCCCTCGTCGGCGGAGGATCTGGCCCAAACTCTCCTCGACGCTGCTTTGAAGCGGCGAACGGTTGCCGTTATCGGCAATAACAGCAAGCGGCTGATGGGCGGCCCGCAGCCCCCCGCCGATGTGGTCATCTCGACGGCCG
This sequence comes from Bryobacteraceae bacterium, assembly GCA_049582585.1. Taxonomy (GTDB): domain Bacteria; phylum Acidobacteriota; class Terriglobia; order Bryobacterales; family Bryobacteraceae; genus Bog-105. The sequence goes on along the minus strand of JBAUUG010000082.1, from coordinate 31,533 downwards.
CGCTCCGGCGAGTTCTTGATTACGAGCCGAATGACTTGACCGTAAGCGTCGAGGCCGGCATGCCGTTTGCGGATCTTCAAACCCTGTTGAGCCGGCGCAGGCAGATGATCGCGCTCGATCCGCCCTTTTCCGCGCAAGCCACCGTAGGAGGAGTAATCGCCTCGAACTCGAGCGGCCCTATGCGCCGAGCATTTGGAACAGCGCGCGATCTGGTGATCGGCATGAGCTTTGCCACTCTGGATGGAAAGACCATCCAGACCGGCGGCATGGTGGTCAAAAACGTAGCCGGCCTGGATATGGGTAAGCTGATGATCGGCAGTTTCGGCACGCTCGCGGTAATTACCAGCGTCAATTTTCGCCTTCACTCGCTTCCCAAAGAGACGCGGACATTTCTTTTCTCATTTGCCGAACTCGACCCCGCCATTGAAAAGCGCAACCAGATTGTTCGCAGTCTCCTTCAGCCCATGGCTGTCGAGCTGATTACGCCGGCAGCGGCTGCGCGCATCGGGAACCGCGGCTACTTGCTGGTCATTCGTGCTGGAGGAAGCCACGCAATTATCGAGCGTTACGCCCGCGATCTGGGCGCGCCCGATCAGCTCAGCGGCGACTGGGAGGCTATGTTCTGGCAGCAGGTTCGCGAATTCTCGCCCGACTTTCTGCGGCGTCACCCAAGCGGAGCTGTACTACGGATTTCTTCGACCCTCCAGGATGTCGGGCCCTTACTCCGCCTGGTCTCCGGCGCCTGTATCTCGCGAGCCGCTTCTGGCGTGACATACGTTTATCTGACATCCTGGCAAGGAGTGCCTTCGCTGTGGAAAGCGGCGAGTGAGCGTGGATGGAGCGCCGTAGTCGAATTTGCGCCCGACGAGATCAGGAATAGTAAAGAGCTCTGGCTCTCGTCATCGTCGCCTGGAAGCGTGGACACGTTGAGCCTTATGAAAAAAGTCAAGCAGATGTTCGACCCTGAGAACCTGCTGAACCGCTCACGCCTGTATGGCCGAATCTAGTCTTCTCGAAATCATTTCCGAGCCGAGAGAAGGCCCCGCGCAATCCGACCTGGACAAATGCGTGCATTGCGGTCTCTGTTTGAATGCGTGCCCCACCTATCGTGAGCTGGGCGTCGAGATGGATTCTCCGCGCGGCCGCATTTACCAGATGAATGACGTTGCGAATGGCACTCCCATCACGCCGTCCTACATTCAGCACCTGGATCTTTGCCTGGCCTGTCGCGGATGTGAGACCGCGTGCCCGTCCGGCGTGCCTTATGGCCGCATGATTGAGGCGGCGAGGGCGCAAATTCAGGCTCGAACAACTGCTTCGTTCTGGAAGCGCGCCGCGCAAAGATTGGGTTTCGAATACTTGCTGCCTTCTCGCATGGGCATGCAGCTGGCAGGCGGTGCGCTTTTTTTATATCAAGCTTCGGGAATGCAGCGGCTCGCGCGCGCAACCGGCGTTCTAAAATTATTCGGCAGACTGGCTAACTGGGAAGCGCTGGCTCCAAATGCAGAAATACCGTTCTTCTATCCCCAAATTGGAAGGACTTTTCCCGCAATCGGTGAGCGGCGCTACCGGGTGGCGTTTCTCGCAGGCTGTATTGCGAATGTCGCTTTCGCTCGGCTGAATGAGGCCACCGTGCGCGTTTTACAGAGAAACGGCTGCGAAGTGATTATTCCCGGCTCTCAAAACTGCTGTGGCGCCCTTCACTTGCATTCCGGCTTGAAAGAGCAGGCTCAGGCTTTAGCCCGCGCTAACATCGACGCGGTGCTGACAGAAGTTTTCGACGCCATCGTCACCAACGCGGCGGGCTGCGGATCGACTTTGAAAGAATATGACGAGCTTCTGAAGCACGATATGGCCTATCACGACAAGGCAATCGAGTTCAAGGCCCGCATGAGAGATGTTACGGAATTTCTGGCTTCTATCGAATTAAATCGAGAAATGGGCGCTGTGGACGCCATCGCGACGTACCAGGATTCCTGCCATCTTGCGCACGGGCAAAAAATCAAGGATGCGCCGAGGCAGTTGCTCAAAGCGATCCCAGGACTGGTGTATCGCGAGATGCCCATGGCCGATTTGTGCTGCGGCAGCGCCGGTATTTACAACCTTGTACAGAACGATATGGCGATGCAGATTCTTCAACACAAAATGGAGTTTGTGGCGCTGACGAAAGCAGATCTGATCGTCACGGCGAATCCGGGCTGCATGCTTCAGCTCGCAGCAGGCGCAAGGCTGTACGGAAAAGGACAGCGCGTCGCGCACGTCGTGGAAATCCTGGATGAAGCATATCGAAATCATGCGGCGGAAAAAACTTAGTGGCCGCTTGTGTCGCGTGGCGCGGTGTTGCGCGACGGCATTGGCGAGTATGACTATCTAGTCGCCCGGACGATACCCTCCAGTCGAACTATCACCTGCAGGAGGCAAGCTAGCATTAAGTCAGATGGCTGTCGATTCGGAGGCGCGAGAGATTCGCACGGTCCGGCAATCGCAATCGGAATATTTCGAGGTATGCCTGCCCAATGACGCGAACCTTTTGGGCAATATGTTGGGTGGTCATGTGATGCACTTGGTGGATTTGTGCGGGGCGATTGCCGGCATGCGGCACGCCCGCAGTACGGTGGTTACGGCGTCCATCGATCAGATGACCTTCCTTCATCCTGTCCATATTGGCGAACTGGTCCGATTGAAATCGCAGGTAAATCGAGTATTCCGGACATCCATGGAAGTGGGCGTGAAGGTCTGGGTCGAGAACCTGCAGAGCGGGGAAATCAGGCATACCTCTTCCGCATACTTGACGTTTGTCGCGCTGGATAGGGCGGGTAATCGGGTGCTCCTGCCGGCGATTGTGCCCGAGACCGAAGAAGAGAAGCGGCGCTTTGAAGAAGCCGCGGAACGCAGAGCTTACCGGCTCGCATTCAAAGATAAAACCAAGAACAATCCAAATCAATGAAGACTGACGGCAACGCCCTGGCCCAATTCATGTTTGCCACCGGCATTGAAAACAGCTATCCGACTATCGCAATGCCGGATGGCTCTACAAAGCGCGTGGACGAAATGGAGAAATGCAACCACTATGCTCGGTGGCAAGAGGATTTTGAGCTTGTCCGGGAGCTCGGAATCGAGTTTTTGCGCTTCGGCCCGCCCTATTACAAGACGCATGCAGGGCCGGGCAAATACGACTGGGATTTTACGGACCAGACGTTACGAAAATTGAAAGAGCTCAGAATCAGGCCGATCCTGGATCTGTGCCATTTCGGTGTGCCGGACTGGATTGGGAACTTTCAGAACAAGGATTGGCCTCCTCTATTTGCTGAGTATTGCGGCGCGGTTGCGAAGCGGTATAACTGGATCCGATTTTTTACGCCTATCAATGAAATTTTCATTGCGGCGACATTTTCCGCGCAATTCGGCTGGTGGAACGAGCGTCTTCATGACGACCGCAGCTTTGTCACCGCTCTGCACAATCTTTGTAAGGCGAACGTGCTGGCGATGCACGCGATTCTCGAAGTGAATCCGAAAGCTCTCTTCGTGCAGAGTGAAGCCTCCGAGTTCCACCACCCCATAGACCCGGAAAGCGCCCCGCTTGCTCACATCTATAACCAAAAAAGATTTCTGTCGCTCGATCTCTCATACGGTCAGCCGGTCACGTTCGAAATGTATGAGTACCTGATGGACAATGGCATGACCCGGGAAGACTATCACTGGTTTTGCAACAATCATCGGAAAGAGCATTGCGTGATGGGGACCGACTATTACGAGACTAATGAGCACCTTGTGCATAGCGATGGCGGGGTAACCCCGTCCGGCGAAGTTTTCGGTTATTACGTGATCACTCATCAATATTTTGACCGCTATCACTTGCCAGTCATGCATACGGAGACGAATCTGCCGGACATTGAGAGAGCGCCGGCCTGGATCCGGAAGGAATGGGCCAATGTTCACAAGCTGCGCGAGGACGGAGTTCCGATGCTTGGATTTACCTATTACAGCCTCACCGACCAAGTGGATTGGGATAGTGCTCTAGTCGAGGATAACGGGAATATCAATCCACTGGGGCTATATGATCTGGACCGGAAGATCCGGCCGGCGGGTGAAACCTATCGCGAGATTATCCGCGAGTGGCGTGATATCTTGCCGACGCAAAGCCACAGCCTGTATCTCAACTGCTAGTGTAGTGCGTCATTTTGCAGGCTGCGGAGGGCAAGCAGGCTGGTCTGCCTTCTCGCGCTTAATCGACCGCAGCACGCCCAAGGACGAGCTGGTCCACATCATCGCCGATAACTATTCAGCGCACAAGCATCCGAGTGTGAACAGTTCCTTGCAGCGCCACAGGCGATTTCGTATGCACTTTACTCGCCGGCGCTCCCTGGCTCAACATGGTGGAACGCAGACGTTGGGGTGCTAATGCGAGCTAGATAATGGGAATAGTGATGGATGTTGTCGAGGCGAGAATTCAGACTGTCGAGGATATCTACCGACTCGTCTGGACCGCGGTGGCGGGCAAACGACCGATCGAAGCCCGCTATCATCGGCGGCCTCGGCTGTTTTGTCCGCACCGATTGGGGCGGAATAGGGGCGGACAACTAAGGGTGCTGTGCTACCAGTACGGCGGGGAAAGCGAAAGTGGATTGCAGCCGGCAGGTTCGTCGGCCAACTGGCGCTGCGTTGTGCTGGAGAAGCTCAGTCGGGTGAGATTGCTGGACGACGCCTGGCGCACGGGGCCGAATCACTCCCGCCCCGCATCCTGCGTTGTCGAAGCTGATATCGACGCGGAGGATCACGCAGAGCGCGATCCTCCAAAGGCGCAGTAAGACAATTGCGGAGTTCAGATTATACCGCTTGGCTGGCACGCCGAGAGGCGTGATCCCACGAAACGATTCTGTAGTGAATTGTCCGCTCTTAGCCGAGTGGTACTAGTAGCGGGTTCCCGCGCCGACAGTGGCAGAGCTGCCTGCGGCCTGCGCGTTCACTGAGCTCTCCGCAATCTGGTTAAGCTTCTCGTCCGCGGCGGCCTCTTCATCCAGAGTTTGCTGCAAAAGGCTTGCCGCCTGTGCCAATCCCAACCTGCGGGCGAAAGAGCGCGCGGTTCCGTATCCGGAGATTTCATAGTGTTCGACGCGCTGCGCGGCCGCGATGAGAGCCGCGTCCTTGATGTCGGGATTGCCCTTGGCGTCGATCATCTCTTCGCCTTCGGCAATCAAACCTTTCATGGCTTGACAGGTCTCACGCTTGGGTTCGACGTTGATCTCGCGGAAGATGGTCTCAAGGCGGGATACGTGTCCCTGCGTTTCGCCCAAATGTTTTTGAAAGGCTTGCTTAAGCTGATTGGAAGTTGCGGCGTCCGCCATCTTGGGGAGCGCCTCGGTAAGACGCTGTTCCGCGTCATAAAGATCTTCTATCTGATCGACGAAAAGATCCTTAAAGGAATTGAATTCGGTGCTAGTGAATAGACCCATGGTCTGTACCTCTTCTATGGGACTTCTTTCGTCTACCCCATGTTTCGCGGCTTAACCCTCGAAAAGAAACCAGTTTCCGCATCGGCGGTCTAATTACCAGCGAGCGGAGGCGGCGCATGGCGAACCTTTCGAAGACGACCAGAGATCACGAGGAAATTCGGAGGTGGGCGGAAGAGCGCGGCGGCAAGCCCGCGCACGTTAAGTCCACTGAGTCAAAAGACGATATTGGGATTCTGCGCATCGAGTTTCCCGGATTCGGCGGAGAGGAAGCGAATCTGGAGCCTATCTCCTGGGAAGACTTCTTCGAGAAATTCGACGACCGGAATTTGTCACTGATCTATCAGGAAGAGACGGCAGCCGGTGAACGGAGTAATTTCAACAAGCTAGTGTCGGCGGAAACGGCTGCCGAGAGCGGGAGCAAGAGCAGCGAAGGCCGGAGCAGATCAAGCCGGACCCGCGGGAAGAAATCTACTGCAAAGAAATCTACCGCAAAGAAATCCGCGCAAAGCAAGAGTACGGGGAAAAAGGCGGCTTCAAAGAAGAGTGCGGCCTCAAAGAAAAGCTCAGGTAGAAGCGGCGGAACGAAAAAAGCCGCTAAGAAGAGCGTTCCGAAGAAGAGTGCCGCTAAAAAGAGTGCTTCTAAGAAGCGGCGCTGAACCCCGAGCCGCACCAAATGGCATCGCTAGCCGGGGCGTCGAAAAAGCCTCCGGTCGCACTTCTTGTGGTCGGCGCCATCGTCCTGGCGGGGGTGATAGCCGGTCTGGTTTATTTGAATAAACCGGTCTCGAGAAGGGGCGGGGAAGAAGCTGCTTCTGCGGAAGCGAAAGCGTACGTTTCCAATCTTCAGTTGAGCGACGTCAGCATGAAGGCGAGCGAGAATTTCATGCAGCAGCAGGTTGTCGAAATCGACGGGAAGATCGCGAACCGGGGCCCTCGCCCTTTAGAGAGCGTGGAGGTCTACTGCCTGTTCTATGGCGTGGACGGCCGTGAGATCTATCGCGAGAAGATGCCGATCGTGCAATCAAAAGGCTCGCCGTTGAAGCCGAATGAGGTGCGCGGTTTCAGGCTGCCTTTCGACAGTCTGCCGGATGGCTGGAATCAGGCTATGCCGAAGATGGTCATTGCGTCGATTGGCTTCGCGACATAGGGAAGACCGCAGGCCGATGGCCTACTCACACAGGATTCTGGTGGTTGAGGACGATGCGGATCAGCTTCTGCTGCGCGGCATGTTGCTGAGGCAGAGTGGATTCGACGTTATGCAAGCGAGCGATGCCGGCTCGGCTATTGGTCTCGCCAAGAGCGGGAAGCCGGAGTGCGCTGTAATCGATCTGCGCCTGCCGACCGAGGAACTCGGGTGGAAATTGATACGGGAGCTCAAGGCGCTGGATCCAAAGCTACGGATTGTCGTATTTACAGGGCTGAATCCAGCGCGATTGGCGCAGGGTGAGGGAAAGAATCTAGTGGATGAGTTTGTGGTGAAGGGCTCATCCTCGGCCAACTTAATCGAAAAAATCAAGGCGCTCGCCGAGCCCGATCGAAATCGGCCGTGAGCTGGCGCGCCACTTTGGCCGCGACATCGGCGCTTGCGCCCCGGAATTTGGCTCCCAGGCTTTCCTGGGTAGTGGACCACAAAACGTCTCCATCTTTGTTGCACAATCGAACGGCCGCATAGGCCTCGTGCTTGCGCTCCCTTATGTGATGCGATTCATTGTCGCCCGCGCCCACCGCGTATTTGAGTCCTCCGGTTTTCGAATAGGAACTACTGCCGCCGCTATCGTGAACACTAGCATTCTCCTGGGTATCGAACGTATCGGTGAAAGAATGATCGTCCGCCGCACCTTTTAGAACGGCGTCTGCCCGATCGGGATTCTCCGTCAGCACGAACAGCTTGGTGGAATTGAGACTCGCTATGATCAGTTCCCGCAAGGCATCGGCTTGCGGACCACCGGTTAATTCAGCGACGTAAATCCTCTTCACCTGCAGGAGCGTCGGGGCGGGCGGATCTGCCGCGAGCAAAGTCAAGGCGAAAAGTAGTAGCGCGAGCAAGAGCTTCATCCTTTTCCAGCGATCCTGGCTTCTTCATCCTGGAACTGCACTTGCTGTCCGGTGCGGGCTTCCAGCGCGACCAGCGTCAAACGCACGTCATTTTTGGCCACACAAAAGACCATGGCCTGTTGCTGCCCGTCGTCATCCTGGAAACCCACGGTAAGAAAGTGTTGCCGCTTTTTCGCCATCATCAATAAGGGTGAGATGAACACGGCGGCAACATAGCGCCGACTCACTTTTTGTCCATACTCGAGGAGATTGATTCGTTGATACGGCACTTTCACTTCGGTGTGCCTTGACATGAAAACGAAGTAGACCTGGTCGGTCATCTGAATTTCTCCGGACTTCTTTTCCGGAATATCGGCTCTGGTGCCGCCCACGTATTCGACCCGGCTGCCCAAGTGGCTCGCCGGGGCGATAGAAGCGCAGATACAAACAACAGTGGCTACGACAATGGCTCGCATTGGCGTGAGAAGAACCTCTAAAAAGAGGTACCGCGCCCGGGCCTATTTTCTCGGCCTTTCCGCGCTATTTCAGAATGACCGTCTCATGCAGCGGCAGATCTTTCGAATTTCCGCCGGCCATGAACGTATAGCTGCCGGGCAGCAGCTTCCATTTGTCTGCGGCTTCGTCGTAGATCGACAAATATTTCGGTGGGATAGTCACCGTCAGTTCTTTGCTCTCGCCCGCGTTCAGGCTTATCTTGCTCCAGCCGACCAACCGCTTCGGAGGCTCGCCCGCGCTTTCCGGCAGCGCTGCGTATACTTGAGCGATTTCCGACCCGGCGCGATTGCCCGTATTCTTCACTTGGAAGCTGACGGCCGTCTGCTCGCCAGGTTTCACCTTCAGATCAGAGTATTCATAGGTCGTATACGACAACCCGTAGCCGAACGGGAAGAGCACCGGCTTGTTCTCGGCGTCGTACCATTTGTAGCCGACTTTTAGTCCCTCATCGTAATGCACGCTGAAGGTCGGTTTTGCTTCGCCAGACTTCGCGACGGCGGCAGATCCCTGGGCGCCGGACGGCGGCGTTACTAAGCTCGGATGCGGCAAATCGGCTTCGCTGCGCGGGAAGGTCATGGGCAGCTTCGCGCTCGGATTCACGCTCCCAAACAGAATGTTCGCGACCGCGACCGCGCCCTTGCTGCCGGCGTACCAAGCCTCCACAATTCCACTCACTTGATCGACCCACGGCATGGTGACCGCGGTGCCGGTTTCAAGCACGACGACAGTTCTGGGATTCGCCGCCGCCACTTGCTGAATCAATGCATCCTGGTTTTCCGGCAGTGACAGATTGGGCAAATCCATTCCCTCGCTCATCCATTCATACGCAAACACGATAGCGACATCCGACTGTTTTGCCAGCGCTGCGGCCGTGACCGGGTTCGCCCCGGAGTCAAATTGCACATTAACGCCCGGAGCTCTGGCGCTCACGGCTTTCAAAGGCGAAGTCGGGAACCACACATGCTCCTGCCACTTGGTAGGGGGACGCCCCGGCGGGTCCACTTGCGCCGACCCGCCGCCCGAAATCATGCCGGTATCGGCGTGGGGGCCGATGATGGCTATGGAGTGTACTTTCCCCGGATCGATCGGCAGTACGCCGCGCTCGTTTTTTAGCAAGACGGTACTTTGCTCGGCGATGCGCCGCGAGGTTTCGAACCCGCCCTCGACATCAACGACGCTCTTCTGGAGGGGATGATCGACGATTCCGCTCAGAAATTCCGAACGGAGAACGCGGCGCGCGTGGTCATCCAGCTCAGACGTCGGAACCTTGCCCGATTGCACAGCTTCCTTGAGTTTCTCTCCAAAGAAAATGTCTTCCGGTTCTTCGTTGTCCAATCCGGCAGCGGAGGCCTTTATTGTGCTGTGCGTTCCTCCCCAGTCGGACAGGACGAATCCTTTGAAAGCCCAATCCTTCTTGAGTACGTCGGTGAGCAGGTACTTGTTTTCGCAGGCGTAGTCGCCATTCACCGCGTTGTAGGAGCACATCACGGCTGCCGGATTACCCACTTCAATTCCGATCTCAAATGCAAGCAGGTCGCTCTCGCGCATGGCGCGTTTGCTAATGATGGAATCCACTTCATTTCGACCGCTCTCCTGATCGTTTACGGCGTAATGCTTGATGTCGCCGATCACGTGCTGGGCCTGCTCGCATTTGATGCGATTGCCGACCAGCGTGCCGGCCAAAATCGGATCTTCGCCCTGATATTCAAACGTCCTGCCGTTGCGCGGCTCGCGGGTGACGTTTACACCGCCGCCAAGGGTCATGTTGTAGCCTTGCGCGCGCAGCTCGCGGCCAATGAGCGCGCCGTATTCGCAGGCGGCATCGGGATCCCAGCTCGCGGCTGCGGCAACGTTGGCGGGGAGCGCGGTCGAGTAGCGGCCATTGTCACCGCTGCTCCGCACGCCGTAAGCGGCGTCGCTCATTTGGATAAACGGGATCCCCAGTCTGGGTATACCGAGCACGAAACCCGCGCCGCCATTGCCCAGATAAGCGTTGGGCCTCGGCTTGCCCCACCCCGGCATGCCGTTGCCATGCGCCAAGGTGACCTTTTCATCGAGCGTCATCTCCTTCAGCACCATTTCGGCGCGCTCATCGGGCGACAGCGTCGCGTTCATCCAGGGATGGCTTTGCGCGGTCTCATCTGCGTGGCTATGCAAATGATGTTGAGCGAAGGCGAGCGCGAGCGTTGCGAAGAGTCCGAGGGTTACGGCTAGCGTGAAGCGCGAGTGAGTCAAGGGCATAGCGCACACCATCATATATCCGGGTTCGGCTGCAGCCACTGTTTTTCCCGCGTGTCAACCGGGTCAAACTGCTCCATGAGCAATTCCTCCCCCGTGAGAAATAGCTCTGAAGCCCTTCGAAAATACAGCTGAAGATTACAGCTACCCAGAGGCAGATTTTCGTGTTTGGGTTATCCGCCTCCTCCTTGGATTCGCGACTCGCTTATCAGAGTGTCCCCTGGGTGACAATCCCACGCTTTGAGGCGCTATCCTGAATTGCCCGCCGTAAGATCTGGTTCCTCCTGACCGGGCGCTTCACTCTTCGTTGGGTATGAGATCAGCGGCCTGAAGGCTCGCAATGTATCCGACGCGATAGCGCAGTGCTGCGCGTCGGACTTCTGCGCCGGCATTACTATCGGTGTGGATCACCGCGAAGGGAGCATTCTACACTGCGAGCTCGATATCTGGCGTTTTATTCAACCTTTCAGCGGCGGGCAGTTCGGAGGAAGAAAATAGAACAGGACTTCGACCCTTACAGAAAGCTTTGTTTTGCCGTTGATCAGCAGGTTCGAAAGGCGTTCGCGACAGACCTCGTTAGCTGGCTAATGAGAGATGGGGGACTGGTTTGCACCCAAAAACTCCATCAAAACAAGATACGATTTGAATGTTCTGGAGAGCTACCAGGCGGTCGACGCCAACGGCGCGACGACGACCTACACATATGGCAACTGCAAGAGCGCGTTTGTCAGCAGCGTAAGCCTGCCCCTGGGGCTTTCCACCTCGCAGACCTGGAACTGCGCCGGCGGAGTGCAGACGTCGGTAACGGCTCACCCGAGTGGAGGCCGAAAGCCTCTGCTCGTTTACCGCGACTATCGACGCCCTACTTCGGCTCTGGACTTGACCTCAGAGTGAATCCTTCCGGCCTGCGATCGAATATCCAGTGGGTACCCGAATCCGCCCGAATTTCAAATCTCTCGTTGAAAAGCCACTCAACCGAATAAGGCTGCCGCGTTGCACCATCCAGAATGTGAGCTTGAGATTTGCCGTCGAGCCCCACACCCACTGCCTGATAACGCTGATTCACCTCGACGCCGCCATTTAGCGCGCTCGGAGCGGGAGCTTCCCAATCGTAAGTCTGCTCGACAAAAGCAATGGCCGTCCCATTGGGTGCCCACCCCAGATCGCTGAACAATTCGTGAATGCCCATGAAGGTTGATCCGTGCAGCTCAACCACCGATGGCGAGTAGTCGATATCGCAGCCATTTGGGCCGCCGCTGTTTGGCGATCGTGGAAACAGCGCCTCAGAGTTTACGTGTCGGACAGGCGCGGTCGGGTAGATGACGCGACGGTCAACGCACAGGTAAAAGCTATGAATATACGGCGGCGCGAAATGCGGAACCGGCCCGCCATACGCCAGCTTTCGGCGATCCGGCGACCAAGAAAAAGGGCCGCCGTAGTAGCCGGCGGTCACCTTGGCTGCGTGAACAGAGACTACGGCGTATTCGCTTATTGAAGGATTGACGTGGCAAACAAGGCCAACGCGATTGTTATCAATCCACTCAAAGGCCATGACACTAAGGCACGGATGACTATCCTCAAGCAGCGGCGCGAAGCTATACAGCAGATCACCGTTCAACTTCCGGAAGACCAATGTTGGCGGACACGCCTCGGTACCAACTGAATCGCAATGAGCGATATAGGCGAAAGTGTCGGCGGAAGGCGAAAGCACCAGATTCGACTTATGCAACTCGTCGTCTGTGATCTGCTGGAGATCGCGCCCACGTCCTACCCAGATCTGGTTCTCATGAATGTAGAGGCGCGGCTCGCCCGGAGGCTGCGGCTGCAATGTTAGAAAAAGAAGGCTGAGAAGACGAAACACAGAACTTCCTCACTTCAGAGCTCGCCGCTGTGCCGAACGATGAGGTCAGAGCGTTCAAAGACCTCTTTGCGCAGCTCCGTCCCGAGCCCCGGCAAGTCCATTGGATAGACATAGCCATTTTCGATCCGGGGGATCTCCGTGACTAATTCTTTGTACCAGCCGGTGTAGAAAGCGCGCACGCTTTCCTGAATCAATGTGGTCGGCTGACTCAGTGACGCGTGAACAGCGGCGGCGAATCCGATTGGGCCAGTGCAATCGTGCGGCGCGAAGGGGCGATGATAGGTCTCGGCGAGCGCCGCGATTTTGCGGGCTTCCGTAAATCCGCCCGTCCAGCAGAGATCGACCATCACAATGTGCGTGGCATCGCGATCGAGCATCTCCTTGTACGGCCACCGCGAACCAAGTGTTTCGCTTGCGCACACCGGAACCGTCGTCGAACGCGCGTATTCCGCTAGCGCCTGCGGCGAATTCATTCGAATCGGGTCTTCATACCATGCCGGTGAATATTGTTCCAGCGCCTGCGCGATTTTCTTTGCCGTTGGGAGATTCCAGAGACTGTGAAACTCGACCATAATTTCCATTCGGTCGCCCACGGCGCGCCGGATCTTTTCAAACGGCTGCATCGCAGCTTTCAACTGCTCCGCAGAAATTGAGAGCCCCTGGGTTTCTTGAGCGGCCGAATCGAATGGCCAAATCTTCATCCCGGAAATGCCATCGGCCAGCAACTCTTGGGCGAGCCGGTCCGCATGATTCATGAATGCGTACAAATCTTCGTGGGGGCCTTGTTCGCCGAGGTTCCAATTGTCCACCGGCCGAATGTCTGGGGAACGGACGTACCCGTATCCTGCACAAGTGTTATAGATGCGGATGCGATCGCAGCACAGCCCTCCGAGCATCTGGTGAACCGGCATGCCGCATACTTTCCCGAAAAGATCCCAGAGCGCGATGTCGACGGCCGAGGCGGCCCGATATTCCACGCCTGTCGAGGATTGCGCCATCGGCAAAGCGACCAGATCGCGATTGATGCTTTCGATGCGGAGCGGATCGCGGCCTAGCAATCTGACCGCTAGCGTATCGTGCAGATGCGCCTCGACTGCGCTTGCGCCGTAAAAGGTCTCGCCTAGCCCGATCAGCCCGGAGTCAGTGTGGACGCGAACCCAAAGAACGTTCGCGAATTCGCGCGTTCGGAGGGTTTCGAGCGCCGTTATTTTCACCTTCCGGCGATCCTCTGAATCACACTCCTGGGTAATGTCCAGGCGAAGAGAACTCCGCCGCTGCCGGTCACAATGTATTCACGGCCGTCCAATTCGTAGCCGATCGGAGAACTCTCCATCTCTGCGCCTGCGCCAGCGTGCCAAAGAGTCTTCCCGGTTGCCGTGTCCAACGCCAGGACGTTGCCGAGCGCGTCGCCGGTGAAAGTGAGCCCCGAATCCGTTGTCAGCACGCCTGCGCCCGAGCCGCCCGGCCCCAGTTCATGGCTCCAACGAATTTTGCCGGTTTGATAATCAATGGCATCCAGCACGCCCTTGCCCCAGACAACGTAATCCGCGCCTGCCCACCCGAATGTGCCGTCTGCGGGCTTGGCGAAATAGATGCCGTAACTGGGATGAGCATCGACGATGAACAGCCCAGTCTTCGGATCAAAGCTCGGAGAGCGATAGTTGGTGAGTCCGCCCTCGTCAGGCGCAATCAGGCGTCCGTCGCGGGCCGGTTCCTTGGCCGCATTCGGGATGGGGCGGCCCTTTTCGTCCACTCCCAGCGACCAGTTGACGGGTCCGTACGGAACCGTGAGAAGGCTCCGCCCATTTGTCCGGTCGAGCACAAAGAAGTATCCGTTGCGCGAAGTCTGCATGAGCATTTGGCGCGGCGCTCCGCCGAAATCCGCGTCCACCAAAACCGGAGTTTCCACCGCGTCCCAGTCATGGGTGTCGTGCGGCGAGGCTTGGAAAGCCCAGACCAATTTGCCGGTATCGGGGTTGACTGCCACAATGCTGCAAGTGTAAAGATCGTCGCCGGGTCGCGGTTTGCCGGTCAGCACAGGCGTTGGATTGCCGGTGCCCCAGTACACCAGGTTCAGATTCGGATCATAGGTCCCGGTCATCCAGGTCATCCCGCCGGTTGTAGCGTTCGGCGTTCCAGCCGGAGGCGTGCTGTCCCACTCCCATTGCGTCTTGCCGGTTTCAGGATCGATGGATCTCAGGAACCCGCGCAGATTGTCGAAATCGCCCGAGACGCCGACCAATACGTGATCGCGCACCACAAGCGGCGACATGGTGGTCCAGTAGCCCGCCTTTGCATCAGCGATTATAACGTCCCAACGAACTTTGCCGTCTTTCGCGTTCAGCGAGACCAGATGTGCATCCGGAGTTGTGAAGTAAAGCCAATCCTTGTACATCGCCACGCCTCGTTGGCCGATATGGAACCCTTTGTTGGGAGGGTAAGTGTAGTGCCAAATCTGGTGCCCCGAGCGTGCGTCCACTGCCCAGACATTATCGGGAAGGCTGAAGTAGAGAACTCCATCCACCAGCAGCGGAGAGCACTTCAGAGTGGCGCCGCTTTGCCCGGTCTGGAACACCCAGGCAATTCCCAGCTCCCCAACATTTTGGGGGCTGATTTGCGCGAGATGGGTGTGGCGGCGGCCAGAGTAATCTCCGTGATATCCAGGCCAGCTGTCGAGCGGTGGATTGACAAGAGTGGCGGGATCGAGTCCTTGAGAGAAAAGCGGCGCGCTAAACGCAAACCAGAGCGTTAGCAAAAGCTTCATTTTCATTTCCGAATTCTCCAAGCGATTAGCGAAGCGTCTGCAGATAGGCCATCAGGTTGTGAATATCGTCATCGGTGTACTTTGCCAACAAATCGGCATGAGCTTGAGCGGGCGCATCGAGAGTATACTTCGCTCCGCTCGGGGTATACTTCGCCTCGCTCAGCGGCCACGAACGATACCAGCCGAATGCATCGCGCAAGCCGACAGTGAACTCATCGAGGTAAGCCAGCTTGCCGTTTACGCTTTGACCAGAGGGGAGAGTGACGGTGACTGTCGCGACGGCCTCAGCCGGATAGAGCATCCGCTCTTCGAGTTTCAATCCCTCGTAGCGCTTTGCAATGTTGGCAAGATCGCCGGTAACCGAGTGGCAGGAGGAGCACCCGCCTGCGCCGGTGAAATACCGCTTGCCGGCCTCTGGATTGCCGGTTTGAAGATCGGAAACATCCACGCCTCGGCGACCGCCTTGCTCGGAATCAGCCTTGGTCTTTTGATCATGGATGAAGGCGACCAATGCATCGATCTGCTGGTCGGAAAGACTGAAGCGCGGCATGCCCTTTTCGGGACGCCCGTTGCGTATAACGACTCCGATCTTATTCCCTCTGGCATCCTCGCCAACGAGTTTCGAGCGTGTCAGATCCGGCCCGGTTTCACCGCCCCCGGCATCCCGGCCATGGCAGAACGCGCAATCCTGCAAGAAAAGCGTATGGCCCATTTCTATCAGCGACGGATTGGCAGGTTGCGGCACACGCGTGGGGGTCTGCGCCGCCGCGAATAAAGGAACGGCCAGCATCAACGCGAATAAAACAAATCGCAAGCGTCTCAGTGTCACGAGTAATCACTCAACTTTCAGGCCTTCGAGAGCTTTCCGGGGCAGTTTGGCTACGATGTGAAATTCAGGTCCACGCCCTGGGCGATATCGTATCTCATCGCAGTATCCAGGACGATGTTCATATCCATTCGAGTGTTTCATTTTTAGAGCTGCGTCAATCAACCGCAACCGCGATCGCTCCGGCGACTATGAGAAGGCCGCCCAGCGCCTTGCCCCAGGTGAGTTTTTCACCTAAGAACAGGGCGCCGAAAGCGATTACGAGCGCCACGCTGAGTTTGTCTATGGGAGCTACGCGCGAGGCTTGGCCAATTTGCAAGGCGCGAAAGTAACACAGCCATGATAGGCCGGTCGCCAATCCGGAAAGCGCGAGGAAGAGCCAGGTTCTGTTCGAGGGCACATCAAATGTGCCAGGTTGACGAGCCGCATAGGCGATTAGCCACGTGAATGCGACCACGACAGTGGTGCGGACCGCGGTGGCGAAGTTCGCGTCGACGCCTTCCACGCCGAGTTTCGCCAAAATAGCCGTAAGGGAGGCAAAAAACGCAGAGAGCAACGCCCAGGTTAGCCAAGTCATTTCTCCAGTGTCTCTTCAGAAACAAATCACCGTCGTTAAGATCAAAACGCCAGGACCATCCATGCAACCAAACATGCAACCAGCAGAACCATCCTCCAATTTCGGCCTGATCGTCGGAAATAGGGGGTTTTTCCCCGATCACCTAGCGGCGAGCGGGCGCGAGGAAATGATTCGCGTCATGAAAGGCACCGGAATCGAGGTGATCGCGCCGACCCCCCGCGCCCCCGGCAGCGGCAAGGCCGACGCCGTAATCGCTAACGAGTCGAAATTCGGCGCAGTCGAAACTTTCGAAGAAGCTAAGATTTGCGCCGAGCTCTTCAAAAGACATCGCGACAGTATTGAAGGCGTCATTGTCTCCTTGCCGAATTTCGGTGACGAGCGGGCGATTGCCGACACCTTGAGGATGGCCGGCCTGAACGTGCCGGTGCTGATCCAGGCCACGCCGGACAATCCCGCCAAGATGACCATCAGCGACCGTCGCGATAGCTTCTGCGGCAAAATGTCGGCCTGCAATAACTTGAGGCAGTACGGAATCCCGTATTCGCTGACCACGCTCCACACGGAAGCTCCAGGTTCTGAAGAATTCGCGAAGGATCTTGCCTGGTTCATGGGGGTATGCCGCGTGGTTCGCGGGTTGCGCGGACTGCGCGTGGGCTCTATCGGCGCGCGTCCCGCCGCTTTCAACACCGTGCGGTATAGCGAGAAGCTGCTCGAGGCGAACGGGATTTCGGTCATTACCGTCGATCTCTCCGAAATCCTGGGGCGCATCGACCGCATGAAAGACGGAGACGGCGCCGCGCAGGACAAGCTGGCGCTCATCAAGAGTTATGTCACCACACACGATGTGCCCGCTCCGTCCTTGATGAAGATGGCGAAGCTAGGAGCCGTGATCGATGGCTGGATGCGCGAGACGGACGTCACCATCAGCGCCGTGCAGTGCTGGACGGCGCTCGAGGAATTCTTCGGGGTGGTGCCTTGCACAGTGATGAGCATGATGAGCAATAACCTGATGTCGAGCGCCTGCGAAGTCGACATTGTGGGCGTGGTGGGAATGCATGCCCTCAGGCTTGCGTCGGGCACGCCGAGCGCCTTGCTGGATTGGAATAACAACTATGGCGACGATCCGAATAAGGCCGTGTGCTTCCACTGCAGCAATCTTCCCAAGCACTTCTTCGCCGACGTGAAGATGAATTTCCAGGAGATCATCGCTGGAACGGTCGGCAAGCTGAACACTTTCGGCACACTAGCCGGCCGAGTGAAGCCGGGCCCCATGAGTTATGCCCGAATTTCAACTGACGACCGGGAAGGCAGGATGCGCGGCTATGTTGGCGATGGCCGATTCACGGATGACCCGCTCGAAACTTTCGGCGGCGCCGGCGTGGTGGAGATTCCACGCTTGCAGGATCTACTGCGCTTCATTTGCGAGCGCGGCTTCGAGCATCACACGGCGGCGAACCTCTCCACCAGCTCAGCCGTGGTCTACGAAGCGGCGAAGAATTATCTCGGCTGGGACATGTATTGGCACAGGTGATTCGCATCCTTCCATCGAAACATGAGCTGGCGGTGGCAGCCGCGGGCCAGGCTCACGATTCTTTGCGCCGACTGCTCGAAAAGCAGAATTCGGTGCGCCTTCTCGCCGCGACCGGTGCATCTCAAATCGAGTTCCTCGAGCGCTTGACTCGATGCCGCGACATCGACTGGAAGCGAATCGAGCTTTTCCATTTGGATGAGTACATCGGAATCGGACGCGATCATCCAGCGAGCTTTGCAAGATACATCAAAGAACGGATCATCGACCCCACGGGTATTGAGCGCTTTCATCTGCTCAACGGCGCCGAAATGCCAGGCGAGGTCGGCGCTGACCTTGCATTTGTCGGTATCGGCGAAAACGGTCATCTCGCCTTCAATGACCCTCCCGCCGATTTCGATACGGAAGAGGCGTACTTAATCGTCGATCTCGATCAAACCTGCCGCCAACAGCAAGTCAACGAGGGCTGGTTTCAATCCATAGAAGAGGTGCCCAAGCGCGCGATCACCATCTCCATTCCTCAACTGCTCAAAAGCAAAGAGATCATCTGCGTAGTTCCGGACAGGAGAAAAGCGAAGGCCGTGAAAATGTGCTTGGAGGGCCCGCTTTCGCCTATGGCGCCGGCGTCGGTCCTGAGAGTCCATCCAAACACAACCATGTATCTCGATGCCGATTCGGCGGCGCTGTTGACCAGCCGTTAAGCTGATAACAGGGCACATGAAGGACCTGGAGCAAATCATCGAGCTATGGCGGCGCTCAGAAAGGGCCGGCGAATCTGCGGTGCTCGCGACGGTGGTCAAGACCCGCGGCTCCTGTTATCGTCTTCCGGGAGCGCGACTTCTGCTGACCTCACGCGGCGAGCGCTACGGCTCCATTAGCGGCGGTTGTTTGGAAGAAGATCTGATCAAGAAAGCCTGGTGGCTGACCGAATCCGGGCCGGTGATCAGGCGCTACGATACGACACCTGACGGCGAGATCGCATCCGGCTACGGCTTGGGCTGCAGCGGCGTCATTCACGTTCTGCTGGAGCGGCTCACTCCTGGAAATGCGCCAGTATTGCAGCTCATAGGCGACGTCCATTCTGAACGCCGCCCAGCCGTAATCGCGCACGTGCTGGAGCCATCCAGCTCGGCCGGACAAAGATTGATCATTGACACCGCCGGAAACGTCACTCACAACATTCCAGACCCCGATCTAGCCAACTGGCTCGAAGAACAGAGCCGGAATCAACCGCGACCGTTCAACGAATTCTTCCTCGAAACCCTGACCCCCGCCATCCGTCTTCTGATATTCGGGGCAGGGGATGACGCTGTTCCGCTCACCCGTTTGGCGAAGTTTCTTGGATGGCGTGTCTGCGTTCTAGACGGACGCGCCCATTACGCACGCCCGGAGAAGTTTCCAGAAGCGGATCAGGTGATTTTGCGTCAACCGGAAGAACCCGCGCCGGGCATTGACCCCTGGACCGCGGCTGTGCTGATGACCCATAGCTACAGTCAGGACCTGGACATTCTGCGGGAGCTGTCATCGCAGCCGCTCCGATATTTCGGCATTTTGGGTCCCCGAACTAGGGCGTCCCAGCTCCTCACAGATGCCGGCCTTCAACCGGAAAGGCCAGCACCTGAGCTCCACAGTCCGATGGGTCTCGATATCGGCGCGGACGGACCGGAGCAAGTTGCGTTGGCCGTCGTCGCCGAGATCCAGGCGACTTTTAACGGGCGTGACGGGGGTTCGCTTCGATCGCGCAGCGGATCTATTCATGCTCCGGACACCGATGAAACCGATCTCTGCGCGAGTAGGCGATCGGTCTGCGCCTTCGTATAAGCGATGTCCAAAATTCTAATCAGAGCGTTATGCCTCGGGATTCTTTCGGGCACCATCGCGACCCCGCAGAAGGACCCGGATAGGGGCAGGCATATCATCGATCAGGCCGTCACCGCCCTGGGGGGCGATCGCTTCCTGCACATGCAGAATCGCGTCGAGAACGGCCGCATTTATGCGTTCTTCCACGATCAGCTTAGCGGATTGGATATCGCCAGAATCTATACTGAATATCTTCCGCAGAAGCCCGCCAAAGGCCTGGCTATGCGTGAACGCGAAGTGCTTGGGAAAAAGCACGACTACTCCTATCTTTTTCTCGAGGACCAAGGCTGGGACATAACCTTTCGCGGCGCGCGGCCCATTCCGGACGAGAATTGGGAACGCTACCTGCGAACCACCGAAAACGATATTATGTATATCCTTCGATACCGCCTAAACGAACCGGGAATCCAGTTTGAGTTCGTAGACTCGGAGGTCTACTTAACTACTCACGTCGAGGTGGTCGATATCACCGACGCCAAGGACCAAACGGTTCGCGTATACTTCGATCACAACACGATGCTGCCGGTTCACCAGGTTTTTAAGTGGCTTGATGAAACGAAGTACCGGAACGATGAGATAACGGAGTTCGATAAGTACCGCGATGCCGGCGGCGTCATGTGGCCCTACTCTATCGAACGCGAACGGAACGGCTACAAGGTCTACCAGAGATTTGCAACGACGGTTGAGATCGATCAGCCGCTCCCTCCTAAAATCTTCGATTTGCCGCCCGGAGCGAGGGTGCTCAAGAAGGTCGATTAGATGGATCTCGATCAGCTTCATACCTTCCTTGAGATCGTTCGGCTCAAAAGCTTTTCGAAAGCGGCGCAAACCTGCTACCGGACCCAGCCGGCTATCAGCGCTCAAGTCCGCCAATTGGAACAGGAGCTCAATACGACCTTATTTGAGCGCCTTGGAACCAGAATTTCACTCACCGTCGCGGGGCGCATCTTCGCGGAGCATGCGGAGCAGATCCTGGCGTTGCGGCGCCGGGCGCAGGATTCCATCAACGAATTGGAAAAGGTTCCCCGAGGGGAGCTGCTGATCGCGGCGAACGAGGCTACCTGCATTTACGTGTTGCCGAGTGTTTTTGCCGAGTTCAAGAAGCAGTTTCCGAACGTGCAGCTTCTGGTGGATCGATCCTACGGTACCCGCGTGGTACAGGCGGTTCTGGACAACCTGGCCGATTTCGGAATTACTCAATTGCCGGTGCAAGAGAAAAAGCTGCAGGTCGTCAAAATCCATTCCGATGAGATTAAATTGCTTGTTCCAGCCGGACACCGGCTTGCGTCTTACGAACGCATTACTCCGCGTGATCTGTTGAATGAGCAGATTCTGCTGCCAAAGACGGGGACTACGAGGGCGCGATTAAATGTCTGGCTGGATGCTGTTCAGGATGAGCTGAATGTTTCAATGGAACTGGATTCAACTGAAATGATCAAACGGTTCGTGATGGCCAATCTGGGATTGTCATTTCTGGCGGCTTCCCACTGCAGGGAAGAGATAGCCGCGCACAAGCTGGCGTGCTGCTCTTTAGGCCCCGAGGCGATGATTCGGCGGGTGGCTTTGATCTACCGGAAAGACAAATCGTTGTCGAAAGCGGCTCTGGGATTCATTCAGGTTACATTAGAGAACGCGGGGAATGATATTGGGGTGCCCGCGGGCCAGCGGCTCCGCGCATCCGGAACTTAGGTGATCGGTTCAGCTCATGGCGCGCCTGACAGCGAAAACTTCAACCATCTTTATTGCCACTCGCGAGGAGACGCATGTCTATCGCTCGGTGGAAGAGATACCGCCGGCTCTGCGCCGTAAGCTGCAGGAATCGACGCGAGGCATGAATTCGGCGACCATCTTGATCGCCGATAAGCGCGGGAGAACGGAACTGGTTCGAGCCTTGCAGGGGCAGCCGAGCGATGTGCAGTGCCGGTTAGCCGATAGCATTCGGTCGTCACGCCAGACGCAAGAACAGCCGAAGCGAAAACCTCGTTTATTTCTGTCTCTGAGGACGTGGCTGGAGTTGCTGCTGCCGGTCGCGGTGGGGGCTTCGCTCTGGTTTTTCATCGATTCGCACTTCTGAGCGGCTAAAGGTTTCGGACTCCGCGCCGATGAGTCCCATATGAGTACATCTTTCGGCGATCAATCCCAAGCCGCCGTTATCCAGGTCGCCGCGCCTGGAAGTAATGGAATGAAACGCAGCATTCCCTGCACGTTTCAGGGTGCTCATGGCAAACGGTTGATTCTCCAAGCGGGCGAGCCTCTTCCCATCTCGACCGTAATAAGCGTTGAACATGAAGACGCTCTTGCCTTAGGCGAAGTTCTGGCTTGCGCCGCGGGGTTAAACGGTGCTTGGAGTATCGACGTAAAGGTGCATCAGGTGCTCAGCGGCTTGGAGAGCCTCATGGCGTTGCGCGCAGGTCTGCTCGGCGAGCGTTTACCTGGTGTTCCCAGCCAAATTCCGGCTCGCCTCAGCTAGGGTTGGACCCTCCCGGTCGGCGGGCGATGCTTACATTGCCGCTCGAACAAACACCTTATCCGGCGCCGCGACGCTAGCGTCTTTTTCCGTGACCCGCACTTTAATCGGTTGAAGGCCGGATTTCTGCTCCGGCCGCGCCTCGAATGTCAGAAGATACTGATGTTGCAGTTGCACCAGAATGTTCTCGAGGAACGGCTGGAAGGAGACGGGAGATCCGAATCCGATCACGTAAAATTCCCCCCCGGTCTCGTCGGACAACTGCGACAGAAAGTTTTGGCCCCATGTGTTGCGCCAGTAGCTATGGCCGAGGTGCCCCACGCTGGGACTATAAATCGTGTAGACCACCACGCCGGCTTTCTGTGCGCTGTCAATACCGGCATCGACATACGGATTGTCAGTGTTGAAACCGCCGCCGAGACCCTCAATGCCGCCGCTGATCATCACTACTTCCTTACGCTGGGCCCCTGTATCAGGCCATTTCTTAATCGCGTCGGTTAGAGAATCGTAAGGGCTGACATCGGCTCCTCCCGGGCCGAAGGCCACGCGAATACCATTGGCCGCAGCCGCATGGTCGCGAGTGAAGTTTGCGGTAATTTCCGCCATTCCGTTGCGCATGTACGCCACCGCCACTTCACAGTTAGGAGGCAACGACGCGATGAACTGCTTCAGCGTACCGATTTCCGTGTCGAAGCTGCCTCGCGCGGAATCGTCGATGAGCAGCATCAGCTGCATGGTGCTGTTTCCATCAAGCGAGGTCAGTCCGGAGATTGGTCTTTTGTCCTTTCCTTCTTGAACCGTAATATCCTGCGGCTCGACGGGAGGGATGGTCTTGCCGTGCTTGGGTTCAAGCGTAACCACTATGCTCACGGGCACGCCGGGCGCGGTTTGTTGTTGCGCGGCGAAAAGAGCTGCTGTCGCCGCGCCCAGGCAGACGACCAGTGCAGCAGACATTTTAGTTGCTTTCATAATTCCAGTTCTCGTTATATAAGCGCAGCGCTTGGCGATTGCTTCAGCGCAGCAGTCATTCTCTTTTTTGAGCACGCGAGGCGCTCCAAAGATGCAATCGCGTACTCTTCGAACTGCTCCGCTCGAACCGCAGCGGTGTGGAAACGCAGAGTACGGCGGCGAGCTTTTTCGGCGATTGCAAGACGCCGCTCACCAGGCATCCGTAGGTAGGACGTAACAGCCGCGCCGCTGCGTACTGCGATTATTTCGGAAGAGGGGTCCAGGAATTTTTCGAGGCCTGGCCACTCATCGGTGAGGATTGGAACGCCGCACGCCGCTGCCTCGAACAGGCGAACACTCGGCGAATAGCCGGCGCGAACCATATCCCGACGCGTCACATTGAGGGTGAAAGTTTGAGAGTTGTAGAAACGGCGGTGCGCAGTCGCGGGAAGGTGTTCCATGCGTTCCACATTGGCAGGCCAGATGATGTCTTCCGGGTATTGGGGGCCAGCCACCGCGAAGCGTCTCCCCGGGTGCCGTTTCGCAACATTGACGAGAAGATCTTCGAGCGCGGGTTGGCGATCGGGAGCGTAGGTGCCGAGATAGGCAAGGTCCCATTTCAGAGGCTGGGGTTCTGGAAAGTAAAGCGCAGGATCTACTGAGCAGTAGAGCGCTCGAGCACACGGGGATCCAAGTTCCTCCTCAATGAAATTGAGCGTGGGACCGCCGGTGAATGAAAGATAGAGGCTGTACTTGCGGCAGAGCTCGCGAGACAAGTACTCGCAGCGGTCGCTTTTCAGAGCAGCCAAAGTCACTGGGGTATCGATATCGTAGAAGACGGCAATGTTCCGCGCATTCGAGGTGATCCACTGCCCGACAGCAATGCCATCGGGAACGTACGAGCCGACAACCACCACATCGGCGGTTCGGATAAGGCGCGTAAATCGGTCCTTCAACTCCTCGAGGCTGCTGTAAAGCGCAACGTCGCAGTATGGCAGGTGCTGGAACTCGCGATTGGATGCGTACCAGGGGACATCCCGCTCGAGGAACGTCACGCCGTGCCCGCGCCTGGAGAGCTCTTTGAGTAATCCGCGATAGGTGGTGGCGTGGCCGTTACCCCAGGTTGATGTGATGGAAAGGCCGAGGAAAACGCAGTGGAATCGAGGATGGCTCAAACCGGCATCTCCACTGCAGAGGATGCCATCGCGGCCATAGTCTTCTGCAAAATTGAGTGAACCAGCGCGCCCCGTCTGCTATAAGTGTGTTCGGCGATGACTCGATTCCGCGCCGCTTCTCCAATTGCGCGGGCCCGCTCAGGCGGGAGCTCCCGAAGGATGCGAGCGACAGCGGAGCCGTCTTGCGCGACCAGGATTTCTTCGCCGGGTTGCAGAAACGAATCGATGCCCTCCCACGGGTCGGTGATTAAACACGCCGCCGCTCCCGCAGCTTCAAACACTCGAGTCGCAGGCGAGAAGCCATAACGGGCCATGCTCTCGCGGCTGATATTGAGAACCATTCGAGAAGAGCAGTTCAACGCGTTGTGGTCCGAAGTATAGACGTGACCCAGATAGGAAACATTGGGGGGAAGCGGCTTGTCCGCCCATCCGCTGCCGCCCAGAAGGAAACGTCGATGGGGAGCAAGCGCGGCGGCCTGGAAGAAGAACTCGTCAACACGAGCTTCGCGGTCCGGCAAGCGGTTACCGAGAAACGAAAGATCGCAAGCCAAGCGAGGGTCCGGAGCGACCGGAAAGTGAACATCCGGATCGAGCGCGTTGTAAATGGCAACGCATTCGCGGGCTCCGATCCGGCCATAGCTGCCGGTCACGGGTTTGCCGCCGCCATAGGTGAGAACCAGGTCGAACCGTGGAAGCGCGGCATGAAAAGGATCGCTTGGATGCAACGCGAGGCGATCAAGCGTCGCAGGCGCATCGACATCCCAAAAGGCCTTGCACACGGATGAGGGCATGCCGGCGACGCGAGCTTCCAAAAACTCGTCGAGCACTCCCACGCCGCTTGCCTTGACCACGACATCAAAGCGCGCGGAAGCAGAGAGATGGCGATTTACCTCGTTTCGATCCGCCGGATTATAGACCACAATTCGAGCCCATTCGGGGTCCTCGATATCACGATGTTTTTGACGGTCGTAGGCGTCCGGTTCAAAGAACGTGATGTCATTCCCGAATTGAGCGAGCGCGCGCAACACGCCGCGGTAATAGGTAGCTGCGCCATTCCAATAGGCGGAAACCAGGCTCGATCCCCAGAACGCAATCTTCACGCGTGAACCTCAGATAAAGCGACAGGCGCAATGGATTCGTAGATGCTCAGCAACTGGTGAACGCGATGCGCGCAGGTGTGACGTTGGCGAATGGTTTCGAGACCGTTTGAAGAGAGGCTTTGGGCGAGCGCAGGATCGTGGAGCACATTATGAAGATGCTTTTGCATTTCCTCCCCATTTTGCGCCATTAAGAAGTCCTGCCCGACGCGAAACAGCCCTTCGATATCCCGCCATGGGGCGGAGACGAGCGGGATGCCGCAGGCGAGCGCCTCAAATGGCCGAATAGTGGGAATGCCGGGCAACTGCCGGGTGTAAGGCCGGCGCGGAACGTGAATGGTCGATTTGAATTGCGCGAATACTTCGGGTACTTCGAAATTGGGCAGCCAGCCGCCGTACGCAATGGAGGCATGGTCCAACTCGCGCAACGCTGTTTCCGGGTATCGCACTCCGTAAACCTGGGCTCTTAATCTAGAGCGCTCGACGGGAGAGATCAGGTACTCCCGAAGCTCCTGGGTGCGTTCGTCATCTCCCCAATTGCCAATCCAGACGACATCGCCTGAGTTGTGTTCACGCGCGCGCGGATAAAACGTGCGGATGTCAGCGGCCTCATGCCAGACATGCACCTGTTTGCCCCAGCCGCGACGCTCGTAAACCTGGCTGAGCGACGCTCCGTAGGCGAGCACGCCGTCGTAGTTTTCGAGATCGAAGCGCGCCAGCTCATCGCGAGCAGTAAGGGCTCGATGGTGAGTGTCATGAAAAAGCAGCCGGACGTCGCGATTGCGGCGGCGATATTCGCCCGCAGCGTGGATCAGTTTAGGGTCATTCCACTCATGAACCATCACAAGATCGGTGTTTTGGAGCCACTCATCCAGCAGAAGGTTGCCAGGAGAATATGCCGTGCTGGACAAGTGCGGAAATGCACGGTGGAACGCCTCAATGGCTTGCTCGCCGTATTCCAGAAGCAAGTTGTTGCGGCTCCAGCCATTCTCCGGCTCGAAGATGCGGACTTCATGACCCCGGGCCTGCAGCTCAGAAGCAATACCACGCAGAAAATGCGCGTTGCCATGGTTCCAGTCGGAGACGAGCGAGTGATAGAAGAGGGCGACGCGGAGCTTCATGCGGCAACTCCCGCTTGGCCCAGAGAGCACCCCGGCGCGCGGCTCAGTAGCGATCGGTAGAGGCTCGAGTATGCTTTGACGGCGATAGAGACGCGGTATTTGCTCGCACGGCGGTGGGCTAAACGGCTCATTGACTCGCGTGCCGCGGAATCTTGCGCCAGCCGGTTCAATTTGAAAATCCATTTTTCCGGATCCCGTGGATCGATGAATACAGCGGCATCCTCCCAGAGCTCGCGCAGGCTGGGAATATCAGATAAAACGAGGCAACAGCGCGCGCGTGCCGCTTCCAAGACAGAAAGCCCGAACGGTTCATATAGCGCTGGGTGGACAAAAATGCTGGCACCGCTGAGTTGCCGCAACACTTCGGAGTGAGGCAAGGATTCAGCGACGCGAACTTCCCAATCGAGTTTTAGAGTGATCCGCTTGAGCAATTCGAGATTCTTGGCAGGATCCCAAAATCTTCCGGCTGCCATTAAGAACGGCTGCTTTGGCTTGGCCGATGAACGAGCGCGGCTGAAATTGTGAATGACACGGATCTTTTCCGCTGGGACGCGGTATTCCTGTTGCAGCGCGCCAGCCATGTAGGCGGAAGGCGCGGTAATGGCCTCGCACGCTGTGAGGCCGGCCATAACGCGCTGCTTGTACTCTGCGAATTCCTCACCGGGAGGGCCGCCATGAACCGCGCGCCACCACGAATAGACACACGAGTGCGCGGTAACGACCACCGGCTTGCGCCAAGGCAGGCTTGCGTGGGAATAGCCGTTCAGATGAATTACATCCGGATTGAAACTGGATTGGAGAGCGAGAAGCCAAACACCCGAAGCATCTACGTCGGGCCATGGATTGGGCATCCATTCGAGAGCGTAGTCGCTCTCGGCGAGAGTTACTCCGGGTAGGGCGAGAATTTCTCTCTTTTGCTCGGGCGAGGGGCGAGGACCGAATGTCGCGAGCAAGACTTCGGCGCCCTCGCGAACAAGTCCGCTGACGAGATCAAAGCAGTACTGCCACACGCCGCCGACGGCATCGGCGGTCATCAAGATCTTAGGGAGGGCTCGCTTACCGCCGTCCATGTCCGGCCACTTCCAACGCGACAAGCGGCTGGGGCCGCTGCTCCTGGATATCGCTGAAGGAATCGAAACCGTTCAGATAAAAGGCGTGCGCTCTCTCCCATGCGAGATCGTCGGCGGGACCCCACATTCTGGTGTATTCAGGGGATCCTGGATAGGGGAAAAGAGGCACCGGTTTATTCGCCCAAACACCATTCGCTTCTAACTGCTGCCGGAAAGATTCGATAGCATCGGGATCGTCCTCGGTCATGGCGAGTAAGTTCGCTTGAACGAAAGGTACTAGCTTCTTAGCGTAGATGAGGCGCTGGCTAAGCTCTTCCGTCGTTAACTTACACTTCTTATCGAGATAAGCTCTGCCGGCTTCGGTAATGCTTTCCACGCCCGCTTCTATCGACACACAGCCGGCCCTCGCAAGGGCCTGAATAGAATTCTCGTTCCAAAGATCAATGCGGGTCTGTACACCGATTTTGATGTTGCGTTCGGCAAGCGCCGCTAAAAGCTGTGCATCGGGCAGGAAAATCTCGTCAATGAAGTAGATATATTCAACGCCTTGACTCACAAATCCGTCCAGTTCTTCGAGAACGGCGGTGAGCGGACGCTTGCGGTAGTTATTCCGAAAATTGTCTTTGGCGCAGAACGTGCAGTGATAAGGACAGCCGCGCGACGCTTCCATTTCAGCGCCCGGCCCGGTAGGTTCAGCGTCGAATCGATGATGATGGTGGGCGTGCTTTGCCACGATTTCATCGGGCCAGTGGAGCGCGGGTAAAGACTTCATATCGGCGGCGCGGTTCGGCCCGCGAATAACAATATTGCCGCCGTCACGGAAGGCGATCGAAGAGACATCCGAGAAATTGCCCGCGAGTTGAGGCAGTATCTCTTCGCATTCGCCCAATACGACGATGTCGGCTTCCAGCTTCTTCAATGCGGCGCGCGGCGTCGTTGAGCCATGCGGTCCAACAATCACGAGCTTGCCCGATAGCTCTCGCAAAAGACTGCACAACTCCTGGGGCGCCCGCAGCTCGGGCGGCGCGCAACGCCAAAAGAGATAAGTGGGAGCAGTGGTAATCGCAATTACATCCGGGGTGAACCGCTTGACGCGATCGTAAATCTCGGATGGCGTGAGGTTATCCAGATGCCCGTCGACGACGATCGCCTCATGTCCGGCTTGCTCGAGCAGAGCTTGCGAATAGCCGAGCTCCAGCGGCAGGTGAGGTTCGCGGCAGCCGAAGTAGATACTTCCTTCAAAGCTCCAATGCGGGTTAACTAGAGCGAATCGCATTATGCCACCTGCACTTCGGATTGCCGGACCAGCGCAGGCCGCTCTAAATACCAGTTATATAGCGCACGAAGTCCTTCACGGATGTTCACATTCGCGCTCCAACCTAGAAGGTTGCAAATCTTAGCTGTATCGGCGACATACCAGCGTTGATCGGCCAGACGCTCCGGTCCCCACTCAATCTCGACGGAGTTTCCGGTCAGACGCCGGAGTTGAGCGACTAACTCCAACAAACTTGTACTGTTCCCGGAACCGCCTCCCAAGTTGAAGGCTTCCCCAGCAGCAAGCGAAATATTTTCTTGCGCCAAGCGCATGGCCCGCACGAGATCCTCGACAAACAAAAGATCGCGAACCTGCTTGCCGTCCCCGTAGATGGTGATGGGCTCCGCTTTCATGGCTTGCCGCAAAAAGTGCGCGACCCACCCTTGGTCTTCCGAGCCGAGCTGGTAGGGGCCATAGATGCAACTCATCCGAAAAACGGTCGCGGGAATGCTGTATGAGCGCGCGTAATCCAGAACATATTGGTCCGCGCTGCCCTTGGAGCAGCCATACGGAGACAGGAACTCCAGGGGCTGGTCTTCACC
Source organism: Bryobacteraceae bacterium (assembly GCA_049582585.1). GTDB lineage: Bacteria > Acidobacteriota > Terriglobia > Bryobacterales > Bryobacteraceae > Bog-105. Next base: position 2,141 of record JBAUUG010000082.1, on the reverse strand, counting down.
GGCGCCCGAGCGGGCGATGAAAGCGTCTTCCGGTTCATACCGGCTGGAAGTCCGGCGGAGCGGAACGGATGCAAGCCGGCCATAAACCTTGTTGGTTGAAGTGAATAGAAGGGAAGGCCTAACTGGCGATCTCCTGATCGCCTCTAACACGTTAAACGTTCCAAGCAGATTGGTGTCGAGATCTCCTGAAGGATCTTCGAGACTGGATGTAACGGCAACTTGCGCAGCCAGATGATACACAGTGGCGGCAGTACTTACTGCGTTTTCAACTTCAGCTTTTTGACACGTGTCCGCCTTTGTAAAGTGAACTCTACCTGGGTAACTTCGCTGTAACTCAGCGATGTTCTGCTCGGCGCCCGAACGGCTCAGGTTATCGAAAATATGAACAGCGTGGTTTTCCGCCAAGTAACTTCTGGCGATGTTAGTTCCGATAAATCCCGCTCCGCCGGTAATCAGAATGTAGCCGCGTTGCATTCGATAGCTCCTTCAGACCACCAGCCCGCGGGATGCAAGCTCGTGCTGCATCTCATTGAAGCGGTCATGGGCGGTTTGCTGCTCCAGCCACTCGGCTAAATCCCGCATTCCGTCTTCTAAAGTGACGGACGGCTTGTAGCCGAGAAGTCGTTGAGCGAGACTAATGTCGGGGAAACAGTGGCGAATGTCTCCCACGCGATAATTCCCGGTGATTTCGGGCTCTAGCTTCTTGCCCAGCACTTTGGCTAACTTCTTGGCCACGGTCTCAACGGTCATCGCGAGACCGCTTCCCACATTGAATACCAAATCGTGCGCGGCGTCCACTTCGAGAGCCAACCTGCACGCCCGGGCCACGTCATGCACGCTAACGAAATCTCGAAGTTGGTTGCCGTCTTCGAAGATGATGGGCCGTTTTCCATTCATCAATCGCGATGCGAAGATGGCAAGCACGCCCGTATACGGATTTGAAAGCGATTGAAACGGCCCATAAGCGTTGAAAAATCTGAGCGCCACCGTCGGAACTTCATACGCCCGGCCGACCATCAGACACATTTGTTCCTGATCGTATTTCGAAAGGGCGTATACGGAAGCAAGAGAAGGCTGTTTGCTTTCGGGAGTGGGTACGGGTTTAAGAGGCAAGCCGTCATGGGTTGCCATCTCCCATTCGCGCGCTTTCAACTGTCGCGTGCTTCGATATGCGTGCATGTACGGCTGGCCGCTGGGCGTGAGATATAAACCTTCGCCATAGACGCTCATGCTGGAGGCAACGATCAGTTTTTTGACCGAATGCTTCACCAGGCGCTCGAGAAGAACTGCCGTCCCGAGATTGTTCACGCTCGTGTACTCGGCAATCTGGTACATGCTCTGGCCTACTCCGACCAGCGCCACGAAATGGTAGACCGCCTCGACGCCGGCCAAAGCTCCGTCCACGATGTCCGGGTTCCGCACGTCACCTAAAATGAGCTCCACATTTTTGTGGAGGTAAGCGGGACGCTTGGCTATTTCCCCGTGTACTTGAGTAATCAGGCTATCGAGCACCCTGACGTGATAGCCCGCTTTCAGCAATTCCGAAGCTACATGCGAACCAATAAATCCAGCACCGCCTGTGATAAGAACGGTTCCTTTCATTGTCCGTATTGTCCTTTGTGTGGGTTTGTACTGCTGATCCTTGAGGCGCTACGACGGGGGAAGGCGCTTCGGGTATGCAATCATCGACGCGCTGCGGCATTTCGTCGCTCATAAATGGACGCGCATATCGCTGTTACAGATAAGAAGCTTTGTAGCTCTCATTGTTTCTACTTACCTTCGATTCGATGCCGGTGGAGCTAGTACTTTTACGGGGAATCGGCTTTCTTACGGTTGAGGATCGCTTTAGGCGCCATATCTCTTGATCATGGCGGCACAGAATTCGGCAAATTCCTCAGGGTTTCGCGGGGGGCTGGTGTGATGCGGGCGAACTCCGCACCTTTCCGGGGTGAAGCAGAAAGTTACGGTGAGCTCGAAGGGGTCGAGCAAACGCATCTGTTGATCAAACCAGCGATCCGCTCCAGGGCGCTCGAAATCAGCCCAGCTCAGGCCGGTCCGCAATTTTCTCACTCCCAAATCACGAAGAGCCCGGACGGCGGTTGCTAAGCGATGATCCTCGAAATGGAACCATTGGCAGATGC
>JBAUUG010000081.1:0-11925 GCA_049582585.1 Bryobacteraceae bacterium | reverse complement strand
TTCGAAAATCTGGAGCCGAATGCGCAGGGCATTCTGGATCTGCAATTCGTCCCTCGGCAGAACTATGCGGAAGTGAATGCGATTGAGATTGTCAGCGAGTGAAGTGTGAGCAGGCGGTCTGCGGTTTATTCTTAACCAGTCTCCTATTGACAGTCTATAAGAAGCTTGCTAAGTTCTTATAGGGTATCTATAAGAGCGACATGGCTTCGGCTCAATCCGATCTTCTGCAGGGAACGCTTGATTTGTTGATTTTAAAGTCTCTCGCACTCGAGCAGATGCATGGGATGGGAATATCGCGCCGAATAGCGCAGATCACAAATGGAACGTTTGAGGTGAAGGCGGGCTCGCTGTTTCCGGCTCTGCATCGAATGGAGCAGGCAGGTTGGCTGGTCTCATCCTGGGGAGAATCGGACACTAACCGACGAGCCAAGTTTTACCGGCTGACCAAGTTGGGTAGAAGCCGTCTTCACGTCGAATCGGAACGCTGGGGACGAATCTCACTCGCGATGGCGAGCGCCTTGAGGGCTACATAGGCGATGGTTGTGGTGCGGCGCTTTTATGAGTTCTGTCGAAATATCTTCCGCAAGAACCGTATCGACCAGGAGCTTGAGGAAGAAATCTGCGGTTATGTGGAGCTCATGGCGGCCGAGAAGGTACGGTCGGGAATGGGGCGGGAAGAAGCTTTGCGGGAGGTTCGCCGGGAACTCGGGAGCGTTGAACAAGTGAAGGAGAGCGTTCGCGATATCAGAATCGGAGTTTTCGTGGACACGCTTATGCACGACCTTCGCTACGCTCTTCGGACACTAACGAAGAATCGTGCCTTTTCCGCAGTGGCGATACTGACGCTCGGGCTGGGGATCGGCGCCAACACCGCCATCTTCACGGTGGTGAATGGCGTGCTGCTGAAGCCGCTGCCATACGTCCAGCCCGATCGCCTTGTCACGCTTTTCGAAAAGACGCTTTTGGATGGCACTCTTGGGACCGTAGCTCCGGCGAATTTCGTCGACTGGCGCGAGCAGAGCCATTCTTTCGACAAAATGGCGGCGATGGACCCATATCCGGACTTCATTCTCAGCGGCGCGGGGGAGGCGCGGCGTCTGGCGGGCGCCGCTGTTTCGTACGATTTCTTTCCTCTATTGGGAGTGCGCATGGCTCTGGGGCGCAGCTTCGTGGCTGAAGAGGACCGACCCGGCCGGAACCAAGTGGTTATTCTCAGCTACTCGACATGGGTGAGGAACTTTGGCGGTCGACCGGATGTTGTGGGAAGACAAGTGACGCTGAACAACACGGGATACACGGTTGTAGGCGTGCTCCCGCGCGAATTCTCGCTCGTGAGCAACGCTTCGGAGTTCCAATCTCGAAATCAGTTCGATGTCTGGACACCGCTGGGCCTTGCTTCTCCTCCGGAGGCGTGGCAACGCGCGACCCACACATTTTCCGTATTCGCTCGGCTCAAACCCGGTGTTTCGTTGCAGCAAGCGCAATCGGACCTCAATCGCGTAGCTCGAAATTTGCAGCGCCTTTACCCGGCTGATGACAAGGAGCGAGGCATCACGGCGGTTCCTCTGAAGCAGCATGTGGTGGCAAATGTTCGAACAGCACTTTTCACGCTTCTGGCCGCGGTGGGGATGGTATTGCTAATTGCCTGCGCAAACATAGCCAATCTTCTGCTGAGCCGCGCCGCAACACGCCAGAAGGAAATGGCTCTGCGCGCCGCATTAGGTGCGAGCGGGAAGCGGCTGGCCCAACAACTATTGACGGAAAGCATGGTGCTTGCCTTAGTTGGCGGAGCGCTGGGGGCGGTCTTTGCCTTTTTGAGCGTGCCTGCGCTGGTCAACGATTTGCCGACGGATTTGCCCCGGACATCGGAGATCGTGGTGGATGGGCGAGTGCTTGCCTTCAGCGGCTTGATCTCGCTGATCACTGGAATTGTCTTCGGGCTGGTTCCCTTGTTTCAATGCGGGCGAGTCAGCGCCAGCGATTCGTTAAAACAGAGCGGACGCGGTGTCGCAACAGGGCAATCCCGGCTGCGGAGCGCCTTAATCGTTGGACAGGTCGCGATCGCGCTTGTGCTGCTGACGGGAGCAGGCTTGATGATGAAGAGCTTTTGGACTCTATTGCGGGTCTCTCCGGGATTTCAGACCGAGCGCATTCTTACGGCGCGCCTTTCCCTGCCGCCGCAGTATTTGAACGGGTACAAGTTCGGGACTGGCGAGCATCGCCGGATTTCAGCGTTCCAGCGTGAACTCCTCGATCGGGCGCTTGGGATTCCCGGCGTGAAATCGGCTGCGTTCACCGCGTATCTACCCCTGAGCGGCACTGACAATTTCTGGGCCTTTGACATCGAAGGGCGGCCTGCAAAACCCGCCGGTGTCTACGACCTGATGAACTACAGACCCATTAGTGCAGATTATTTCAAGACGATGGGTATTCCAGTTCAGCGTGGGCGCGGATTTGATTCCGCGGATAACGAGGACAGCCCGCTTGTCGTGATCGTCAATCAATCTTTGGCGCGTACCTTTTGGAAACAGCAGAATCCGATTGGACAGCGGGTGCAGTTCAGCGAACCGAAGTGGCGAACCATAGTAGGCGTAGTAAGCGACGTGCATCATGAAGGCTTAGGGATCAAGCCGGAGCCTGAGATGTATCTTCCTTATGGGCAGGCTCCCAACGTGGAGGCTCGCCCGACGATTGTCCTGCGCACTTCGATGGAGCCGGCGAATGTCAAACGCGCTCTGCGAAAGGCGGTTTCCGAGGTCGATCCGAACGTGCCGCTCGATCGGATCGAAACCATGAAGCAGATTGTTTTCGTTTCGGTGGGGCAATCGCGTTTCAGGGCAGCGGCGCTCGCCGGGTTCGCATTTCTGGCCCTGTTTGTCGCTTGCATCGGCCTGTATGGGGTGATGAGTTATCTGGTGAGCCAGCGGATACGGGAGTTCGGCATTCGGATGGCGATCGGCGCCAGCCGCAGCGCTGTGCTTGGGCTGGTTCTGAGACAGGCAGCGAAACTGGTCAGCATCGGAATCTGCCTCGGCTTGGTTGGAGCAATTCTGCTTGCACGGTTGATAGCTAGCCTGCTTTACGGCGTCACGCCCTTCGATGCAGCCACTTTGGCAAGTGTCTCGGTGCTGTTAGCAGTGGTGGCGCTGGCGGCCAGCTATATCCCGGCGCGCCGGGCGGCAAAAGCGGATCCGATGGACGCGTTGAGATACGAGTAGCGGTGGGCCTACAGAACTCGAATCTGTGATCTCTACCGTGACACGCTGAATCCTTTGTTTTCTTCACGAATGTGAGACGATAGTTCCGGAAGATCGTCCCAAACGGGCCCTTAGCTCAGTTGGTTAGAGCGCGTCCTTGACACGGACGAGGTCAGAGATTCGAGTTCTCTAGGGCCCACCATTCTTGTGAGCGATTGGCGCAAAGGGCGCTAAAACGCAAGTCGAGTCCGTATAGCTCACGCGATAGCGCGGACGCGCTCTAACCAACTGAGCTAAGCGCCCGCCCGCGGGAAACTAGAAACTCACTCGGCGCGAAGGGAAGCCATCGGATCAAGGCGCGAGGCTCGCCGTGCGGGAAGGTAAGCGGAGAAGAGCGCAACGATTGCGAGTATCACCGGCACCGCCGCAAACGTCAGCGGATCGCGAGGGCTGACATTGAAAAGCATACTTCGTAACAGACCTGTGAGAGCGAAAGCGCCAGCCATTCCTGCCAGGACACCAACGGTAACCGGAGCTGCGGCAGCACGAATGACGAGAGACATTACCCGACCAGGCGTAGCACCAATTGCGACCCGTACGCCAATCTCGCGGGTTCGTTCAGAGACAGAATAGGTGAGAATGCCGTAGACTCCGACAGCTGCGAGAAGCAATGACGCGGCCGAAAAACCAATCAGGAGCAATGTGCTGAAGCGCTGACGTGAAAACGTACTGACAATTACTTCGCTCATTGTCCGAACATCTGCGATCGGTTGCGCCGGGTCGAGGCTCCGGATCACGCGCCGGATCGGCGCTGTTAGGGCCGAGACATTGCTGTTGTTTGAGCGAACCACAATGATCATGCGATTGTAGGCCAAATGGGCATGCGGATAGTAGACCGTGGGGGTCGGTGATTGATCGAGCGTCTCATCTCTGACATCTCCAACTACCCCAATGATCTGACCGAACGGGTTTTTCTCTTCCATCCAGACGCTGATCTGCCGATCGAGCGGATTGCCCGTATCCAAGTACTTGCGCACGAATGCCTGGCTGACGATGAAACGATGCGGTGTATTCTCCACGTCATCTGCGGTGGTGAAATCCCGGCCACTTAACAGAGGAATGCCCATAGTCTTGAAATAACCGGGCAGAACCGTACGGATAGTGGCTATTTGATCGTCCCCGGGCTTTCTGGGAGGGCGTCCGGCAATCTGTACAAGCGTCGCAGGTACCAGCCCGTTGAACGGTAGATGGCTGATTGCACTGGCGGCGCGTACTCCCGGAAGTGAAGCGATCTCCTGAACAGCCCGAGCAAAAAACTGAATGGTCTGCGACGGCTTGGCGTAGTGGGCGCCGGGAAGGGAAACACGAAGGGTGAGGAGGTCAGCTGCATCGATGCCTGGATTCACATTCTGCAGTCCTTCTAAGCTGCGAAACAGGAGCAAAGCGCCGCTCAGCAGGACAACTGATAACGCAATCTCCGCCCCGGCAAACCAGGCTCGAAGGCGCCCTTTTGCGCCGATGCTAGAGCGGCCGTCGATCTGCATCGTTTGGGCCAACTCTGTCCGCGAACCAGCGAGAGCCGGAGCTAAGCCGAACAGGATGCTCGTAAGAGCGGCTAGACAGGCGGCAAACAGGTAAATTCGTAGATCAACTGCAATCTCTATAGACTGCGTCAGATCCTTCGGCGCCAAGAAGACCAGAATGGTCACAGCCCATTTAGCCAGAAGCATACCGAACGCGCCGCCGATAGCTGCAAGCAAGACGCTTTCGGTCAGCAACTGACGGACCACGCGTGACCGCCCGGCACCCAACGAAGCGCGGAGAGCCATTTCTCGCTGACGCGCGGTGTACCGCGCCAGGAGCAAATTGGCTACGTTCGCACATGCCACGGCCAAGAGAAGGCCTACCGAACCTAACAAGATAATCAGCGACGGTTTCACATTCCGCACTAAAGCATCACGAAGGGGCTCCAGGTTGACGGTCCAACCTTTATTGAATTCGGGATCATCCACCGCTCGCTGCTGCGCAATGTCTGACATCTCGGCTTGTGCTTGCTTGACGGTTAGACCTGGCTTAAGACGAGCCAGGCACTCCAGCCACCGGCCATCACCGTTGTTTTGGGCCGGACTGATGACCAACGGGGACCAAATATCGATCTCGCGGTTAACAAAGTAGAAATTTGCCGGTAATACGCCCACAATCGTCCGCGGGCGACCTCCGAACGGGATTCTCTTGCCGAGAATATTCCGATCGCCGCCAAACCAACCCTGCCAGACACGGAAGCTGATCAGCATCACGGGTTCAGACCCCTGGCGACTCTCGGCGTCGGTGAAACGGCGGCCGAGAATCGGTTGAACACTCAACATGGGCATCAAATTGGAACTGGCTTCAATTTCCGCAAATTCTTCCGCACGGCCGCTGTCCCCGAGCACTGCGTGACTCGTGTCAAACACGGCGATGTCTTGAAACACATTGGTTCGCGCTTTCCAGGCGAAGTAATTTCTGGGCGCCACAAGGCGAGGCGCTTGTTTGTCCGGGCCGTGTTCTTCCCAGAGCATGACAAGCTGCGAGGAATGCGGATAGGGCAGGGGCCGCAAAAGGAGATTGTCGGCAGCGGTGTAGATAGCGAGGCTTGTCCCAAGGCCCAGCGTTAACGAGAGAATGGCTGTGAGTGCAAATCCAGGATTGTTTTTGAAACCGCGAAGAGCATAGCGCAGGTCCTGAGCAAGCCCCTCCACGGCAGTCCAGGACCAAGCGGCGCGCGTATTCTCTTTGACCAATGTCAGGTTCCCCAGGTCGCGGCGTGCCGCCCACTTTGCCTCATGCTCTTCTGCACCCCGCTCTCGACGCTCGTCTGTTTCTTCTTCGAGATGGAACTGAAGTTCTTGGTTGAGTTCAGCGTCTTTTCGCGAGCGTTGTAGTAGCCAGCCCAATCTACGAAGAAGCCGTCTCATAAAAGCTCCTGTTCGACCCGGTTTAAGATTAATTCCATTGCGCGGGAGAAAACCTCCCACTTTGATCGTTCGATCACGAGTTGCTTCCGTCCGCGTGGGGTAAGGCGGTAGTATTTTGCCCGTTTGCCTTTCTCAGAAAGCTCCCAGGAAGACGCGACCCAACCCTTTTCCTCCAAGCGATGAAGTGCGGGGTACAAAGAACCCGTTTCTACCTGGAGCAAGTCTTCAGAGGTGCGCTGGATGTGCTTTGCCACAGCATGACCGTGGGCCGGCCCGGTCAAGAGGGTTCTAAGAATGAGAACGTCGAGGGTCCCCTGCAACAACTCGACACGGGAGAGCGGGGTCTGACTCATTGTGTAGCTATCCTACCCCATACTGTATAGGATGTCTACTCTGATATGAAGTCCGCATACGCAACATAGCGGTAAACACGCATTTCCGATTCTGAATCGCGCGCGTGAGCAAGTTCAGGATGGGCCTGCGGCACACCACAAAAGATGAAAGTAGGAGCGAGGGCGCTACGCCGTTACACACGATCCAGACCGGAGAAGCGCGTGAGATTACCTCCGGTATTGCTCGTCGCTCACACGCTCCATCCAATCCACGACCTTGCCGTCGAGCTTCTCTTGGATGGCGATATGAGTCATGGCCGTATTCGGTGTCGCTCCGTGCCAGTGCTTCTCTCCGGGCGCGAACCAGACTACATCACCCGGCCGAATCTCTTCAATCAGTCCGCCTTCGGACTGAGCCCAGCCACACCCGGCGGTGACGATAAGCGTTTGCCCCAGGGGATGCGTATGCCATGCGGTTCGTGCACCGGGTTCAAAGGTCACGCTAGCCCCTTGCACAAGCGCCGGATCAGGCGCTTGGAAAAGCGGATCGATTCGTACCGTGCCAGTGAACCACTCGGAAGGCCCCTTCGCGGAAGGCTGCGAACCAACTCGTTTAATGTCCATATTTTTTGCTCCTCTCTATGTTGTGGGATGGGCCGTTACGGACGCTCCTCGAATCGTATATCCCGAGGGGTCGTAAATTACCGCTCCTCGCATGGTTTTCCTCTTCTCCTTCAACGCATGATGAAGCCGCCGTCCACCGAGATAGACTGACCAGTTATGTAGCTTGCAGCATCACTCGAAAGCCACAGAACAGCATTTGCAATTTCTTCAGGGCGGCCGACTCGTGCCATTGGGATGCTCTTCTCCATCTGCTTTAGGGCTTCACCCTGACCGGCAGCGACCATTTGGTCAGACATCGGCGTTTGGATCATGCCCGGACATATCGCGTTTATGCGAATACCGCGTGCCGCGTACTCTAGAGCTGCGCTTTTGGTGAAGCCAAGTACTCCATGCTTAGCGGCGTGATAAATTCCGCGCTCAGCACCCCCGACGAGTCCTCCCAGCGAAGAGCAATTGACGATAGCTCCGCTTCCTTGCTTGCGCATCTGTTGCAGCTCGAACCTCATGCAACTCCATACACCGCGGAGATTGATTCCCATCACCCGGTCGTAATCTTCCCGAGTGGTATCAGCAGTCTCGGCGAGGACATTTTGAACGCCGGCATTGTTGTAGGCTGCATCGAGCCGGCCGAAAGCGGCGATGGTCTGCGCCACCATGGCTTCTACCTGGGCGTCGTCAGCTACGTCGCAAGGAATCGCGAGTGCTTTATGATCTTGCGCAGTCAGCTCGTCCACTGCAGAACGCACCGCCTTCTCATTCCAATCGGCTAAAGCGACTGACGCACCCGATTCGGCAAATGCTTTCGCTGTTGCAAGGCCGAGGCCAGACCCGGCACCGGTGACGAGTGCAACTTTGTTTTCAAAAGATATGTTCATATATTCAAAGGTTCCTCAATTCTCGAACGGGTTCTAACCCGGTGTTTTGTAGACCGTGTCCCATTTGCCCTGTATGTCGGGTCTGTAAACTTTCTCTGCCCAATCGTCGGGATTGACTTCTTCGAAAGCTACGGGGCGTGAGCGGCATCCGGCATCGGGTATTTGCGGTCCTCTGGTAATCCGAAATCGCCTTTAGGTTCTGCCTTCTTCGACGTTGTAAGTTTTGCCATATTCGAGGTTCTCGACGACTGTACCATGGCTATTTGCTTCGGCGCTGATCGATGATGCGGTCTACATCGCGTTGCTTGATGCCGAGGTTGCGGTCCTGCTGTTCCCCCGAACTGGTAGATCTTTTGCCGGCGTGGTCTTCGATATAGCGTTCCACCGCCTGCCGCGACATATCATCGAGACTGATGTGTTCGGCCCCTCCGCAACGTTTTCCGCTTCCGCTAGCAAGGCAGGTGGAATCTTTGCGTGCAGATTTTTCAGGGATGGTCATTCAGGCGCATCTCGAGCTGGCGGTTGATCTGGCGCAGCACATCGCCGGCGCGAGTCCCTTCAAGAGCCAGTAGAGGGCGGCTCAGCAGCGAAAATGTGGTAAACAGGTGGACTGTCCCTACGTTGTTCTCCTACGTTGTTCTCCCTACGTTGTTCCCTCATGAAGGATAAGATACAAGTTCCTCTGGGAGGTGCGGTGTGTTCTCAAGCCTAGGTGCATATCTCCTACTACTCCCGTTAACGGCTCTGGCGCAGGACGCGAAGCCCAATTTTAGTGGCACTTGGGCCGTCCGAGACTTCGAGGTAGACCGAATTGACCACACGGAACCAACTATCGCGATCTCTCCGAAGATTCGCCGTGCCGATGTAATTCCCACCTTTGTCTTTAGAACCGATGGGACGGAGGTACGGAGTAGGAGCGGCAACAATGAAGTGGTTCGCACCGGCCATTGGGATGGCAACTTCCTAGTCCTCGAAACGAAGTGGATCGGTAGCGGCGCTGAAAGGACAGAGCAGGACATTCTCTCGCTGTCTGAGGACGGCAAGGTGATGACAAAGCACACTCGCATTTACGCGCCAGACAAGGAAGTTGATGACATGTTACAGTTCAGGAAGACCTCTGAGGCCATCAGGGGCAAGTGATATTCATCAACGGGAAAGTCGCTGATATTCGGCATAGGACGGCTCAGCCTCAAAAAAATTGACGTATATACCAACTTGCCTCCGCACGAGGGACAGCACTTTCAGCCGATCTTCTCTTCGAGCTCGCTCCAGCGGGCGTAGAGGACGTCAACAGCAGATTGAGCCACTTCGATTTCGCGCAGCGTCAGGCGAATGCGTTCGGGGTCGGTAAACACAGCGGGATCTTCCATCAAAGCCTGCTTGGTTGTGAGGGTGCGCTCGGCTTCGGCAATACGCTCTTCGATGCTTGCGAACTCGCGGCTATCTAAATAGGACAGCTTCTTCTTGGGCGTCGGGGCGGCGCCCGAGGGTTTCTGCGCGGTCTTGGGCTTGCGCCGGCGATCCGCTTGCCATGCTTCCCATTGCGTATAATCCGCAAACATCTCAATCGCGCCTTCGCCATCAAGACCCCAGACGGTGGTTGACACTCGATCGAGCAGAAATCGATCATGTGTCACCAGGACGAGCGCTCCGCGGAACTCGAGCAGACTCTCCTCGAGGATCTCTAACGTTGGAATGTCGAGATCGTTGGTTGGCTCATCGAGCAGGAGCACATCAGCGGGCTCCAACATCAAATTCGCAATCAGCACTCTGGCGCGCTCGCCGCCCGAGAGCCGGTTCACTGGCTGGTTCAGCTGCTCTTCGGAAAACAGGAAACGTGCTGCCCAAGAGGCAACGTGGATGGTGCCCTCCTGATAAATCACCGAATCGCTATGGGGCGCAAGCGCACGGCGCAGAGTTACGTTCGGGTCGAGCGGGCGATTCTGATCGAAGTAGACGACGCGCAGGGCGGGCGCGCGATTTACTTCGCCTTGCGCGGGTGGCAGCTCGCCGCGCAGCAGACGCAGGAGCGTGGTTTTGCCGCTGCCGTTAGCGCCCACCAGCCCGATGCGCACTCCGGCCGTAATCACGTTGCTGAAACGATCGATGATCGGGCGATTGTCAAACTTGTAACTGACGTTTTTCAGCTCAATCAATCGCTTGGTTTTGCGCTCAGTCGCGGTGAAATCGATATCCGGGGTTGAGCTGCGGGAGCGGGAAGTGAGATCGCCGAGTTCTGTAATCAGCTCACGCGCGTGGTCGATGCGGGCCTTTGCTTTTGTTGCACGGGCTTTCGGTCCACGGCGGAGCCATTCGAGCTCAGTACGAACACGGTTTTCGAGGGCATCCTGATGCTTCGCTTGGGCGGCGAGAAACTCCGTCTTTTTCGTGAGGAAAGCGCTATAGTTTCCGGCAACCCGCAGCAGACCGTCAGGATACACGCGGCTCAGCTCAGCCACGCTGGTGGCGACATTTTCAAGGAAGTAACGGTCGTGGCTCACCACAACGCAGGCAAAACGCGAGTTTTGCAACAGCTTTTCGAGCCATTCGATGCCGGAGATATCCAGGTGATTGGTGGGTTCATCGAGCAGCAGAATATCCGGATCGGCGACAAGCGCCTCGGCGAGCGCCAGCCGTTTCCGCCAGCCGCCCGACAACGTGACGGCTTCGACATCGGGATCGGTAAATCCGGTGCGACCGAGGATTTCGGCTTCTCGGCCGGCCCGTTCAGCCTCCGGAACTGTAGAAAGCGCGAGCGCCCGGCCCACGATGGTTTTCACCGACTCGCCCGGCGCAAATCGCGATTCTTGCGCGACGTGGGTGAAACGGATGTTTTTGCGTAGCGCGATTTCACCGGAATCAGGCTTGAGCCGGCCAGCCAGGATTTCCAAAAGCGTTGATTTGCCGGAGCCGTTTGGCCCGATGAGACCGAGGCGGTCGCCTTCTGAGATATTCAGGGAGAGATTACGAAAGAGCGGTTCAGCCCCATAGGACTTTTGAAGGCCCTGGGCATTCAGTAACAGTGCCAATACTCAGTTTCTAACGAATGAACAAAAGTGATTGCGATCGCAAAGGCTGCATCACCGTCCGCTCGTGCAGCCTGCAGGGCCGGGAGCACGGTCTGCACCGGGCCGGCGCGTTCTCCGAGTTCGATATAGGGCAGCGTTAATCGGGACTTGACGGCTAGTGACCGGATGGCCGCGGAAATTCAAATCGAACCGCAGATAGCTGTCCGATTTCGCGACGATTTTTCCAGCAAGTGGACACCTGATGGACAGTTCCCCGGGGCCGACAAAACGCTAAATATCAGGTACCACAGCGAGTTGAAAAGTGAGGTAAGGCCGGAAGAATACGTGCGCGTAGGAATGCGCCGATGCTAAAGCTTGGCAGGATTTTGCAGTTCGAATTCGCATCGCCTACAACATGTTGGAGGATTCTTAAATGTTCCGATCCATTGCTCGCGTAGTGGTTCCTGTTGGCATGATATCTGTTTCCGTTCTGGCGTCCTTGGCGAACGCCCAAGTAAGTCGGGACCTGCCCAATCCGATCTCGGCGCCGAATCCGCTGACGGCGACGATATCCATTTTTCGCAGCAATATGCAGGACAAGATCATGAAGTCGGCGGAAGCAATGCCGGAGTCCAAATATAGCTACCGGCCAACGAAGGACGTTCGCTCGTTTGCTGAGATCCTGACTCATGTGGCGGATATATCCTACTTTTTGTGTTCAAAAGCCAAGGGTGAAGCGCCCCCCGCCACGGCTACCGCGAAGGGTTCGAAGACCGAGATCGTGGCCTACCTAAAAGGCGCGTTCGGCTACTGCGATGGCGTGTACTCCGGGTTCACCGATGCGCACCTCAATGACCCGGCGGACTTCTTCGGCGACAAGACGAACAAAATGTTCATCCTGACGCAACTCGCAAATCATGACGCCTTGCATTACG
>JBAUUG010000080.1:0-17190 GCA_049582585.1 Bryobacteraceae bacterium | reverse complement strand
CCTCGGGTATTCTTCACGGGCCAATTTACCTGGCTGTTGGGTCCTCCGAGTGTCCCGAGGTCGAACCGCAACCCGTCGAGCCAAACCGCTGCGTGCACGGTGTCCTCTGTCACGTTGGCATAACCGGCCTTCCAGTTCAGATTGTTTATGCTGTTCGCCACGCTCGACGTTCCGCTGAGATTTCCCAGATTCACCACGCGGTAATGCGCGAGCTTGCCGCTTTCCGGCTGTTCCTGGGCCTCGAGGTTGAGAACGGCGGCCAACTCGGCAAGCAAGAGCGCCGCGATAACAGATGTTAGTATTTTGGACTTCATGAGGCAACGATAGGTCCGCCGGGCCGAAAAAGTTGGACATTTGCGGACCTCGTTAGAAGCCAAGCTTGGGGTCTGCGACCCTGCGGCATGGATATATCGTTGAAAAAGTTCGGAGTTATATAGAGGTCCGAAAACGTCCAATTGGCTTCGCGGGATAAACGATAATTAGCTCGCGTACATGGAACTGGATTGGCAGATATGTTCGCGAGCAAGGCTCTCGCGTGACGCGCGCTTCGACGGCAAATTCTTTATTGGTGTTCTCACCACCAGGATTTACTGCCGTTCCATTTGCCCAGCTCGTACTTGCAAAGAGGAGAATGTGCGCTACTTTCCAACTGCGGCTGCGGCGGCGGAAGCCGGGTTTCGCCCTTGCCTGCGTTGCAGACCGGAAGCTTCACCCGGGACGTCGGCCTGGTCTGGAACTTCGAGCACGGTTTCGCGAGCACTGCGATTGATCGGCGAGAGCGGACTGGAGGACGGTGGCGTGGAAAGTCTTGCGGATCGCTTGGGCGTTGGCTCGCGGCATCTTCGACGGCTGTTTCTCAAGCATCTCGGCGCGACCCCCACCGCTGTCGCGCATACCCGGCGTCTTCACTTCGCCAAGAAGCTTATCGATGAGACAACGCTATCGATGACTCAAGTAGCCGTGGCGGCGGGGTTCGGCTGCGTCAGGCGATTCAATGCAGAGATCAAGAAGACTTACAAGCGAACGCCGACGCAAATTCGGGGACTATCGAGGAAAGCCGCGCCTCAGCAGGAAAATCAATATTTGTTCCGGCTGCCCTTCCGGCCACCCTTCGACTGGAACGGGCTGTTGGTTTTCCTGGCAGCCCGCGCCACTCCCGGCGTGGAGGCGGTGGAATCGGGGAGCTACCGGCGTTCGATTTCCTGGAATCGAAGCCACGGTTTTTTCGAAGCCTCGCTGGACGAGAGTAATCATTCCCTGATTGTGCGCGTGCAGTTTGGAGATCCAAGCGCGCTCTTCTTCATCATTGAGAAAATACGCGCGATGTTCGACCTGAATGCGGAGCCAGCCAAAATCTGGCGCAGTCTCACGCGAGACCCAATCTTAGCTGCGCGCATTGAGCACAATCCTGGGCTTCGAGTAGCGGGTTGCTGGAACGGTTTTGAGCTCGCGGCGCGCGCGATTTTGGGGCAACAGATCAGTGTCAAGGGGGCAACCACGCTGGCGGGGCGACTGGCGAAAACTTTCGGGCAGCCGTCCTTGACCGGAGAAGGCCTGACCCATTTATTTCCATCGCCCGCGATTCTTGCCGATGCGAAGATTGACAGCATTGGGCTGCCCGCAGCACGAGCGGATTCCATTCGAGCGCTGGCACGCGCGGTTTGCGAGGGGAAGATCAGCTTTGAGCGTATCGTGGATACGGACGCTTTCCTAAGCCAGTTGAAAGAGCTGCCGGGTATTGGGAATTGGACGGCGCAGTATGTAATGATGCGAGCGCTTCGAGAACCCGATGCATTTCCATCCAGCGATCTGGGTCTGCTGCGGGCAACGAAAGCCAGAAACGCCAGGGAGCTTGAAGAACGCGCCGAAGCATGGCGACCGTGGCGAGCTTATGCGGCGATGCACCTGTGGAGCGGTTTAGAGAAGCACGCTGCAAGAGATCGCGCCGCCGCTCCGGGTTGGATTCATAGCCCCGGGTGAGCCGCCGAATGGCGCACGCAAGATGGGAAGGCTTGCGACGAGCTCGCGGGCTATTTTTTTCGGACGATAATAGCTGAAAGGTGCTTTGGCATTTTCTTCTCGAGTCGCTCGGGTACTTTGTGGCGTTCCGGCTGTACCTCTCCGAGCGCCGGAAAGAGGGTGATTTCCTGCCCAGTGAAACGCGATGGACGATCATCGTTGCCGCCTTGCTTGGCGCAGCAGCCGGATCGAGAATCTTCTTCTGGTTCGAAGATCCGTCGCGGACGATGCATCAGTGGCATAACCTCGCTTACCTGATCGGCGGCAAGACCATCATCGGTGCGCTTCTCGGCGGGACCATGGCTGTTGAGGTCACAAAATCGCGGCTGGGGATCACTGCGCGCACGGGCGATCTCTTTGCCATTCCGATTGCCGCCGGGATTGCGATTGGACGCTTGGGTTGCTTTTTCGCGGGAACGCCGGATGGCACGTTCGGCATCTCCACAACGCTGCCTTGGGGCGTGAATTTCGGAGACGGCATCTATCGGCACCCGGTGCAGCTGTACGAGAGCGCGGCGATGCTGCCGCTGATCTACGTGCTTGCTCAGATCAGGCCGCCTCGTTTCGAGCGGGGCGACAGGTTCCGCATCTTTCTGCTTGCCTATTTTGGCTGGCGTCTGGTCATCGATTTTTTGAAGCCAAGTGTCACTTTCGCGGGGCTCGGCACACTGCAATGGGCGTGTGTTGCAGCACTGCTATGGTATGCGAGCGATCTGCGGCGGTTATTGTTTACTCACTCGCGCGTAGAGGCTCGGGCTAATGGCTGATCGAATTCGTCCTTACCTTTTCTATGACACCGCCATCTCTATCTGCTCGACGTGTTACCGCCGCGCGGAAGGAAAGATCGTATTCCAGGACGGTTCCGTTTACCTGTTGAAGCGCTGCCCGATTCATGGAAGTGAGCGCGTGCTGATGGCCGATGACGTGGAATATTACCGGCGGTGCCGCGAAGTGTTCCTGAAGCCGCCGGAAATGCCGACGCGATACAACACGCCGGTCCGGTGGGGCTGCCCTTACGATTGCGGATTGTGCACGGACCATGAGCAACATTCGTGTCTCACGCTGGTCGAGATTACGGACCATTGCAACCTGCAGTGCCCGATCTGCTACGCGTCGAGCGGACCCTCGCGACATCAATACCGGCCTTTGGATCAGATTGAGCGCATGCTCGATCGCGTTGTGCAGAACGAAGGGCGCCCGGACGTGGTCCAGATCTCCGGTGGTGAGCCAACTCTGCACCCGGAGCTTTTCCGGATTCTGGATCTTGCTAAAGAACGCCCGATTCAGCACCTGATGGTCAACACCAACGGCATTCGCATTGCGCGCGAAGATGGATTTGCCGAGCGCCTGGCCGAATATATGCCCGGTTTCGAGCTTTACTTGCAGTTTGATTCGTTCGAGCCCAACGCGCTTCAAGAGCTGCGCGGGGCGGATCTCACGACCATACGCATGCAAGCCATCGAGAAGCTCAACCGGTTGGGCCTGTCAACCTCGCTGGTGGTGACGCTCAAGCGCGGGGTAAACGATCATGAGATTGGACGGATTATCGACTGGGGTCTGGAGCAACCGTGCGTTCGAGGCGTTGTGCTGCAGCCGATACAAGCTGCGGGACGCTGTGAAAATTTCAATCCCGCGCGCGACCGTCTCACGCTGACCGAAGTTCGCCGCAAAATCCTGGAGCAGACGAAAGTATTTCGCGCCGAGGACATCATTCCGGTGCCGTGCCATCCCGATTCGCTGGCCATGGCGTATGCGCTGAAACTGGATGGCCGCGCAGTGCCGCTCACCGGAATGATCGATCCAAAGATTTTGATCGAAGGGGGCCGAAACACGATCGTATTCGAGGCGGACGAGAGCCTGCAAACGCAGTTATTTCGACTGTTTTCGACCAATCACTCGCCGAAATCGAGCGCATGCACTCTGAGCGATCTGCTCTGCTGTCTGCCGCGCGTCGCCGCCCCGGAGAACATCGATTACACTAATGTATTTCGCGTGATCGTCATGCAGTTCATCGATGCCTGGGCATTCGACGTGCGCAGTATCAAGAAGACCTGCGTTCACATCGCGCACCCCGATGGCCAGCGGATTATTCCTTTCGACACGTACAATCTGTTTTATCGGGATGATCTGGAAGGGACCGTTTTGGATCCGCTGCGGCGTGAGCGCGAAGTGCGGGAGTTGACGCAGATCGTTTAGCATGGGGACAACTTTCCCACAGCCGCCGGAGAGATCGCCGAATGACAGCATCGGCCGAGGAGTCGGATTCGCAATCGTGTGTCAGGTCTGTTGTGTCCTGGTGGGTTTGACAAGTTGCTTGATGGCCGTCGCTAGGCCTTATTCAAACCTTTTTTCGATTGCCGACTGGGGAGTGACGCAGTTGATACCGCTCGTCCCGCTCTTCATCGTGCAACGAAAGCGAGGGCATTCGATCACCGCGAAAGGAATCGTCATTGCCGGATCCATAGGCTTCCTCTTAAACGCGGGTTGTGATGCAATCTTTCGGATGTCACCTCTGCCGGGCTGAGGGCTGAAGGCATGCCTCACGATATCCGTTTCGGTCTGCGAATGTTCGCTAAGAACTGGAGCTCCACCGGTATCGCCGTCAGCATTTTGGCCATTGCCATTGGCGCAAACACAGCGGTCTTCAGCGTGATGAATGCTGCGCTGTTCAGGCTCCTGCCAGTCCGGAATCCAAACGACCTAATCATGCTCACAGATCCTAATGCATCGATGGTCCTGGGCGGCATGCTTTCCGGAGAGCGCAGCCTACTCGGATATCAGGAATTCGCGCGTTTACGGGATCGCTCGAAAACCCTGTCTGGCCTATGTGCATCTCAAATGTTTCTCGAGCGTTGGCCCGTTCGGATCAAAGGAGGTTCGCAAGAACAAGCCCGCGGACGTCTCGTCAGCGAGAACTATTTCGCGGTGTTTGAGGTGAAGCCCGCCATTGGACGTCTGTTCATGCAGAGCGATGCAGCGGCAGCGGGGCAAGACCCGTATGCGGTGATCAGCTACGAGTACTGGCGGCGGAGGTTCGGCAAAAATGCTTCGGTGCTCGGGACAACGATTCGCATTCATAACGCTACGCTCGTCATCATCGGTGTTGCTGCCCGGGGTTTCCGCGGTGAAACAGTCGGTCAAGATCCTGATTTATGGGCTCCGTTGCTCATGCAGCCGCTCGTAATGCCAGGTTGGGACGGACTGCACGATTTCCTGGAGGGCTCGCAGGACAAGCTGATGTGGCTCCACGCTTTTGGACGGCGGAAACCTGGGGTGACAATGCCCGAGGTCCAGGCGGAAATGAATGTCCTATTCCGGCAAATCCTCGAAGCCGATTATGCAACTTCGATGACGCCGTTGGCTGGAAAAGCTGCGCTCAACCAGAAGGTGCGCGTACGAGCTGTGCGATCGGGAGCGTTTCACGGCCGTGAGGAATTCTCTCAGCAGTGGAGCATTCTGTCGGTCTTGGCCGCCTTGGTTCTCGCGATCGCGTGCGCCAATATCGCAAACCTGCTGCTGGCTCGCGCGGCAGCTCGTACTCGGGAAGTGGCGATTCGCCTTTCAATGGGCGCCAGGAAAGCACGCCTGGTGCGACAATTTCTGATCGAGAGTCTTCTTCTAGCCACTCTCGGCGGAATCGGCGGCATACTCGTGGCCGCGATCGCGTGTCGGGTTTTACCACTCGTGCTGGCACGCGGCAACGGAGGATTCGACCTAGCGCCAGAGATAGATCTGCGTGTACTTGCATTTACGGCAGGTACGGCACTTCTGGTCGGGGTTCTCTTTGGACTCGCTCCCGCATTTTGGGCAACAAAGGGCGCTATACATGAAAGCCTGAAAGAGAATGGCCGCGCTGTGACCGGATCCCGGCTACGCTTCAGATTTGCAAACGCGCTCGTAATCACACAAGTGGGGCTTTCGTTTCTGCTCGTTCTGGGCGCAGGCCTCTTTTTGCAAACGCTCCGAAATTTGCAGACCGTTTCACTCGGCTATCCGCGAGAAAATCTGTTGCTTATCGATTTGGACAATTCGGGCGTTCGTCAGCAGCCTGTCAATCTTGACCATGAGCTGACGGCTCGAATCCAAGCGATTCCAGGTGTTCGCGGGGTGACGTACTCCGACCGGCCTTTGCTCAACGGATTCGACGGCTCCTTTGCGATCGGGGTTGAAGGGTTCACGTCGGTGCGCGAAGAAGACCGGGGCTCGACGGGAGGCTTTGTCGGTCCGGAATACTTCTCGACGATCGGAATTCCAATACTCGCGGGTCGTGAAATAGCGCGGCACGACCAGGCGACTTCACCGCGCGTCTGCGTAATTAATGAAGCGTTCGCAAAGCATTTCTTTTCCGGACGGAATCCAATCGGTAAACACGTAACCATTAATTCCGTTCCCACAGAGATTGTCGGTATCGCAAAGGACGCTCGCGTCAGCTCGCTCCGGGGCGCGATCGAGCCGAAATTCTATGCCGCTGCCGACCAAGATACCGGCGCCTTCTCATTCGAGATTCGCGCGATCGGCGATCCCAACCGGATTGTGAATGCGGTGCGGAGAATCCTTTTAGGCACTGATGAAAATCTTTCCATTTCGGATGTGCAAACGCTAGACCAGAAAATCGATACACAAAACGCGCAGACGAACCTAATCGCAGATATCAGCATGGTACTCGGCGTGATCGCGCTCTTTCTGGCAGCGATCGGTATTTATGCAGTGCTTTCTTACAACATCGCTCGACGAACAAACGAGTTCGGCATCCGCATGGCCCTTGGCGCGGAACGGAGTCGAATCATCGGCATGATTCTCAAACAAACCGGGCTGATGGTCGTTGCCGGACTGATTGCCGGTGTAATTGCCGCTGCCGCCGCCGCTCGTGTCCTTGCTGCGCAACTGTATGGCGTCAACGCAGCGGGGCCGCGCTGGTCTCTTGCCCGTTATGAGCATGTCGATAGCGCGACGCAATTGTATGGTATCGGTGCGATGGACCTGCCGACAATTGCAGTGACGATCTGCATTCTGGTGGCAAGCGCTTTAATCGCAGCCTACATCCCTGCTGCTCGTGCCGCTCGAATGGACCCGGCCAGCGCGCTACGGCAGGAGTAGATTCCCGGGAGTTTCGCGGTCTACGAGAAGCGCTCTCTCACGCTGGCTAACGGTCCGCATAACCCGCTCGTGCGCCTTAGCAGCCTCTTCCTCTCGATTCTTCGGCACCGCAGTGGTCTCAAGCGAATGAAGAAGGCGAGACGAGGCGCCCGTAATCTCTTCGACTGCGCCTAAAAACGATGCTTCATTTGCCTTAGAAGGCTTGTGAAATCCGCTGATCTTTCTTACAAACTGGAGCGCCGCGGCACGAATCTCGTCGTCAGAGGTCGGCGGATCGAAGTTGAATAGCGGCTTTATACTTCTGCACATACACTTCTTAGAATATTCAACGTTCGGCAGTCTTATTTTTTATCGCGACTTTCGAGTACCGATTCCGCATAGTAATTCTTCACCTTGGCTTCGCTTCGCGCCACTTCGTAGAATGCGGATCGCAGCACCTGCTCTTTGCCTTGGAACAGGCCCTGCCGAATTTCCTCTTGAACGCGCGGATCGCTCAGCTGCCGCTGCCCGGCCGGCTCTTTCGAAATCAGTTTAATGATGCGATACCCTTCCGGCGTGTGAATCACTTGTGAGACTTGTCCGGGCGTCATTTCGAGAATAAGTTTTCGAAGCTCCGGGTTGGCTTTGTCCAAGGCGGACTCCGGGACGAACCCGACATCTCCGCCGTTGGCGGCGAACTGATCCTCCGAGTAGTTTTGCGCGAGCGTTCCGAAATCCTCTCCCTGGCGAACGCGCAGGTCGATCATCTCAATCTTATTTCGCGCCTGCTGGTCATTTTGGGCCTTGTCATTTTTTAGATTCGTGACGTTCGGGTCCGGGGCGGCGCTGACTAAGATTTGGGCCAAGCGAACCTTATTTTCGGCGAGATTGAAGCTGGCCTTGTTTGCGTTGTAGAAAGCGGAGACATCCGCATCGGCAATGCTGATGTGCGATCCGATCTCCTTATTGAAGAGTTTCTGCACGCTCAGCTCACGGCGAATTTGCGCCTTGAGGTCGCTCACCGACATCTTGCGCTGCAGGAGAAGCTTTTGAAAATCTTCCTGCGTGTAGCCGACTTTGAGCTCATTAAATTTCGCGTCGACGTCGGCGTCAGAGGCGAGCAAACCCTCCTTCTCGGCGCGCTGTAACATAATCTCGTTGTCTATCAGAGCGCGCAGCGCCTCCAGGCGTAATTGCGTAGTCTGATCGGCACCGGTCTTCAGGGGCGCGTTGGGGAACTGCGCTGCGATTGCACGATCAAGCTCGGCGTAAGTGATGGGCCGGCCGTTCACCGTTGCCGCTACATCCGGCGATACCGGGCGATTGCAACTCGCCAGAAAGAGAACGGCTGCAACACCGGCGGCGCGTAAAACACGAGCGTCCATCAATGTTTAAGTCTTCGCCTTCTTGATTTCTTCGACCAGAGCCGGTACGACTTCAAACAAATCACCCACGATTCCATAATCGGCTGTTTCGAAGATGGGCGCGTTCTCATCTTTGTTAATGGCAACCACGGTTTTCGAGCCTTTCATGCCGACCAAATGTTGAATTGCGCCGGAGATTCCGACGGCAAAATAGACTTTGGGCGACACAGTCTGCCCGGAGCTTCCGACTTGACGCTCCATGGGCAACCAGCCGTTGTCGCAAATAGGGCGGGATGCGGCGAGCTCGGCTCCAAGGGCGGCTGCCAGAGCTTCAACCACGGGCAAATTATCTTTTTCCTTTATGCCGCGCCCGACAGAAACGATGATATTGGCCGCGCTTAAATCGACCGAGCGCTGCGATTCGCGGAAAGGCTCCTCGGGTTTACTGCGGATCTGAGATGCGTCCAGTTGCACCGCGAACTTTTCGACTGTCGCGCCGCTGCCACTCGGCTCGGCGGCTCGAAATGCTCCCGCCTGAACAGAAATGAATTGCGGATTGCCAGAGGCGCGAACGTCGGCGTTCAGCTTGCCTTGGAGCAACTGACGCACGAAAACGATCTCGCCCGCGTTCGCTTTTACGTCCACTACGTCGCTGATCAGCGCCTTGCCGAACCGCGTGGAGAGCTTGGGCGCGTAGTCGCGGACCTGGTAGGTATGAGGGAACAAGATTGCCGAGGGACGCGCGGCTTTGATCAATTGTTCCAGAGCGGACGTGTAGGCGTCAGGCGTATATTGAGCCAGCGATGCATCGTCGATGGCGAACACTTTTGAAACATTGAACCCTGCCGCTTCAGCCGCCAATGGGTCGATACCCGAACCCAACACAGCCGCATGCAAGGGCATGTTCAGGGATTCCGCGATCTTCTGCCCGGCAGCGAGAGCCTCGAAGGACATGCGGTTCCACTTTCCGCCGCGCTGTTCTAAAACGACGAGCACGCTCATATCACTCGCGCCTCAAACTTCAGTTTTTCAACAAGCTGACGCGCGACTTGCTGCGGCTCACCCGACAGGATCTGCGTCTGCTTGTTGCGTTCGGGTGAATATACGCGCTCGATCACGGTTGCGGGTGTCAAATCTATTCCCAGCTGGGAAGCAGGAATCGTTTTCACCTCTTTGCTTTTTGCTTTCTTGATGCCCATCAGCGTGGCGTAACGAAGCTTCTTGATACCGGATTGAACGGTCAGCACAACGGGCAAGGGCAGCAGCACGTTCTGGAACCAGCCATCCTCGAGCTCACGCTTCACGCGCACCAAGTTGCCCTGCGGCTCGACTTCCATGACGATAGTCGCGTGGGCAAACCCAAGCAACTCTGCGATCACTACTCCCGTTTGTCCGTAGCCTAAATCATCGGATTGCAGACCGGTGAGAACGATGTCGGGCGACTCTGCTTTTAAAGCGCTGGCGAGCAGTTGTCCGGTGACGAGAGCATCGGGCGCGCCTTGCTCTTCCACCGCGACATGGATGGCGCGATCTGCGCCCTTTGCGAGAGCCTCACGTATCGTTTGGCCCACGCGCTCGGGGCCCAAGCACAAAACGACAACTTCGCCGCCGAGCTTTTCCTTCAGTTGAAGCGCCTCTTCGAGCGCATAAGCGTCCGGCTCATTCATCTCAAAGCCAAGATCCGATTCATCCAGCCACTTGCCCTGTCCATTGATGCGCAACGCGGAGTCGCGGGCAGGCACTTGCTTCACGGAAACGATAATTTTCATTCAGTAAGGGGGCTCCGGCAGGGTGTACTTAGCCGGGGTCTCTATATTCAGTATGCCGGAAGGTCACTTGAAAACGCGCCGAAGTCCCTTGGTGGTTGGCGGGGTGCTGGTCCTTACTCTGGCTGTGCAGGCCCAGAGCACCTTCACCGGGAAAAAGAACATCTACATGCTCGCCCAGGATAACGACGCCCAAACCAAATGGACCTACGAGGGGTTATGGACGCCGTAAGGCACTCAGTTGTTAGACGAACAGATCGGCTACTTTGACGGAGAATCCGGGCAATAGATCTCCGCCCGGGAGCGTTTGCGTTTCGTCGAGCACCGTCAGGGTGCGTCGGGATGGAAAACATGCACATGTTTGGCTCTCGGATACAAAACCCAGACTTGCTTAGCGCCCGATTTAAGGTACTGCTCAACTTTGATTTCTAGACCGTCGGTTGGATCGGAAGGCGATACGACTTCCACGGCTAATTCCGGGGCGCCTTCGAAATAATCGTCCGGCCCGTTAGCGCCGATTCGCTCTTTGCTCAAGACTGAGACATCAGGCTG
Source organism: Bryobacteraceae bacterium (assembly GCA_049582585.1). Taxonomy (GTDB): domain Bacteria; phylum Acidobacteriota; class Terriglobia; order Bryobacterales; family Bryobacteraceae; genus Bog-105. The sequence continues at coordinate 6,413 of JBAUUG010000080.1, read as the reverse complement.
CCGAACGTCAACGGATCGCGGGAGAGGATGTAACCGGCCTCGATGAGCGCAAACCCAAATCCGGACACATCCAAAATCGCTTCAAGAAGTCTGAAGATCTTTCGACCAAGAAGCGCATGCAGCGATTTTTGGGGTGGCATGGTGATAAGTGCTCCGGCACTGATCTCGTGCTTTTCCCGGCCGCGAGGCAATTGGGAGAAATCCTCTAGGGTGAACGGAGGGAGGGTCACTTGAAAACGCGCGGAACTCCCTTTGTGAATGTGCCATCAGGGGAGAGGTGACGCCGGATGGGCGGCGGAGTCATGTCATGTTTTTCCGAGCGGAAAATGGTTTCGCCTTGCGAGATAAGGTAATCCGCGGTTCGCGCCGCCAGCGACTGAATGGTCAGTCCCGGATTGGCTGAGCCTTGCGTCGGGAGAATGCTTCCATCACAGACGAATAGATTTGAGACATCGTGCGCGCGGCCATATTTGTCGACTACTGAAGACGCCGGATCAGCGCCCATACGGGCCGCGCCGACCAGATGCGCGTAGCGGGATTCCTGCACCACTTCTTCAGCGCCAGCCGCGCGCATCACATTCATCACTGTTTGCTTGCCGTATTCGATCAACTTCTTATCGTTGTCATGGAGATTAAAGGTCACCTTTGCGACGGGAATGCCGAACTGATCTTTGTCATCCGCCAGTTCGACACGATTTTCAGGCCAAGGAAGAATCTCTCCCAAGACTCCTAGCGCAGCCCAGTGATTGTAATCCATCATGACGCGCCGCATTCCCCAACCCCACGCGCCTTTGGCCATCATCATCTGTTTGGCGAATGCGATCGGCAAGGGGCCAACGGTCTGAATGGCGAACCCTCTCGCGAAGCCGCGCTTGGGATCGGTCTCGTAGAACTCTTCGGTCAAAGCGTGCGCGGGAGGAGCTTTATACATGCGAATCAAGTCGGCGAATCGCCCGAGGACGACATTTCCCGCCTGGGCCATCAAATAGCGGCCGACGGTGTCGCTGGAATTCGCGAGACCTTTCTCATGTCCAGGGCAGGCGGAGTTCAGCAGGAGGCGCGGCGTCTCAATCGCGTATCCGGAAACGATCACCGCTTTCGCGCGCTGAAAATGCTCGCGTCCATTCTCATCGAAATAGAAAACGCCGTTCACGCGACGCTTGTCTTGCATGGAAATGCGAGAAACCATTGAGCGGTCGCGAATTTCGGCGCCGTAATGCAAGGCTTCGGGAACATGGGTGATCAGAGTGCTGGCTTTCGCGCCTACCTTGCAGCCCTGAATGCAAAAGCCGCGATAAATGCAGTGCGGCCTGTCGCCGTGCGAACCGGAGAGAATGGCGACGGGACCTCCGGCGCAGACACGGATCCCCAATCTTGTGCAGCCTTCCACAAGGACGTTGCCGACGCCACCCATGGGATGGGGGCCGTAAGGATAGCCGTGAGGATCGCCCCATGGGAAATAGGCCGGCCCGGCGACTGGAATCTCGCGTTCGAGCAGCTCGTAATAAGGCTTCAATTCGTCGTATGAGACCGGCCAATCCGCGCCGACCCCGTCTTCGCTGTGGACGCGAAAATCCGAGGGATGAAAGCGGGGCGCGAAAGCAGCCCAATGTACGGATCCGCCTCCCACGCCTTTGCCGCTATTGTTCTCTCCAAGGGAAAGAGGATCTTTGCCGCCGGTGACTCGCAGATCATTCCAATAAAGCTTATGCGAGCCAGCCTCGTCGCTGACCCAATCGCGCTCGGTATCCCAGAACGGGCCGGCTTCGAGACCGACAACTTTGAATCCGGCCTTGGCGAGCCGCTGCAGCAAAACGCCGCCCGCGGATCCGACGCCCACGACGCAATAATCAACCGCCTCACTCTCGCTGAACTGTCGCATCTCTCTCGAGATGCGCTGCAGCGGCCCGAGTATTTTCTTATCTTCATGGGGCGGGGAGAACGCACCCAGAAGAGGCAGCTTCAATGCGTTCCTCCCTGGCCCTGATGCGAGGTGTCCGAGCCCGCTCCGGTCTCCTCATAGACGTCGGAAATAGAATTCGCGGGAGCGGCCCAATCATAGCGCCGCTCATCCACTTCCCAGGGTTCCGGCATGCCGCCCTCGAGCCGCGTGTATGCTCTGGGATAAGCGGGGCCACCGTAGCCGATCTCGTCCCATGCCCAGGGGTGCGCATAATAGGCGGCAACGCAATCGCCGACTAGTAATTGCCAGTAGCGGTTGATGGACATGCGAGACCAAAGTTCATGCGCGGCCAGCTGCTTGCCGTCGTGTATGGATTTCAGAATCAAATCCTGCTTGAGAGGATCGAGCTCGATGAACGATGCTGAGTAAAGAGCCTGAGCAGTGGCGTCAATTGCGGCGAGGCCAAGGCGATGCGCCTCGCGGTCTTCGGGCATGTCTTCATAGCGATAACCGCTGATGCGGTTTTCAAACAGCCGGTCGTCTATGTAGTTCAGGATGGGAATTCTGAACTCGGGAAGGCGGTCATCCTGCGGCAAAATACGCTCGAACACGGCAGCTGCGAGCGGCAGCTCCTGGGAAGTGAAGAAGCGGATTTTCGGGGGATCATAGACTCGCTTTTCAACCACCTGTCGAGTCGCAGCATCCCAGAAATTTCTCTGACTGAGCGTGCTGTATCCGGGATAGTAGCCGGGTTGTCGAGGACGCTGTCTAATCATGCCCTTCTCTCCGCAACAGACTCGCCAACATTCCCAGTGCTCCGCACGCCGCGAACAATAACGGCGCGAAAACGGGTGGTCCGTAGAGGATGTTATACAGCCAGTGCTTTCGTCCGCCGGAGCGACGCGCGACGCCGCGCACGTGGTATCCGAATCCAACGGCGCCATCGATAAGAGCTATCGTCGAGGTCGCGGGCAACAACCTTCTTGCGACACGCTCGCTTAGAATCGCTCCCACGCACGCCCCAAACTGAATTGGAGCCAAAATCACGGGCGTCCATTGGGCCCAGATCTTAAACCTGCTTTTATAGTGGGAGTACCAGGCTTCGAAACCGGAGAAAAGGGTCCACACGGCCGCGACTGCAGCCAAATGTTTCTGGAATTGCCCTTCGTGCAGCTCGCGCCTCCAGCCCGTGTAATCTTTTCCTCCTATTCCATCCTCTTCTCGCTTCAAATAGGAAGCCATGAAGCCGAGATATGCGGCCGTGCCGAACAGCAAAGGCGCGAAAATCGGCGGCCCCATAATCATGTTGGTCAAGGGCAGCCTCCAGCCGCCGGGCTTTCGATAGATCCCTCGAATGTGAAAGCCGAATCCCGTGATGCCATCAATTAGCGTGACCGCCGATGTCCAGCGCAGCACGGTCTCTGCGGCCCGCCTGCTAAAGAACCCCCAGACGCCTGCTATAGTCACCGCGCCGCTCAACAGCACGGGGCTGTACATGATGAGGTTGCTGTAACTTCCCTTGTAATGTTCGTAAGAAACTTCAAGGCCGCTGATGAAGCTTGAAGCGGCGGTCACTAAGGCGAGCGAGCGCTGGAAGCGGCCCTCTTGTATGTGCGTGTGTATTGCTTCCGCAGGTCCGGGCATGAGAGTCGCCATAGCGTAGACGTGCTTGAAAGCGAAGTGTTGCGGCCACTGAGAAACTTCCCGTTACCTTTGAACTTCTGCACGGTCTTACGAATGGAGCACACAAAAAAATAATGGCGAAAACAGCGGGTGACGTAATCGTCGAGACACTGATCGATTGGGGCGTGAATACGATCTTTGGACTACCCGGCGATGGAATCAACGGTCTGATTGAGTCACTTCGAAAAGAGAAAGAGAAGATCCGTTTCATTCAGGTCAGGCATGAAGAGGCTGCGGCATTCATGGCGTGCAGTTACGCCAAATTCACCGGGAAATTAGGATGTTGCATAGCCACGTCCGGCCCGGGCGGCATTCACCTGTTGAATGGCCTCTACGATGCGAAGCTCGATGGGCAGCCGGTGCTGGCGATTACCGGCCTGCAGTTCCACGATTTAATCGGGACGCACACACAGCAGGATGTGGCGCTCGATCGCCTGTTTCAAGATGTTTCGGTGTTCAACGAACGCATCATGGGTGCGGCGCACGCTCGAAATATCACGGAGCTTGCCTGCCGCACAGCGCTCGCGCGCAAGGGCGTGGCGCATATCACGATACCTGTCGACTTGCAGGATCAGGAGGTGGGCGAGGATATGCGATCCAAGCGGAACAGGCCGCATCACGTCGACAGCGTGTTCGCGATCGGCGCGCGGCGACCCACCTCGACTGAGATCCAGGAAGCCGCTGAAATACTGAATAGCGGCAAAAAAGTTGCGATACTCGCTGGCCGTGGCGCGCTGCACGCGGGAAATCAGCTGGAGAAAGCGGCTGAGCTCCTCGGCGCGCCGATTATCAAAGCCCTGCTGGGCAAATCCTCGGTTCCCGACGACAGCCCGTACACCACCGGAGGGCTAGGACTGTTGGGAACGCTGCCATCGGAACAGGCGATGGAAGAATGCGACACATTGCTGATCGCGGGCGCGAGCTTGCCGTACATCGAGTTCTATCCCAAGCCTGGAAAAGCAAAATGCGTTCAGATCGATATCGATCCGGTCCGTATCAGCTTGCGGTATCCGGCGGACATCGCGCTGGTGGGCGATACAGCCGAGACTTTGGATGCGTTAATTCCTCATTTGAAGCAGAAGAGCAAGTCGTTTCTCGAGAAGGCTCAAGACCGGATGAAGGATTGGAACGAGCTGATGGTGAAGCGAGGCACGGCGCAGGATATGCCCATGAAGCCTCAGGTGGTTGCACATGAACTGGGCAAGCGGCTGAAATCAGACGCAATTGTAACCAGCGATTCCGGAACCATCACGACGTGGTGGGCGCGATATATTCCGTCTCTGCGCGGGCAGATGCACAGTTGCTCCGGCAATCTGGCGACGATGGCTTGCGGTTTTCCATACGCCATCGCAGCGCAGGCCGCGTACCCGGATCGAACGGTGGTGGCGTTCGTGGGCGATGGCGCGTTCACCATGCTCATGGGCGAGCTGGCCACCTGCGTGAAATACAAGCTGCCGGTGAAAATCTTCGTCATCAAGAACGACGTGTTAGGCCAGATCAAATGGGAGCAGATGGTGTTCCTTGGAAATCAGGAGTACGTCTGCGAGTTGGAGCCGATTGATTTCGCCGGCGTGGCTCGCGCTTTCGGTGTCGCCAGCTTCACCATCAACACGCCATCTGAGTGCGGGCATATCATCGAGAGCGCTCTCTCGACGCCTGGGCCGGTGCTGGTTGAAGCGGTGGTCGATCCGAACGAGCCGCCAATGCCGGCTAAGATCAAACCCGAACAGGCTCTTCATTTCGCTGAATCCATGGCCAAAGGAACGCGCGATTGGGAGAAGATCGCGGCGACCATCGCAAAGGATAAAGTCCGCGAGATGGTTTGACCGGCGCTGCGGCGATGTCAACAAGAATCACGTCGGGCAAGATTTCTGCGTTCACGATACCGACGGAAGAACCCGAATCGGACGGGACCGCTAAGTGGGATTCGACAACTGTGGTTACGGTTGAATTGACCGCGGGCGGCGTAACAGGCCTCGGGTTTGCGTACGCCAACGCTGCGGCGGCTCAGGTTGCACAAGAGCTGACCGAAAAGGCGATTCTTGGAAACGATGCATTTGATATTCCATCTCTGCACTCGGCGATGGATCGCGAGGTTCGGAACTGGGGCCGGCCCGGACTGATCTCGAGCGGCATTTCCGCGATTGACAACTGCTTGTGGGATCTCAAAGGGCGGCTGCTAAATCTTCCTTTGTTAAGCCTGTTGGGAAAGATGCGCGATGAAGTGCCTGCGTACGGAAGCGGCGGCTTCACATGTTACACGGAGACGCAATTAGTCGATCAACTCACCGGATGGGCCTCAGAAGGCCTCCGAGCGGTGAAGATGAAGATCGGAAGAGAACCCGATAAAGATGTTCAGCGGGTGAAGACCGTCCAGAAGGCACTCCAAGCGAAAGCCGAATTGTACGTGGACGCAAATGGCGCGTATCAGCGGAAGCAAGCTCTTCATAAAGCGCAGCAGTTTGGCGATATCGGGGTGACCTGGTTCGAGGAGCCGGTCACTTCGGACGACCGCATCGGCCTGCACATGCTGGTGGAACACGCGCCGCCCATCATGAACATTGCTGCGGGCGAATATTGTTACGTTCTGGACGATGCGCGCCTGCTGATTGAAGCGGAAGCGGTTGATGTTCTGCAGTCTGACGCGACGAGATGCGGCGGGGTGACGAATTTCCTGAAGATAGGGAATGTTTGCGAGACCTACCACTTGCCGCTCTCGGCCCATACCTCGCCTTCGGTCCATGCGACGCTATGCTGCGCTCTGGTCGCGGCAATCAATGTTGAGTACTTCTACGATCATTCGCGTATTGAGCAAATGATCTTCGAT
>JBAUUG010000079.1:0-4151 GCA_049582585.1 Bryobacteraceae bacterium | reverse complement strand
CCATACGGCCGTTGTACTGCTTGTCGATAACGATGTTGGGGCCGACGGTTTCGACGTCCATGGCGTCGGGAACGCCATCAAAACCGCCCCCGATGCCAAACGGCGTGCCCGGCTGGCCGAAGGTGGGATCGCTGGCGCCGAGCGGCGTTTTCAGAGGAGAGCCCAGATCGAGGCCGCCAGATACGTCTTGGCACTGCGTTGACGGGAGACCAGCTTGGGCGCAAGTCAGCGATATGACCTGAGTGACTTTAGGGGCTACTCCGGGGAAAGAAAGGAACTGCCGGGCGATGCTGTTGGAGGGCCCGGCCGTGGACTCGAACTGAGGCGTCTCAAACCAGCCCGTGCTCACGGTCTGCGAGCTGTTGCGGAGCGTTTCATAGGAGAAGAAGGCAAACAGCTTGTTCTTCCAAATAGGGCCGCCCAGGCTGCCGCCCAACTGGTTGAATCGAGCGTCGTCGCGCACCACGGGGCTGGGGGTCCCAGGACCGTTCCAGCGCTGGTAGGCATCGAGGCCCGGGCGGTGCCACTTGAAGAAGAAGCTGCCGTGCAGGTCGTTGGTGCCGTTCTGAGAAACCACTTCGACCTGGGCGCCGCCGGTGCGGCCGTTCTCAGCGCTGTAGTTATTGGAGATAACCCTTACTTCTTTCACCGATTCCTCGTTGGGAGTAATCACGGCAGATCCACCCCACACGGTGCTATTCACGGACAAGCCATCGATCTGGAAATTGTTTTCGTTCTGGCGTGTGCCGTTGGCTATGATCGCGGGACCGTTCTCCACCTGAAAGATGCTGTCCGTCGAGCCGGGCCCGTTCTTATTCGTGCCGGGCAATTGCGACCCGCTGCCGCCGGCGCCTTGAGCGCCATCGCCAAAGGTCCCGGGGGCCAGCCGCAACAACTGGTAGGGATCGCGGGAAAACGAGGGCAGCGACTGGATCTCTTGCGTGGTTATGGTGCCTCCGATAGTGGCCGATTCCGTGTTCATCAACGGGACCCCGGCCGCGACCTCGACGGTCTGCGAGACTTGACCCACTTCGAGCGAGATCTTGAACGACTGCGTCTGTTCCGCGGTAACAATAAGGTCCGAGAGAACCTTCTTTGTAAACCCGGTTTTCTCCACGGAGAGCGTGTACTTGCCTGGAGCCAGAGAAGAAATCGTAAAGACGCCGTCATTGTTCGTTGCAACGGTGTGCTCGACGGTGGTCTCCTGGCTGGTCAGCGTGACCTTGGCATCGGGAACCGTCGCCCCGTTGGGATCGAGTACAACGCCTTGAATGCCCGCCTGGAACTGCGCCGCGGCGGGCGGAGCAATCGTGATCAAAAGCCAAATGGCGACAAGCGCGAATGGCACTATACGAGAAAGCGTCTTCTTGGACGTCGATCTTTTGGACATGGATCTCCCCTATTTACCTGGTCGACCGATAGGCGGAACTCTCGGCGACAGGAACTATACCGTTTGAATTAACGGAGGTAGTGTTTTTACTTAGGATTGAGTCTATGCGATACGCGTTAGGCTGTCAACTAAGAAATTGCCAAAAAACCCGGCGAGTCGAAATGCCCCGCACAAGCAGCTTCCTAACACCGAGCACCGCGCGGCTAAGTCGCAGCGCGAGAGCTGTGCGACTGGCGCTGCATACTGGAGCTGAGCTAAGAATCTGCTGCTTGGGGAGCGTACTTTCAGCACTGCTCCTTATGTGTGCTCCGCCCGGTATGTGTGCTCCACCCGGTCGCGGAGATACGGCTTACTATCAACGCGTTTTCTTCGATAACAGCCTGACTCCGGACCGTTACTATCACAGCGCGGGAAAAGCCTCCGCGCCCAGCACTCTGCGCCTCATGGGCGAGAAATTGCCGGTCGAAACGAGCATTTTTCTAACGCCGCCCAACGCTCTCCGGCTGGATTGGAAGTCTATGCCCGGCGGCGGCTGGGAGGCCGAAGTTCGCCTTTACGAATGGAGGAATCGCGAAGTTTACTTTCCGGGCGACACGCTCTATTTTTCGTGGTACGCGCCGGAGGCGATCCGGGCCGGCGATTTCCCGCGCATTGTTTTAAAAGACAAGGATCGCAATTTCACTCAGCCGCTCGAGGTATCGGGCTTTATCTCCGGCCTCCCTAAGGGTCAATGGACGCAGATCAAAATTCCCTTGGACCGATTTGCCACGGCCTCGATACATCCTTTTGAACCCCATCGCGTGAACAGCATTCTTTTTGTGCAGGGAGCCGCGGATGCCGCGGATCACAGCCTGATCATTGACGAGTTAAGGATCGATTCAAGAAACTTGGCTGCATCCAGAAGCGCATTGCCCACGGTCCGCAATGTGCAGGCTAAGGGCTATGAACGCCACATTGACGTGACGTGGGACACAGTCGAGAGCAAGAACCTCGCACGCTACGTCGTCTATCGCGCGCTCGAGAATGGCCCATTTCGCCCGGTCGGGATTCAGCTTCCGGGCGTTCAGCGCTACTCGGATTTCGTTGGTCAAGCGGGCCGAAAGGCTGCATACAAGATCACGGCAAGCGATGCGAACTATCACGAATCCGGGTTATCTGAAGCTGTCACTGCAGCTACGCGCGCCATGACCGACGAGGAGCTATTGTCGATGGTTCAGGAGGCGTGCTTTCGCTACTACTGGGAAAGCGCGGATTCGGATTCGGGCATGACCCGCGAGAATTTTCCCGGCGACGACCGCATCGTCGCTACGGGCGCGAGCGGCTTCGGAATCATGGCGCTGGTTGTGGGCGTGGAGCGTGGATTCATTACGCGCCAGGAAGGCCTTCAACGCATGCTCAAGATCGCAAACTTTCTCGAAAAGGCGGACCGCTATCACGGCGCGTGGCCGCACTTCATGGATGGCGCCACAGGCCACCATATGCCGGTGTTCGGCCTGTACGATAACGGGGCCGATCTGGTCGAAACCTCATTCTTGATGGAAGGTTTACTGACCGCTCGCCAGTACTTCAAGGGGGAGCTTTACGACAAAATCACGAACTTATGGAATACCGTCGAATGGGATTGGTTCCGCAGAACTCAGAATGGGGACGCGCTGTTCTGGCACTGGTCGCCGGACTATTCGTGGTACATAAGCAATCGCCTGACTGGCTGGAATGAAGTAATGATCACTTATCTTTTAGCCATTGCCTCGCCCAAGCACGGTGTTCCGCCGAATCTTTACTATTCCGGATGGGCAGGACTTGCCAGTTACTATCTCAATGGCCGCACTTACTACGGAGTCAAGCTTGACGTCGGCGCAGGAACTGGGGCCCGCTGTTTTTCACTGACTATTCTTATATGGGCTTTGATCCTCACCTTCGCGATCGCTTTACCGACTATTTCGAGAACAATCGGAACATTGCCCGCATCAATCGCGCCTACTGCATTCAAGACGCGCATCATTTTAAAGGCTATGGTCCTCAGTGCTGGGGAATCACTGCTGTAGACGGACCTGAAGGATATGTTCCGTATGAGCCGAATCCGGAACTGGACGACGGCACTATCGCTCCAACGGGGGCTATTTCGGCGTTTCCTTACACGCCGGAGGCCTCGATGGAAGCGCTGAAATATTTCTATCGCGAACTGGGCGACCGCCTTTGGGACATCTACGGATTCCGCGATGCTTTCAACCTGCAGCAAGACTGGTTTTCGCAAATCTACATGGGCTTGAATCAAGCGCCGATTGTAGTGATGATGGAGAATTATCGGACTGGGCTTATCTGGAAAAACTTCATGGCGAATCCGGAGATCGAAGTGATGCTTGGGCGTGTGGGATTGAAGCGTTAGCGCGCCGAACGCCGTCACGAATGCCGGCGTGGCAGGCTGGAAGCCTGCTCCACGTAAGCGCTGGACCATCGATACTGCTCCGGACTCGCGACCAGACCGGCCCGTACCGGGTTTTGTTCGATATAGTTCCGCACCCGTTCCAATTCCCGCTCATTCCTTGTCCAGTGGTCATACGATTCGCCTTGCCAGAAGGGTTCTCCGGTGCGCTGCAAGAGTCTGTTAGCCTCACGCGCCGTGTAGCCTTTGATGGACTGCAGGAAGCGCGCCGGCGGCACTCGCGGGAAGACCAGAAGGTGAACGTGATTGCTCATAATCACCCAGGCGTGAAGATCGTAGAAGTGCAACTGGCGTTCGGCATAGTCTAGAGACTGCAGC
>JBAUUG010000078.1:0-11397 GCA_049582585.1 Bryobacteraceae bacterium | reverse complement strand
TTTCTCTCTTGTACCGGAAATAGGTCTGCTTAACGGAGAAAGCCGAGAGTTTTGCGCCAGTGGCCCCGGATGCCGCGCCGTAGATCATGGTTGCGAGAGTGGCTTCGGCGATAACTCGGCGCAGCTTTTCCGCGTCCGCGGCATACGGAACAGCTGCGGTCGAAATCCGCGTCGCTTTCACTTTGTCCGTGATGGTGAGTTGGCCGTTCTCATCGTGCAAAATGGTGCACGATCTTACATAATCCTCGAGAGTCGTCGCATTGTAGACACCGAGCAGATTGATGTTGATCTTCTGCTTGAAGTCCTTGGTGTCTTTCAACACGTTGCGCAGCTTCGTCGCCGTTGACAGGCTGTCGAGGCGAGTCCAATCGCCTTTCAGCGCGGAACTGATCGCACTATCCGTCTCGTCTTCATTTCCAGCGGCCAGCTTGATGGAGTAGACGACCGCCGCTTCGTCAGTGAGAGCAGCCGAGCACGCAACATTGATTGCAACCGAGAGGGTATGGTCAATGCAGTCCTTAAGCGCGCTCTTCAAGTCGGCGGCGGCATCGCCGGTTATTCCGGCTTTCTTCGGGTCGACTCCCGGCAGGACTGCGTCGAGCACCGCCGGAATCACGTCCGTGCCGTCCACGTCCGTTTCTATACCCGCCCCTGCCGTGAAGCTCGCCGACAGGGTCGTGCCTTTCTTCTTGTAAACGCCGAGCCGCAATTCTCCTTGGCTCACTTTGTAGGAGCGAACGATGAAGTCTCCGGTGAGCGCTATCTCGCCCCCGATCTTCAGCGTCACTCCGGGATTGACCTGAATCTTGTGATTGAAAGGAAGATCAGCGGACGCGAGCGCGTTGACATCGATCGGCAGTGAATACGATCCGCTGAACTTGACGGATCCACTGAGGTCGATCACGTTTGCGGTACCAGCAGGCTGAGCCCGAACCGCGCCGGCGCTGCACGCTACGGAAAAACTCTCGAGCGCCTTCTCGATAGCTTGTTTCAAAGTCGGTTTGTGGGGCCCAGCATCTTCGAGCAGTGTGTAGGTGCTCAATGCGAGCGCGGACACCGCTTCCACGCCAACTCCGAAGCCGTCAACCTTCCCCGAGAGTTTAGCGTCGACGATTGCATCGATCTCAAGGCCAATCCAGGTCTGGCCCGAAGCAATTGGAATGGACAGCGAGAACTCATCGTCGCCAAACAAACTCCTGTCGGCCGCCCGGTGGATAGATAATTCACCGGTGACTCCAGTCTTGAGCGCGAGTTTCGCGGCGTCCGCAATCAGGGTGGAGGGAGCTGTAATCTTTGCACCGAAAGCCACATTTTTTATTGAAGTTTCCTCGACGGGTTTCTCAAGTTCGCCAATTAGAGGCGTTGACGAGAAGGTCAAATGGGACAGGGCTGACTTCGCCAATAGCGCGTCATCGCTGATCTGAATGTCCGCAGTGAGCCCGAGAGTATCGGTGATGGGGATGTCTGGCATGATTCAGTTATAAATTTCCGCGCTTTGCCTGCTCGCGCTCGATGGCTTCGAACAACGCCTTGAAATTGCCTTTGCCGAAGCTGCGGCTGCCTTTGCGCTGGATGATTTCATAGAACAGCGTCGGCCTGTCCTCGACTGGTTTGGTGAAAATCTGGAGCATGTATCCTTCGTCGTCACGATCTACCAGAATCCCAAGCTTCGCCAGCTCGTCAATCGGCTCATCGATCTTCCCTACGCGTGCAGTCAGCTCTTCGTAATAGGTCGTGGGGACGCAGAGAAACTCCAGGCCTTGGCCCTGCAACCGAGCGACGCTTTCGATGATGTTGTTGGTCACCATGGCGATGTGCTGCACGCCCGGTCCGCCGTAGAAATCGAGATACTCTTCGATCTGGGACTTGCGGCGACCTTGAGCCGGCTCGTTGATCGGAAAACGTATCCGTTCATTGCCGTTGGCCATCACCTTCGACATCAGCGCTGAATACTCGGTCGAGATGTCTTGATCGTCGAAATGCTTGAACATTCGAAATCCCATCACGTGTTCGTAGAAATCGACCCAGGTGTTCATCTGGCCCCAACCGACGTTTCCAACCATGTGATCGATATGCAAGAGACCCGCCGCTCTGGACACGTGGTCCGGTCCGGGAATCTCGACAAATCCCGGCAGAAAAGCACCCTTGTAATCACGCCGCTCGACGAAGGTGTGAATCGTATCGCCGTAAATCGCGATTGAGGAAAGCCGCGCCTCTCCCCGGTCATCCTCGATTGTGTAAGGGGGTTGGACACTACGCGCTCCTCGCGCAGTCGTTTCTTTCCAGGCGGACTCGGCATCAGTGACCCATAGCCCAATGGACTTCACTCCATCGCCGTGACGCAGCACATGCTCTGCGATCTCCCCGGACGGCAGCAGCGGGGTAGTCAGAACAAAGCGGATCTTTTCTTGCCCTAGAACGTAGGAGACGCGATCTCGCGTGCCTGTTTCAGGCCCTCGATACGCCAACAGCGCGAAACCCATACAACTCCGGTAGAAATAGGCCGCCTGCTTTGCATTGCCGACATAGAATTCCACGTGATCCGTTCCATGAATTGGAAGGAAATCGTCCTGCTCTGAAGAGACGCTTTCAGGTTTTCCAGTGAGCTGTTCAGCAAGTTGTGGCATAAGGGCTAACCTCCATATTTGTGCGCAGCCCCCTGAATGCGTCCACGCACATCTCATTTTCCTCTTTTGTGCCGATCGAAACGCGAAGGCAGTGAGGAAGGCCGGTCGCCTTCAAGGGCCGCACGATAACGCCTCGCTGCAAAAGCTGCTCGAAAATATCTTGCGCTTGATTGCCGCTGTCGAACACGAGCATGACGAAGTTGGCGGCGGAAGGCACCACTTGGAAACCGAGATCTCGAAAAGCGCGGGTGATGAAAGCAAGCCCTTGCTCATTGTTATCGATGGATTGCCGCAGGAACTCACTATCTTCTAACGCGCCCAAGGCCGCTGCGCTTGCAATTCCACTTGGTTCGAACGGTAGCTTCACCTTGAGCAGCATCGCTATGAGGTTCTCGTGCGCGAATCCGTATCCAACGCGAATTCCCGCCAAACCATAGGCCTTCGAAAAAGTCCTGAGCGTAATCACATTATCGAAGCGGTAATGCATGGAGTCCGGATACGATGGCTCACCCATCGCGAACTCGAAATAGGCTTCATCGAGAATAATCAGAACACGTTCCGGCACGCGGCGATGGAACTCTTCAAAAGCTTCACGGGTGAAGAATGTGCCGGTGGGATTATTGGGATTCGCCAGATAGATGAGCTTGGTGCGGGCGCTAGTTGCGTCGGCGAGCGCGCGGAGGTCGTAGCGCCAATCGCTATAGGGGACGGTTCGGTAAGCCACTCCGCGACCGCGCGCCAGCACTTGGAAGCCGGAGAAAGCAGCGTCGGTGGTGAGGACTTCATCGTCATCGCAGAGAAACGTGCGCACGATATTGGCCATAATGCCTTCGCTTCCTGCGCCGGCGATCACGTTTTCGGGCTTAAGATGGAAGCGCTCCGCGAGTCTGCGGCGCAGCGCAAGGCCTCCATCGGGATAACGGAACATGCCGGACAGAGCGCGGTGAGCGTACTCGATCGCAACCGGCGACGAGCCGAGCGGGTTCTCGTTCGAAGCCAGTTTTACGACGCGAGTGAGCCCGAAGCGCGCCCTCACCTCTTCAGCGCTCAGGCCCGGTTCATAAGGGGTTAGCGCGAGGACGTGCGGAGGAACCAAGATATCGGCTGGAATCAAGACGAACAGGCTCCATTTATCAGCAATATACTCGTAGTATCGTCCATGCCCGTCTATCACCAACTCGGGACCATACCCTCAAAACGGCACAAAATATACCGGCAACCATCCGGCGAGCTGTATTCCGAAGAGCTGATGGGCAACATGGGGTTCGTCGGACCCTCCTCGCTGCTCTACCATGTGCGACGCCCGACCGCGGTTCGCGCTCTACATACATTGAAAGAAATCAAATGGGATGCGGCGCCTTCGGAGCCGTTGCGGCACCGCCATTTTCGAACTAAAGAATTGGCGCACTGCGGTGACGCGATCGCGGATCGCATGCCCTTGTTGTTCAACGGCGATGTTTCCATGTCCATTGTTCGGCCGTCGAACGAGGTTTCCGATTTCTATCGGAATGCACAGGGCGACGAGATCGTATATATCAGCGAAGGCGAAGGAATGCTGGAATCACCGTTCGGAAGCCTTGCTTTCGGCAATGGCGATTATCTGGTGATCCCGCGCGGAATTCTGCATCGCTATCGCTTCGCTTCCGAACGACGAGTGTTGTTGATCATCGAAAGCGCCGGGTACGTGCGTACGCCCAAACGCTATCGCAATGAATTCGGCCAACTCACAGAAAACAGCCCTTACGGGGAGCGCGACATCCGCTGCCCCCAAAATATCGAGACCCGCGATGAGAAAGGCGAGTTCAAACTCATCGTTAAAAAGGCAAACTGCCTGACGGAGATGTCGCTCGCCTATCATCCGTTCGATGTGATCGGTTGGGACGGCTATTACTATCCCTGGGCGCTCAACATTCACGATTTTGAACCGCGCGTGGGCCGCTTTCATCTGCCGCCGCCGACGCACCAGACCTTCGAGAGCGATGGGTTCGTGGTTTGTTCTTTCTGCCCACGCCCTTATGATTTCGACCCTGAAGCGGTTCCGGCGCCCTACAGCCATTCGAACGTGATGTCCGATGAAGTGCTGTATTACGCAAACTCAGAATTCATGAGCCGGAAGGGAATTGAATACGGCTCCATCACGCTGCACCCGGACGGCCTCGCACACGGCCCTCAACCTGGCCGAACAGAGGCTTCACTGGGCCAGAAAGAGACGAATGAACTCGCGGTTATGATGGACACTTTTCGCGGCCTTCACGTGAGCCGCGACGCTGTGGATCTCGAAGACAAAGATTATTACCTCTCGTGGCTGGACGCGTAGCGCCCGCCTTGCGCGCGCTGCTCGGGAATCTCGTCGATTACGCTGGAATGTTCCCGCCGGCATCGCTGCCGGTTGAGGCTGCACTTTCCAATTACCAGCGTTACCGCACCGGCCCACACGCCTGGATGGCAGGCCGATTTGTTATCTCGGCTGCCGATCTCGATACCTTGCGCGCCGACATGGATTTACCTTTCGCGGTCTTGAGCGATTCAGATCATCCTCGCGCTGCCGCTATCGAATCGAAAAGGATCATATCGGCATCGAAGCCTGTGTACTGCGAGGCCTCGCTGGATCAGATCGAGGAAGTAAAAAGAGTTGGGTCGTTCGCGAAGATTCGCACAGGGGGTGTCACCCCGCAGACCATCCCTTCAGTAGAGTACGTTGCGGAATATATATCCGCTTGCGCGGAGCTGCGGATGCCGTTCAAGGCGACCGCGGGCCTGCATCATCCGATCCGATCCGAACATCCCCTCACGTACAAACCCGGCGGACCGTCCGCGATGATCCACGGTTTCATCAATGTTTTTGTTGCTGCTGCGTTTGCCTGGCATGGTGAGCGCCGGATCGACGCCATTCTTGCTGAAACAGATCCTGCCGCTTTTAAATTTGACGATCGCGCGCATTGGCGTGACCGCTCTCTTGAAGCCGGTGAGATCAGGGCGGCGCGTACCGAATTTGCGCATTCCTTCGGGTCGTGCTCCTTTCAAGAGCCGATTCAGGACCTGCAAGGGCACGGCTGGCTATGATCGACGAGACTCACAATCCTCAATTACAGAGCTGGGTAGAATCCGCGAATCGGCCGGGCTGCGATTTTCCTATCCAGAATCTTCCATTGGGCGTTTTCCGCAATCGCCCTGATTCCCGGGCCCGACTCGGAGTAGCAATCGGAGATTTCATACTGGATCTGCACCCCTGGGTCGAAGGCGAGAATCTGAACGGCTACATGGCGCTGCCGGCGAATCAAAGGAGAGACCTTCGCCAGGCGCTCAGCAAGGCTCTGGCAAAGAGCTCGCCCGAACAACAACTATTCGCGCAAACCGAATGCGAGATGCTGCTGCCGGCAATTATAGGCGATTACACCGACTTTTACGCCTCTTTCGATCACGCCACAAACGTCGGCCGAATGTTTCGGCCTGACAATCCGCTTCTGCCGAACTACAAACACATGCCGATTGCGTATCATGGCAGATCGTCTTCCATCGTGGTGAGCGGGACAGCCGTCCGACGCCCGATCGGGCAAATAGGGGAGGGCCGCTTCGAACGGTCCAAAGAGCTGGATTATGAATTAGAATTGGGTGCTTTCCTCGGTCCGGGCAATTCGTTGGGCGAGTCGATCCCGATCAGCCGCTCCGAACAACACATCGCCGGCGTCTGCCTGCTGAATGACTGGTCGGCCCGCGACATACAGCGATGGGAATACCAGCCGCTCGGGCCTTTCCTGGCGAAGAACTTCGCGACGTCTATTTCGCCCTGGGTCATTACAACGGAAGCTCTGGAACCGTTCCGCGCGCCTGCCAAGGAACACGATGTCCCGGCCCTTCCGTATTTGCAAGCGCCGAATCCCGGCGCGTTCGATATCGTGCTGGAAGTCTGGCTGCGATCTGCATTGATGCCGAAGGCCGCGCTGATCAGTCGCGGATTTTTCAAAGACATGTATTGGACGCTGGGCCAAATGGTCGCGCATCATGCTTCGAATGGCTGTAATCTTCGCGCGGGCGACTTGATCGGCAGCGGAACCGTGTCCGGTCCTGAGAGGCAAAATCGCGGCTGCTTGTTGGAGCAAACCTGGAAAGGCAGTGAGCCGTTGCAGTTGCCAAGTGGAGAAAAACGGACGTTTCTAGAAGACGGAGATGAAGTCCTTCTCCGCGGCTACTGCGCTCGGGACGGGTTCGCGCGAATCGGTTTAGGACAGTGCTCAGGAGTCGTTTTACCCGCCATCAGTCCGCTGGCCTGACAACGCTGTAAGCCGATTGCTTACAATAAGATCAGTGACTGAGGTAACCGGTCCTCGCAATCGCTTGATCCGCGCGTACCGCCTTCTTGCGTTAGTGCTGGTGTTGAGGCCCTTTGGAAACCTGTCTCTTGCGTGGGGCATGAGACATTTTTCGCAGGCTCTTTCTACCAATCCGTTTCTGTATGTGCGGGCCATGATGAACCCCTATGTAGCATTGGGGATTTTAGCGCTTATTTTGGCGTTGCTGACGCGGATGGCTTTGCTCAGCTTAGCGGACCTCAGCTTTGTTTTGCCGTTAACTGCGATGGGCTACATCGTCACTACCGTGCTGGGAAAGTTTTTTCTGCGGGAACAGGTAAGCCTCGCTCGATGGATCGGAACGCTGCTTATTTTCCTGGGAACGGTGGTCGTGGGGTCGACTTCGCGGAAGAACAATGGGGTAACTTCCTCTCTGTTACCTCGCGAGCAGTAATTGCGTCGTTTTTTAGAAGGACATTTTTGAACGAGGAGCAACATCGCGCTACATGAAGATCTGCGTGCTTGGAGGAGATGGCTATTGTGGTTGGGCAACCGCGCTGTATCTATCCGCAAAAGGCCATTCGATCGCTATCGTAGACAATTTCGCGCGGCGTCAATGGGACCACGAACTCGGTGTCGAGACTCTCACTCCCATTCGTCCTCTTTCGAAAAGACTGGCCGTCTGGCAAGAGCTCACGGGTAAGTCGATCGATCTTTTCGTCGGTGATGTCACGGATTACGACTTTCTCTCCTCCACCATCGAATCCTTCGAACCGGATGCAGTGATTCACTTTGCTGAGCAGCGCGCAGCGCCCTATTCGATGATTGATCGCAAACACGCGGTCTTCACCCAGGTAAACAATGTCGTCGGGACGCTCAATCTGCTATTCGCCTTGCGCGAGCTCCAGCCCGAATGCCACTTGGTCAAGCTCGGGACTATGGGCGAGTACGGCACGCCCAATATCGATATCGAAGAGGGTTACATCACCATCGAGCACAATGGGCGGAAAGACACGCTGCCTTATCCCAAACAACCCGGCTCGTACTATCACCTATCGAAGGTGCACGACAGTCACAACATTATGTTCGCCTGCAAGATCTGGGGGCTTCGCGCCACCGACCTGAATCAGGGCGTCGTGTACGGAACTGTCACGGATGAAGTCGCTTATGACGATACGCTGATCAATCGCTTCGATTACGACGAAGTCTTTGGCACAGTATTGAACCGGTTCTGCGTTCAGGCCGCTATCGGTCACCCGCTCACCGTGTACGGGAGGGGCGGACAGACGCGAGGCTTCCTGGATATTCGCGACACCGTGCGATGCATTGAGATCGCGTGCCAGAATCCTGCCGAACCCGGTGAGTGCCGGGTATTCAACCAGTTCACGGAGCAGTTTTCGGTGCTCGAGATCGCGCGATTGGTGCAAGCGGCCGGAAAGAAGCTCGGGCTGAGCGTGGATATCGATCATCTACCGGACCCGCGTGTCGAGTTCGAGCAGCACTACTACAACGCGAAAAACTCGAAGCTAATCGACCTCGGCTTGGAGCCTCACTATCTCTCTGATTCGCTATTGGATTCGCTGATGAATATCGCGATGAAGTACCGTGATCGGATTGATCCGTCCATGTTCCTTCCGCAAGTGGATTGGCGGAACACTTCGAATGAACGGCGGCGGCAATGGGGCAGGGCAGCCGCTTCGGTTCTGGGCGGCGCTTGAAACATTGAACCCGGTTGTTGCTATAAGCGCTCTTTTGGCGTGCGCACTTATCTCGCATGCGGAGGAGAAGAGTTCATCACCGGCGTTCGGCAAGGATATCGCCCCGATTATTTATCGAAATTGCGCGGCGTGCCATGGGCCGGGCGAAGCCGGTCCGTTTTCACTTCTCACGTATCAAGACGTGAAGAAGCATGCGCGCGAAATCGCGGCGGTCACGAAGAGCCGTTACATGCCGCCTTGGCTGCCGCAGCCCGGCTATGGTGAATTTCAAGATGAGCGCAGATTAACCGATGCAGAGATCCGCCTCATCAGCGACTGGGTTGAAGCCGGGGCGCCTGAAGGACCGCCTTCTGAACTTCCTACCCCACCTGAGTTCACGGCCGGCTGGCAGCTTGGCCCTCCTGATTTGGTCCTTCAAGCACCGCGCCCGTTCTCGCTTCCGGCTTCTGGTCCTAACGTTTTCTGGAATTTCGTTCTTAAGCCCAACATTGTTACAACGCGATACGTGCGGGCAATTGAGATTCGTCCCGGCGAACGGAGAACCGTTCACCACGCCAACTTGTTTATCGACCGGCAAAGATCAGCGGAACGTTTGGAGACTGCTCCCGGCGCTGGCTTTCCCGGTATGGATGTAACGGTTGATCGGAATCCACTGGACCCCCCGGGTCACTTTCTTCTTTGGAAGCCGGGTTCCGTTCCTTATTCCGAACCGGATGGATTTTCGTGGCGGCTCGACCCCGGCAATGACCTCGTCCTCAACGCACATCTTCAGCCGACGGGAAAACTCGAGCAAGTCCAGCCGAGCATCGGTCTCTACTTCACGGATCAGCCGCCCGATCGCTTTCCTATCCTGATTGAGCTTGAGCACGACGGCGCGTTGAACATCCCCGCAGGCGATCACGACTTTTTGGTTTCAGACGATTTCCGCATTCCAATCGACGCCGATGCTTTGGCTGTATATCCGCACGCGCACTATCTCGGAAAGCTGCTCGAAGGGTACGCCACTCTGCCTGATGGCACTCGCAAGTGGCTGGTTAGAATTCCCGATTGGGATCTGAACTGGCAGGCCGTGTACCACTACCGTGAGCCCGTTTTCCTGCCGAAAGGCTCGATCGTTTCGATGCGTTATCACTACGACAATTCCGCCGCGAACCCTAGGAATCCCAATCGTCCGCCGAAACGCGTGCGCGCCGGCAATCAAGCCACGGATGAAATGGGTCATCTCTGGCTGCAGGTTTTGCCCCGAGGATCAGCCGACCGCCGCAGGACCGTGGAAGAGGCCGTGATGCGACATCGTCTCGAAAAATATCCAAACGACTTTCCTGCTCACTTGAATCTTGGAGCGCTCATGCTTTCGCGGCTTGATGCACAAGGAGCAGTGCCGATGCTTCAAGCGGCTGTGCACCTGGAGCCGAAGCGGCCGGAAGCTCACGACATGCTCGGCTCGGCGTTTCAAATCCTCGGCCGCTCCGGCGACGCCATGCTCCAGTTTCGGCTCGCGCTGAAAGCCCAACCGGATTACATAAACGCCCGCTATGATCTTGCCCGGGCTCTTGCGCGAATAGGAAACTTGGATGAAGCCGCGGCGCAGTTCCGTCAAGTCGCGCTCGCATATCCGGACAGCGCGAGGCTTCAAAATGAGTATGGTGAATTGTTGATTCGCGAGGGCAAACTCTCCGAGGCACGCGCGCAATTCGACAAGGCGCTCGCGCTCGATCCGAAAGACGAATCGATTCGCAAAAACCGCGATGCGGTCACTGCTCAGATCGCTGGAAGATAGCGGCCTATTTTCGTTTCAGGACGTCGATTTCCTCTGAGACACGTGATGCGAAACACAAATCAAACGGAAAATCGCCGCTGGTAAGAGTATTCTCAACTCCCAAGATAAAGCGCTGAATTAAAGGTTCATTGTTCCCCAGAAAGTCAATGGACGCGATCTCTCGATCATTCTTCTCGACCCAAACGCGTCGCTCGTCGGGGAGCTCGTAGCCGCAGTAGATCCCGGACAGTTCAGCGTGGGGCACGGCATACGCCCGAATTGCGAGCAGATGGCAGCCTAAATTATCGATCGCCGGAATCCCGAGCCGATCAGGACGATTCACTGTGAATTGTCCGCCGAAACGGAGGCCAGGCGTGTTATTGAAATCATCCCGCCAACGCCTCAAACCTTCGAGGAAACAATACTCGTAATGAATCGCAATCAGGAGACGCTTTGGCCGCGCAATCGCCAGAAGAGAATCGGTTTGGGAGCGCGAACATTGCCATGGTTTCTCGACCACGGCGTGAAGTCCGGCCGCGATAGCTGCTTCAATCATCAAAGGAATATGGGGACCAGGCGGCACGCAGATCCAGACGATCTGCCCGGCGCTTCCCAACATCGATTCCATTAAGCGCGCCTTATAGTCCCCGTCGCTCTCCGCAGGGCGGCGTTTGGTCTCTTCGATTACAGCAGTCCGGCGATCCTGCCCAGCCAGGATGCCGCGCATCTTACCCGCCCACCGGCCTCGGCCCAAAATGGCGTATGACGGCGCGTCATCCATAATTGGCAACCCTTTCGCAAACCAAACGCGCTGCCTTTACGGCGCTAACCACCTTCCCTGAAAAGATATGAAACTCACGCGCGCCCTCATGGACGTATAGAATTCTTCGATCCTGCTCCGGATTGTCTTCAACTACTCGGATAGTAAACCGCGACCCTATGTAAGTGGCGTCCTTGGTCGCCGGCACGGCAAGTGAACAATCCATTCGCATCGCATCGAAGTG
>JBAUUG010000077.1:0-13747 GCA_049582585.1 Bryobacteraceae bacterium | reverse complement strand
TGACTCCAGCGGCAGCTTCGGGAACACCGACGCCGGCGCCTAACGAGACGGGAATGATGCGCGCGTTGACGGCGCCACTAAACACCCCAACAGCCTGCTCCTCAGTGACCAGCGACGGAACGGCGACAGTCAACAGCATCGCCCTGTTCACCACGGCCTGCAATGTTGAATCCTCTCCGCTGTTCGCGCTCAGCGGCAAAGTAGGATTAGCCACGACCGCGCCGTCAGCGTACCTCGACATTTACCCAACCACCAGCGCTTATGCCAGTTCGGCCACGGTAACGGCGCAAGCCATTCGAGGCAACATCACGGCCAATCCCTCTTCGGCATCCCAGGGAATTTACGAAGGAGTGCGGGGTCAGGCCAACGATGCCGGCGCAACGAATCGGGTCGGCACGCTGAAAGGGTTTGTGTCCTCGACCGGCACCACCTCCAATCAGACCGTGGATGCGCTGTACGGGTTGTACAGCCAGGCGCAGGTGAACAAATCGGGAGGAACGGCTGCTGCCGCTTACGGCATATTTGCGAATGCGGTCGAGACCGCTGGAACTTTGACCACCGGCTACGGGCTGTACGCGGAAGCGCAGGGCGCAATGGCTACCGCTTATGGCGTTTACTCCACCGTTACGAATTATTCGAGCGGGAAACCGGCAACCGGCTATGGAGTGTTCATCGCGCCTCTCACGGTGTCCGGGACCAGTTTCGGGCTCTATCAGGGCGGACCAGCGACAAGAACTATTTCGCGGGAAATGTCGGAGTGGGGACGACAACTCCGGCCGCGCTGCTGGAAGTAAACGGGACCGCGAAGTTCGACGGCACAGTGACGTTCGCGGGTGGAGAAACTTACACGGGTAATGTCACCACAAACGACCAACTTGTCTCGACAGTGGCAACGGGTACGGCGCCGCTGAAGGTCACCTCGACCACGCAGGTAGCGAACCTAAATGCGAGTCTGCTGGGCGGAATGGCGGCCAGCGCGTTCGCTACGACCGGGGCGAACACGTTCAACGGAACGCAGACGATCAACAGTAATTTGATCGTGGCCTACCCGATCAACGACGCGCTGGTTTTGCAGGGAAATGTCACCGATTCGAACACCGGTTGGATTGGGTCCAACGTGATTGGAGGATATACCGGAGGGTATAACCCGAACACGGTAACGAATAGTGCGACCGGGGCGAGCATCGGCGGCGGCGGAGGCGTAATTGCTAATTATCAGTATCCAAACATTGTCGACGACGATTTTGGAACGGTGAGCGGGGGGGCGGGCAACACAGCCGGAGGCGGTAACGGAACTGGTTTATTTGCGGCCGTGGCTGGTGGCTACTCTAACACAGCCAGCGGTTACGCTTCGACGGTGGCTGGCGGCTATGGAAACACCGCCGGCGGGGACTACAGCTTTGCGGGCGGCTCGAACGCCAATGCTTCCGACGCCGGCTCTTTCGTCTGGTGCCAGCAAGATGGTTACGCGTGCAATAGCAAAGGGATAAACTCTTTCGTGGTGTCGGCGGATGGTCCCATTTACTTCTACGATAGAACGGGCAACCAAGGTTGCTACCTGTCCACCGGCGCGGGCAGCTGGAGCTGCTCCAGCGACCGCAACTTGAAAAACAACATCGTTCCCATCGACTCGCGCTCTGTTTTGAATCTAGTAACTCACCTGCCCATCTCGCAATGGAGCATGAAAGCCGACGCTGCCGGGCATAAGCACATCGGCCCCATGGCGCAGGATTTCTTCGCTGCCTTCGGTCTCGGTGACACCGATAAATACATCGCTCAGGGAGATGCGCAGGGCGTGGCGCTCGCGTCCATTCAGGGCCTTTATCAGGTGATGCAAGAGAAGCTGCAGCAGAAGGACGAAGAGATCGAAGCTCTGAAAACGAGGCTCCACGCTCTCGAAGACCGGCTCTCGCCGAAGTAGGCGTCTACTTCGGATGTCACCATTGCGGCGACTTAACTCCTCGCGAGGCATCTAACGAGCGTGGTCAGGCGTGCTCCCGATACCGCGAGATTCCTTAGACATGCCGCCCCTGCCCTTTTTCGCCGCATTTCCGAGGACTACCACCGAGATATTCTGCCCGCGCCCCGCCGCCCGGATCCTGAAAAGTGGCCCGCGCAAGGCCTGCACGCGGCTTGGCTCGGCCACACCACCGTCCTGCTCAAGCTGGATGGTTTTACTATCCTGACCGATCCTGTCTTCGGCAGCCGGATCGGATTGAATCTCGGCCCGTTCACGGTCGGCCTCAAGCGGATTGTCGAAGTGGCGCTTCCCATCGCGGAACTCCCCCACATCGATCTGATTCTGCTCTCGCACGCGCACATGGATCATTTCGATGTGCCGACTTTGAGACAGCTCGAGAACCGCCGCACCAGAGTGATTACTGCCCACCGCACTTCTGACTTGCTGCGTCCAAGACGTTACGCGAAGGTGCAGGAGCTTCACTGGAATGAGACCGTCCAGGCCGGAGCGGCGAAGCTGACAGCCTTCCAAGTCGCGCATTGGGGCGCGCGCATGCGAAGCGATGTGTATCGCGGATACAATGCTTATCTGATCGAGGTCGGACAGCACCGCGTCGTGTTCGGTGGCGATACTGCTTACACGGATGCCTTCAGGCAGCTCCGATCTTCTCGACCAGTCGATTTGGCCATCATGCCCGTTGGCGCGTATGACCCGTGGATGCGCGTACACTGCAATCCCGAGCAAGCTTGGACCATGGCGAACCATGCCGGCGCGGAGTTCGTTCTTCCGGTCCATCATCAAACATTCGAGTTGAGCCGGGAACCGCGCTTCGAGCCGATCGAGCGTCTTCTCTCAGCCGCCGGTCAAAGTCCGGAGCGCGTCTGCATCCGTCAAATCGGCGAAGAGTTCCACTTGTGAAGAAGGTACACCGGCTTGTTTAATTTTAAGGATCAGTAACTGCAGTGGGGCGGACGGTCGCTTTGCGTCGTCTACCTGACTAGTTAATGAGAAGGGCTGTTCTCAACAGCTATTGATGAAATCGGCACGGCTACCTTCAATTGAAGTCGGGTTAGCGACGTGTCGCAGAACTTATCTCGGAATTCTTTTTCTGCGACGCGGTGATCCGTCTACAATCGCACGCCAACTCCATACTTGCCGATTTATCGGGACCGTGAACTGACCGAAGCCGTGTTCGCCGCCAATCTCAGCAATGCCGACTATACGTCCACCTGAATCAGTACGTGACACCATACGCGTGAGCAGTGTTCAGCATTTCAGCATCAGCTAAACAGCATTTACGCGCCAATCGGCGATCCTCACGGAGGAAATCGCAAGCATTGTAGACCCTGCGCCTTTGGTGCTGAAGGAGCAGACTTTTGACTGGGCCTGCCTTCGCGTGACAATTGGAATTGATGGGACGATTGGGTGTCCTTGTCACTTGGCACGAATTAACCGGGCAGTGGCCGACAAGGGAACATCTTCGCCAATAGCTGGCGCCGTACTGCCTCCAAGACGTGCTCATCGGCCTCGCACGCTTTTCTGCCCAGCTCAATAGCTGGCAGAGTCGCCATGATGCTCCGGCAGACATCGAAGCTGCGCGTCAGATGCTTCCAACTTACTATCCAGCGATTGCCCAGCTCGTCTCCATGCGCCGTGATCGGGTGGTCTTCAGCAGAATCAACATGCTGTACGTGGCAAGACAGGCCTTCATGGCGTGCGACTCCGCCGGAGCCAAGGTCACAAAGACGCCCGACGTCGAGCAGATCATGAAGTGCTGCCTTATGGCTAACGATCTGCTGCTGGTTGGACGGCAGCCAACGTCGCAGGACGAGCCTATCGAGAAGGCTGCGAGTCTACTGCCTTTCAGCAATTACCTACCTCACCCGGGCGATCCTCTTCGAATCGCGCGTAACCTCATTTTTCTTGATGAGATCGCTCCGAAGCTTGCTGGTCGACGAGATTTTCGCGACCTTGCCGCCGAATTCCGTGCCGCGCGCGGTCTGACTCCGCAAGCGTTCTGTGAGATCGTCTATTGCACGGCAACGAAGTTCATCACTAACCTTGTGGAGCAGAACAACCCTGCCGGACTAATCCTCACAGAGGCGTACTTCCGCAACACAAAGCTTAGCTCAATCGCGGGACAATTTTTGGCAGAACAATCAATCGGCATCCTGGAACTCCAAACAAAGGTGCGTAATTACAATGCGCCGGACGGCGATTTTCTACCATTTCAGCAGCATCCACTTGTCGAGTTTCGTCCGGGCGAGTACTTTTGTATGTCACCAAAACCGTCTGTCACACCTGTAGCGCGCTCCTCTGCAGCTCGTTACCTAAAGGAGAGTCGGATAAGGTGCTTGCACAATGGCGCGTCCTATCTCAACTCACCTCCACACTCCTCAGAAACTTGGGGCCGATCATCCAGTCCCTTGCGGCTTTCGAGCCGGAGCGCGGTACCGATCTGTTGAACCTCCCAAAGGTGCGTTCACCAAGGTTTGTGCCCATCGATCTTGAGCACAAAATAACTACGCCTGCTTGAGGCCAATCGCGAGCACGGCTTTGATGTACGCAAAGAGATAGGGTGGTGCAAGCATCTGATAGTAAAGGTTCCGGCCAGCAGGCTGATGGGCGTGCTGACTGCCATCGTGAATGAACCTCGGCCAACCAGCATCATTTTGGGTCGTCACCAGTTCGCTACTGATGTCCGTTGGGGTGTATCCCACCAGACCGGCGCGCTTTGGCTTAGGAATCCAGATTTAACTGTTGGGACGTGGGGCAGCTGTGGAGCTACACGGAGGAGATAAAAGGCATCACCCAACCCATTCAGTTTGTACTTGCAGGCAGGAATATGTGTTGTCCTTACCAGGATGCAGCCAGGCTGAGCGCACCCCCCGGTCGTTGTGTAGACCCGGCACTCCCTAACCAGTTGGGTCAATTCGCTGTAGCAGTGTGCGACATCCACGGGCGACGCTTCGGCCCATCGTCGCCAATCCAAGCCCGCGAAGCCGGCGCATGAGGGGAGGGAAGCCCAGTATCCCGCTGATGTTGGAGGGACGATATGTCTCATGTAGGGGAGTGTTGCTGTGACAACCACGGAACCCTGTGGCACTTCAAGCTGAGCGTACTCGGAAAGATGCAGTTCGGACAGAAGATAGTCGTTTACAAAGATTATGGAATGCTCGCCCGCACCATGGAGTTGGTGCTGCCTGTATACGTAGACTAACGCCTTTCCAGCCGCTGGTTCTTGCGCAGATGCCCGTCCGGCAACAACAAGGACGAGAAGTAGGAGCAGTACCGTACTTGGTCTGTACATGGCAACCCATGATATCCAAAACGTATCTGCGCGAATAGGCGCGGTTGGTGTCTCAGAACTTAACCTTATGAAACTGTGGCGCTGTGGTAGACCATGCGCGCCGGATGGGTTTGTCTCTTGCCGTGGTGCTGCGCACATCAACAGGGAAATGAACGCGCTGGCTAAGCCAGTCGTCCATCCGTCACTTTCTCCCTGTCACATCTACCGTTGCGAAATGGACCCTTTTTGAAACACGGCATCTTCCACTTTGACGCGGTAGGGACGACCATCACTGATCGCCCCCCGCACAGAACCGTACGAGCGCGTTTACGCATACGGCTCTCACCTCGGATGAATGGCGATGAAGCGTTCCATTGGATAAGGATGCAAGACACAGCGGTTGAAGATCGGAGTTAACCGATCCCACGGCAGCATGCCGCATTAACTGCGGCGACTCAGAACCAAGCGCCACAACCTCCGCAGTCGCTGCCCAAAGATGCGCAACCGATCCAGGTTTCCAGGAACCGCGTGATATTGGTAGTAACCCAAGACAACCTTCTGCAGCCACGCACCTACTGACGCAACCGGTTCATGCATCCGATAGCGCAGCTCCGCCTTAATGGCACGCAGCTTCGCGATCATCCGCTTCTTCGCCGTTTTACGCCAGACGATGAAAGCTCCATTGCCCCTCCGTTTCCCGCAGTAATGCGTGAAACCAAGGAACGTGAAGGTCTCAGGCTTTCCCTCGCCACGCTGCTCCCGATTGGGAGCGGCGAACCGCCCAAACTCAATCAGTCGCGTCTTTTCCGCGTTCAACTCCAAGCCGAACTTGGCCAGCCGTTCCTTGAATGCTTCCAAGAAACATTTGGCGTCCGCCCGGCTTTCAAAACCCACCACAAGATCATCGGCGTACCGGACGACAACAACATCGCCGCGTGCCACTTTCTTGCGCCAGGCTTCTATCCAGAGATCAAAGACATAATGCAGGTACACGTTCGCAAGCAGTGGGGATACCACCGATCCTTGCGGAGTGCCCACCTTAGTCTCCGACCACTCGCCATCTTCCGATACTCCTGCCTTCAGCCACTTATGGATCAGGCGAAGCATTCGGCGATCGGCCACGCGGTGCTCAATGAACTTCAATGCCCATTCGTGCGAAACATTGTCGAAGAATCCACAAATTCTGCATCGAGCACCCACTTCACTCGCTTACGATGAATACCCACACTCAGCGCATCCAGCGCCTGGTGAGGGCTACGACCGGGCCGGAACCCATACGAAAAGCCTTGGAAGTCCACCTCGTAAATCCGGTTGAGGATGGTCACCACAGCCTCTTGAACGATTTTGTCCTCCAGCGCCGCGACGCCCAACGGCCGTTGCCGACCGTCAGCCTTCAGAATATAGACTCTCCGCGAGGGTTTTGACCAATACGATCCACGATGCACCCGGCTGTGCAGATCGGCAAGCCGACCCTCCAGTCCGGTTTCATACTCTTGCCATGTCACGCCATCGACTCCTGGTGCCGTTCTTCGTTTTAAGGCGTAAAAGCTATTCCGCAGCAGATCAGCGGTGACATGGTGGAGCAAAGCGCTGAAGCGTTCTTGCTTTAGCTGCTTGTCGCACACCGCTCAATCCTTCTGACACTCGTTCCCCGCTCTGTGTCGGGCTCGTGTTAGATGGAACGATGTTCTCCTTGGCCCGCGCCCTTCCCTCCCCAACCTCCGCCGAAGATTGCCCTTCTTTGTTCGGCTGGTTCATAGGTACTATGGCGCGGTCCGACTTCTTCGGCGCGTGCATGTCCGACGTTCGGTTTTGCACCTCCTCGGACCGGCCTCGCCCTCGACCCGAGCGAGGCGCTCCAGAGATCTCCCGGTTCTCGTGCATGTTGTTTCTGAGCGTGCGCGGGTTCTCAGACTACGCAGGACCGGCTGATCACTCGCGTCTAACGCGACCTGCCGTGTTGCCTTCCCCGGTACGTCAGTAGGTCGGCATCCTGATTAACGCGTTTTTCGAAGCTCAATCGCCCCGCCCACCGATTCCCCTGTCTACGCTTCGACGAACACCTCGCGATGCTCGCCGCAAGACTCGGGGCCAAGATGGATTCGCTTTCTCCTTTCTTGTAGGGCTCTTTCATCCCCAACAACATGCCGGTTTATCCCGGCGCTCGCCGTAAAACGCGCATCTCGTAGATTGAGAACTCAAGATCCTGAAAAACGCGCCAGGCGAGAAATAGCAACAATCTTCACGTTCGACAATGCTAGGCCACGGCTTTGGAGGCCGTTGCCTGTGCCCAGAACAAAGAAGAAGCGCCACTCGCCCAAATCGGTGCTGCGGATTCCTGATCTTGCTCACTCTAAATCAGCAGTGTTGAACAGCCTCGGATCTGAAAGTTCGCACCGCACATATGATCACGCGATTGACAAGTTCATCGAGTGGTATTGCTCAGAACCACGCCTGGCGTTTAACCGCACAGTCGTTTTGAGATACCGGATTTAGCTTGAGCAGCTGCGGTATGCACCATCGACAATCAATCTCCATTTGGCTGCCGTTCGCAGGCTCGCGTTCGAAGCTGCGGATACTGGCCTGCTCAGTCCCGAGCTTGCCGCCGGAATTGCCGTGTGAGGGGAGTTAAGCGACTCGGTACGCGCATGGGTAATTGGCTTTCAGCTACTCAGGGCAAAAGCTTAGCTGAAGCTTTCCCCGCGGATTCCACACGCGGCTTGTGCAACAGGGCGATGCTCGCCGTTTTGATCGGCTGCGGTTTACGACGGGCTGAATTGCTGAACTTGAGATTCGAAGATCTGCAAGTCCGCGAGGAGCATTGGCTTATAGCGGACTTAAGCGGCAAGGGCGGTCACATTCGGACAGTACCTGTTCCCGCATGGGTGAAGAGTTCAGTCGATTGCTGGGCAGCTAGCGCCGGCTTGTCCACGGGTCGTGTGTTTCGAGCGATCAACCGGTTCGGGCGAGTGTGGGGTGAGGGACTGACCGATCAAGAGTATTCGGGTTGTTAGCAGCGAAACGAAGCGACCGGCCTTGAGCCGTACGACTACATAGATAACCAAATTATGATATGACCAGCGTTATGGATCATCGGGTGACTTTACCACGGTTACCGAGGCCAACGCATATCCAGCGCTTATCTGTATCGAGTACGTGGCAGTGGATTGCCGCATATTCGAGCTTATTCATTATTCCTGGCTTCTTCATTGCCAATCGTCTCATCGAACTTGGGTGGATGCCTGAAGGCAAGGCCTTTGAGTTCATTGCATTCATCTACATCGGCCTGAGCCTATTCTTTGGTTATTGGTGGACTTACAGTTCATCTCGGTTCGAGAAAGACCGACTAGAAAATGCGATTACTGCAGCGATGTTCGAACAAGCATACAAGGACAGAGGAGTCGCCCCACGGACGATTCGCGAAAAACGCCCATGTAGGTAACGTGGTCCTTCACTGGGGCGGAAATAAAGCTTGCACGCGAGAACTGAGTCCACACGCGTCATGCCAGATAACTCTTGCTAAATCCCCTTCTCACCAGTGATTGTCCAAGTATAGACATCGGGGACAGCCAGCGCCAATTATTTGCGGCCAACGAAATAATACAGGCAAACCCACAAGGCTGTGTAGTCGGCACATCGTGGAAGGGACCCGCTTGCAAAGGCTACAACTGCGCCTTGACATTCCACAAATTTAGGCTCCCCGCGGATGTCCTGCGGCCGGGATGATCGAGGCGACACTAAATCCGGCGAGCGCGACCAGTAACGCCGCAGCCCCCAACGGATCCTCTACGCGCCTGTCACTTTCAGCACCACCGCATAGTCGCACGGCTTCTTAGGTGGCATGACGACTTTCAACCCGGCTTGATCCTGCGACCACTCCAGCTTCCCGTCAAAGCCCAGCAGTTCCACATTTTGGATTTTGCCCACCCGCAGCTCCGTTTGCAGAGCCAAGGGACGGATGACCGTCTGATACTCGGGCCATCCCATGACGAACGCGTAGAGCGCATCGCCGTTTTTCGTGAAACGCACGTCAGCCGCCGTCAGATCCTTGCGCTTCTCTTCATTGAATGAGGTGCTTTGCGCGGAAGCCTCGGTACCCGGCCCTTCGCCGAAAATCTTCCACGGGCGAGTGCCGTATAGTGCCTCGCTATTGACGCCCATCCAGTTTGTGATGCCCGCGAGGACATTCAATTCTTCCGGATCGAGCGCGCCGCTCGCCGGCAGCGGAAAGTTGAGCACCAAATTGCCGTTTCTGCTCACGATGTCAACCAGCAGGTCGATGACGGTCTTGGGTGTCTT
The DNA here is from genome assembly GCA_049582585.1 of Bryobacteraceae bacterium. Classification (GTDB taxonomy): domain Bacteria; phylum Acidobacteriota; class Terriglobia; order Bryobacterales; family Bryobacteraceae; genus Bog-105. The sequence goes on along the minus strand of JBAUUG010000077.1, from coordinate 4,199 downwards.
GTACTGAATGCCTCGCTTGTAATGCCAGTTGCCGATGCACGTATCCGTTTGCCACGGTCGGGGCCATATCTTGTCCACTACCCCGCGCTCCACGTCGAGCGTGGCGATACCGTGTTCCGTATCTTGCACGCGCTTGCTGGTGTAGACCGTCTCCACCTTTCCGCTATTGCGCTTCGCGCTCGAGTTATAGTGATGCGCCACTAGATTCAAGCCGTAGTCTTCAAATGGCAACGCGCCGTCGGTGTACAACAAGTCAGGTTGATATTGGTCTACCAGATCCTTGATTCGCATGTACCAGTGGCGCTTCCACCATTCCGGTATGCCGCTCTCGTTCCAATCGAGCTCGCTCCAAATGTCGTCGGAATCAACGTAAAGATCGAAATTCTTGGCATTCGCGCCATCGTAAGGAACCCCCGCATACGGGCCGCTCTGATCGTGGCCGTGGCTGACCGAGAACCATTTGTAAGTGATCCAGAGGTGCTCGCTTACACCAAACTTGAGGCCTTCCTCTGAAGCCGCCTTGCGCCACATTCCGACAACATCTTTCTTGGGACCCATGTTCGCAACGTTCCATGGTTGATATTTTGAGTTCCACATATCGAAATTGTCATGATGCACGCCCATGCTCATGAAGTACTTCGCGCCGGCTTTCTTGTAGAGGCGAATCAATCCCGCTGGATCGAACTTCTCGGCTTTCCACAGCGGAATGGTGTCCTGGTACCCGAATTTTGAAGGATGCCCGTAGGTCTCTACGTGATAGTTGTACTGCGAACTGCCTTCCATATACATATTGCGGGCGTACCAGTCGCCATCTTCGATCGCCGATTGAGGACCCCAATGCGCCCAGATGCCGAACTTCGCGTCGCGGAACCACTCCGGAATCTCGTAATTGCTCAGAGATTTTCGCGTACCTAGAAACGGCCCGTTCTCAATCTCAATTCCCGGCGGCAGCTCCGGCCGATTATCAACTTCGAGCGCCAGACCGGGAACGGCGCCCGCGAGTAGTCCCATTGCGCTTCTTCTGGTCATCCTCATAGCAATGCCGAGTTTAACTGTTTACGCCTGAGGCGAGAAATCCCCCATCCACTGCAATGCATTGACCGGTTATGAAACTGGAAGCTTCAGAGGCGAGGAAGATGGCCGTTCCCACCAGTTCCGGAATTTTGCCGAAACGCTTCATAGGCGTGCGCATCAGCAGTTCGCGCCCGCGGTCCGTGCCCTCAAGAAGAGCCGTGTTGAGATCCGTCTTGAAAACGCCCGGTGCAATGGCATTTACGCTTACCCCCTTTTGCGCCCATTCGATCGCCAAGCTGCGGGTTAGCCCCAGCAGACCTGATTTCGACGCTGCATACGCTGCTACTTCGAGGAAGCTCACATAGGAGGTGAGGGATACGATATTGATGACGCGCCCTCGACCGCTATCCACCAGCGGTTGGTAAAAGCTTTGGCAGGCCCGCAAAGCGCCTGTAAGATTCACGTCCAGGAGCCCGTTCCATTCGTCTTCGCTGATCTCGACGGTCGGTTTCCTGAAGATCTGCCCCGCCGCGTTCAGCAAAATATCCACCGGACCGAATTCTTCCAGAACGGCATCGCGCAGCGCGTCTATCGACTGACGATTCGAAGCATCGCTGGTCCGCCGCAAGCTCTTCCGCCCCAATTTTTCAATTTCCGTTGCGACTTCGTTGACCATGTCCTCGCGGCGGCCGGTTGCGATTACATCCGCTCCGGCGCGCGCCAGCCCAATGGCGAGCGTTCTCCCGATGCCTGAAGTACCGCCGATCACGACCGCCAGGCGCCCCGAGAGGTCGAACAGTTCTAATGACATTGCCTCATCTTACAATCGAAGTCCCCCGGGCGAAAGAGCGATCGCCCGGAGCGAGAAAATAGGCGGGTGTGGCAGGTTCGCGAAGCAAACGCGAAATCGATTCTTACGCCCGTTTCCGGCTTTCTGAAGGAAGCCGGCTTTACCCATTCCTTGAGCCCGGCCCGCAACTGCACTTACGGCTGCCAATACTGTTACGTTCCCACCATGGGCATCTTTGGCGGTCTGCAACCGGAAGATTCAAAGCATTGGGGACAATTCACCACGCTGAAGGCTAACGCCGCAGAGCTGGCCCAGCTAGCCATGAGATCCCGCCAAGTAATTTACTGCTCGCCGCTGGTTGATCCCTACCAACCAGCCGAACGGGAACGGCCGCTCATGCCTGGAATCCTCGAAGCGGCGGTTCGCAATCCGCCAGGCATTTTCGTAATACAAACGCGGGGACCATTGATCCTGCGCGATCTCGCATTGTTACAACAGCTCGCGAAAGTTACGAAGCTGCGGATCAGTTTCTCGGTAACCACAGACCGCGATGATGTGCGCAGTCGCTACGAGCCCCATTGCGAGTCCAACGCTGAAAGATGCGAAGTCATGCGGACGCTGCGCGAATCGGGTTTAGAAGTCTGCGCCACGCTGGCGCCAATCTTACCCTGCGACCCGCAGCGCTTGGTGCAAATGGCGATTGACGCGTCCAGGCGGGACCTGATCGGCGATCCTCTGCATGTTCGCGCTACCAAGCCGCGAGGGGCCACCACGCGTGGCGCAGCGTTGGAGATAGCTCGGCGTCACGGTGAAACCGAGTGGTTTTCGGCGAAGTTTCAGCGGGAGATTTTGGATCTCATCGAGCGTCTGGCGTTGAAAGCAGGCTACCGATTTGCCGCCGGCCCGCGTGGCTTCGGGTGGCTGGCGAAGAAATAGCTATTTGAGCTGGTCGTCGACGATCTTGGCGCCGGTTTTAGCCGCATCCGGTTTATAGGTTCCATCTTGAACCTGCTTGCGAAGCTCGGCAATTCGCGCTTCTCGCCCATCTGAAGGTTCCTCTTCCGTAGGCGTGGCCGGTGCGGAAAACTCCACTGCTTTGGCTCGAGCGGCTGCGGTGCCCTGAGGCCCAGTTTTTGGATCGGACGAACGAGAATCAGGCATTCGTTACATCCTCCTGGAATTTATCTTACACTTACTTCCGATTTAAGACTGCAGTTTTACCCTCCATCCGCCGAACATTCAGGTAGGCGCGGATGACACCCAAGCATGAGCAGCGCGAAGAGGTTGTAATGACGGCTCGTGAAAACACGGCTCGCGAAAAGTTAGACAGCTATAAGGCGCCGCCCATCTCGGCCGAAATACGCGAGCAGTTGATTCTCGAGCATCTCTCTCAAGTCAAGCTGATCGCGAGGCGGATCCATGAGAGATTGCCGGTCTCCGTCAGTCTTGATGACTTGATCTCGACAGGCGTAGTTGGGCTCATCGCGGCAATCGACCGGTATGACGCAAGTCACGATGTGAAGTTGAAGACTTATGCCGAATACAAGATTCGCGGCGCCATACTCGATAGTCTCCGCGGCTTAGATTGGGCGCCGAGGCAGCAGCGCAAGCGCGCCAAAATGATTGAGGGCGCCATTTCTGCTTTGGAACGGGAGCATCAGCGGATGCCGGCCGAAGAAGAGATCGCCGCGTATCTGAAGCTCTCTGTGGCTGATTATCAGGACTGGCTGTCACAGGTACGAGGCCTCACGCTCGGCAGCCTTGAAAATGCGGGCACTGAAGAAGAAGGTTGCGATCTGCTTCGATACTTGGCGGATTCAGACGAACAGTGGCCGTCGCAAATTGTGGAGCGCGTGGAATTGGAGCGTCTGCTTGCTGAAGCAATCGAAAAAATGCCCAACCTCGAAAAAACCGTGCTGAGTCTCTACTACTACGAGGAGATGACGCTGCGCGAGATCGCAAAGATTGTCGACCTGCACGAATCTCGAATATCACAACTCAAGTCCCAAGCCATTTTGCGGCTTCGTTCTTACATGCAGAAGCGCTGGCCGCAACAGCGGGGCGGATAAGGACGAGAATCCCGCTATTGACAATCACTCGCAAACGCCCATTTACCCGCGTTCGCGTCGCCGTTATGACAGAATGAGTGACGCGGCTGGGCTGTGCGAACCGTTTCGTGGATTCTGTTGACAGCAGTTGCGCCCTATCTGGCGTGGCCCCAGCATTCGCTTCCGGGCGTTACGAACCCGGCGAGTACCGATCAGCCTCTCGCACGAGCGACGGCCAGTGAAGTAGTTCTCGATCTGGTCGTGCGCGACAAGCGCAACCGTATGGTTCGGAACCTCAGGCCGGAAGAAGTGCGCGTATGAGGACGGCGCGCTTCAAAAAACACGAT
>JBAUUG010000076.1:0-2443 GCA_049582585.1 Bryobacteraceae bacterium | reverse complement strand
GAGCAGATCTTCAATAACCAGCCTCTTACGATCACCGACGTGCCTGGCTTGACCACTGGCACGCAACCCATCATGGGCACCTGTACGACCTGTCATGACACCCCCAATGTCGGAGACCATTCATTCCCTCTGCCCCTCGACATCGGCACGGGCCACTCGTTGCAATATGAAACCGACCCCAACATCATTGCCGGCCTCCAGCAGCTGCAGCAGCCTACCCTGCCAGTTTTCCAGTTGGTGTGTACGCAAGGTCCAGAGGCTGGACAAACTTTTTATACGACGGATCCAGGGAAAGCCCTGATTTCAGGACAATGCTCCGATATCAGCCGCACCAAGGGACCGATCCTGCGGGGCCTTGCTTCCCGTGCGCCTTATTTCCACAACGGATCTGCGGCGAATCTCACACAAATCGTCAATTTCTATAACAAACGTTTCCAAGCCGGATTCACGTCGCAGCAGATGCAGGATCTCATCAACTTCCTGCAAACGTTGTAGCGACTGGTTCACTCGCTGCTTGCTGCCAATTGTTTTAAGCAAAGTACACTCACCCTGTTGCCCCCCATCCTTACTTTCGCCGATCGCGGAAGAGGATGGGGCATGGTTAGAGAGACGGCATGGCTGCGCCTTATGCCGGAGTTTCATTCGGTGCTTGAAGAAATCCACAGCCCAATGTGACATCTGACCTTGCGCCCACATTTCAAAAGGCGGAAAATTCGCGCAGGCAAAAGCGGTATAAGGGAAAGATCTGCGCAAGTTCGTAAGTTCTTAGGAATCAAGATTTTGCCCGCAACCGCATGAGCCCCATAGATTACTTTGGGATTTCCCCCTAAATCGATGATTCCAAAGATATAGGGGGGAGGGGGCTATCCCGCTCTCCCGCCGGATTTCCTAAAATGGGAATAAGATTCGAGGCCCAAAAAAACGTACCCCACAGAAATAAATTTCTAGCTTTCGTGATGTGACTTTCGGTGCAAGATTTCCCTCGTCCGCCCTTCCTTTCTTGTGCCCGATGTCGAACAATGAACTTCGAACGATGATTCAAAGTTCTTGAATCACTCCGCTTCACTTTTTTGATGGCTTCTGAGCCCAAACAAACCGGCGTAATTCCTCTCGAGCGGGCCATCGATCAATACTTCCAGATTGCCCTATATCTGCTTGTCCTTACAGGGTTTGGCACGCTCGCCGGAACTGGCGGTCTCGATCTGGTATCGATCGTTTTGGTGGCAAGCGCTTTAGCTGTCCGCGGATACCTCCTGGCCAAGCGCCGCACTTTCATAATCTCCGAACGATGGACCACACCGCTTTCCATCGGATATTTCGTCTTTTTCGCAATTGATTACTTCGCCTTCTCGCGCAGTTTCCTGCCCGCGACGATTCACCTCGCCTTGTTCGGTGTCGTAATCCGCATGTTTTCGCTGCGCCGAGAACGCGATCACCTCACCCTGGCGATCCTCGCATTTTTGATGGTCCTGGCTTCGGCAGTTTTGACAGTCGACAGCCTGTTTCTGTTCTCGTTCGCCGCATTCATGCTCATGGCCGTTGCCGCATTTCTGTTGATGGAAATGCGTCGCTCGGGAAATGCCGCAACCATCCACGCACGGCATTTGAGCGATCCCCACGAGCACCGGCATCTGTCGTTCGCTTTGATGCGAACTACACCCACGCTCATGCTGATGATTCTGATCGGCGGAGCCGCGCTCTTCTTTGTCATGCCGCGCATCTCCGCCGGATATCTTGGTGGATATTCGTTCGGCACCGACTTCTCTTCCGGCTTCAGTGATCACGTGCAGTTAGGCCGCATCGGTCAGATTCAACAGTCCGACGCGGTCGTCATGCACATACAAATCGAGGGCGATACGATCGGCCGCTATGACTTGCGCTGGCGCGGCGTCTCACTGGCCGAATTCGATGGCCAGAGTTGGGCCAATCGAAGAGATCAATACATCCTCTCGCGACGTCCGGATACGAGCTTCGATCCGCCTCACAACGATGTGCCGATCCACTTGTACGATGCCGCGAGTATCGCGCGGGAAAAAATCATTCGCTACCGCGTATTGATGGAGCCCATTGGAACCAACGTCTTCTTCCTCGCTCCCTGGGCGCGCAGCCTCCGCGGAGATTACCGCATGCTCGCCGGTGATTCCGGAGGCGCAGTCTACGACTTCGATGTGCAGCATGCGATCAGCCGCTACGAAGCTTCATCGGATATCGCGACTCCCTCCGCGGCAGAGCTTCGCAAAGCAGGACATCAATATCCGGAGCGCGTTTCGGAGACCTATCTCCGCTTACCCCAGCTTGATCCGCGGATAGGGAAACTGGCTTCGGACATCACCAAGTCGGCTCACAACGAATACGATCAGGCGACTGCGATCGAAAATCATCTCCGGACGAAATTCGGTTACACCTTGCAACTGCCGCAGACATCTGTCAAAGATCCCATCGC